>DIVP01000154.1 GCA_002422465.1 Peptococcaceae bacterium UBA6129 | reverse complement strand
CGAGCATGATGGCTTCGAGACAGATATCCTCGGGTACTTCTTTAGCACCGGCCTCGACCATCATTACAGCGTCTTTTGTTCCGGCTACCACTAGGTGCAATGTCGTTTTTTCTCTTTCTTCGAGCGTCGGATTGATAACGAATTTATTATCAACGTAGCCTACCAAAACTGCCCCTATCGGGCCTTCAAAAGGTATGTCCGAGATGTGCAAGGCCAAAGATACACCGTTAATGGCTACTATCTCAGGCAGATTATCCTGGTCCACCGACATTACTGTTGCTACAATCTGGACATCGTTACGGTTACCCTTTGGAAAAAGAGGGCGAATCGGCCTGTCTACCAATCTGCTGGAAAGGATTGCTTTCTCGCTTGGTCTGCCTTCCCGCTTAATAAAACCTCCCGGTATCTTTCCAACGGAATACAACCGTTCCTCATAATCAACTGTTAATGGAAAGAAATCAATACCTTCTCTGGGTTGCGAAGAGGTAGTTGCAGTGGTCAGTACACTGGTGTCACCATACCTGGTAAGGATCGCTCCTCCAGCCTGTTTAGCGAGTCTTCCGGTTTCAAAGCTTAATTCCCGGCCTCCTATAATTATCCCTTTGCTGAGAATCTGATGCGAATGTTCCATGCGCCTTTAATTACCTCCCTGTTACTCTTCTCTATCATTTATTTTTCACTTACTCTGTATTCTACGTGTAATTTATTATTTCCTTTATTCTATGTAAAAAATACCAGTCAATAAACAAAATAAGAGGGCGGTTATGCCGCCCTACCTTCTGATGCCAAGTGTGTTTATGATGCTTCTATACCTGTCTAACTCTTTGCCTTTTAGGTAATTCAATAATCCTCTCCTCTGTCCAACCATTTTGAGGAGTCCACGCCTGGAGTGGTGATCTTTTTTATGTTTTTGCAGATGCTCTGTGAGATAGTTTATTCTGGCAGTCAGAATAGCTATCTGAACCTCCGGTGAGCCCGTATCGCTTTCATGCAGGCGATGTGTAGTGATTATCTCCGCTTTTGATTCACGGTTTAACGTCATGTGGTATTCACCTCCTTAATATACAGCGCAACCACGTCGAAGCGTCGGTGAATCGCTTAACCTAGTCTGCGCTAATCTAGCACAAAACCCATTATAATGCAATAATGAGGCTAATGCAAGGTCCCTGCCTGAAAACCCAATTATTTACCTATTACGGTAATAACGAGGCGCCCACTCGGGATATCTTTTGCTACTATATCAAAAAATCTTCCGGATTTGCTCATGAAGCCGCGGAATCTTGTCGCGGTCGGGATATAACCGGGAATATTGTTCACAGCTTGGATAATATCTGGAGCAGTTATCTTCACCTGCCTGTAATCTCTGAGTCGTTTTTTAGCATGCTCAGTAATTATTACACGCATAGTGCTGCCCTGCTCACATAGACAAGGCTTGAGCTTTGGTTTCCGTCAAAAAGCAATAAATTGCGTCGCAAAAGGCTTCTTTTTCAGCGCCGGGGCAGTCATATCTTTGATAAAAAAGTGTCAGCTCATTTTTAAGGTCGGTGAATTCCTCATTGAAAACTATCTCGCTTAATATTTTTGAAGCATCATGAGTCTTCTGATGTTTTTCATAAACCAAAGCCATTTTTTGTCCCTCCCTGCAATAAGGTACTACAATTCTATTTATTGCAGGGTATTTTATGCCTGGTATTTACTGCGACGAAGGCTCTTGGAATTTCAAAATATCACGTGTTTTCTTAATGTCCATACTAATCTGCTGCTTTAATTTGCTAACAGAATCAAAAAAGGTCTCATCGCGCAGTTTCTCGCGCAAATGTACTTTCAACCTTTTCCTATAAAGGTCGCCGGAAAAATCCAGGATATGTACCTCTACAGTGAGCTTAGTTGAATGGAATGTCGGTTTTACACCAATGTTTAAAACTGCCGGCAGAAGCTGAACCGGGTCTTGACCGATTATTTCCGCATAGGCCGCATAGACCCCAAAAGCGGGCAGTAAGATGTATTCCGGGATAGCTATATTCGCAGTAGAAAAACCAATTTGCCGGCCGCGTTGGTCGCCTGAAACTACTTCACCTTCGAGAATTGGCCAATACCCTAAGAGGCCGGCCGCACTTGCAATAGAACCCACGGCGTATTTTGCCCGGATTAACGTGCTGCTGACGGTTTCGTTGTCGATGAGTACAGGGTTGGCAACAATAACAGCAAATCCATATTTTTTACCTAATATCTTTAAAAGCTCTGGCGTACCAGCGCCGTGTTTTCCAAAGGAATAATTAAAGCCAATATAGATCGAGGCAACTCCGATAAGCTGAAAAAGATATTTGCTGACAAATTCTTCAGGTTCAGTTGCTGCCAGTTCCTCGTCAAACGGTAGAACAATGAGATTTTGTATACCCAAAGAGCTGATCATTTCGTATCTTTGTTCTGTCGTATTAATCAATTTCACTGGTTTGCCGCCTGATATTACCGTGGCAGGGTGCGGATCAAATGTTAGGGCGCAGGACTCCCAGCCATTTAAGTGACTGTCGTTCACACACCGGCGGATTAGCTGCTGATGACCTTTGTGAACCCCGTCAAAGTTTCCGAGCACAATGGCGTTTGGGCTTCCGTTTAGTTGTTTTATTTCCTCAAGACTTTTCAGAATGCGCATAACTTACTCCATATCGAATACTTTTTTTGGTTTAAGAGAAAACGTGTTCTCATTTCTGATTATAATTGCTAAAACTTGAAGCTTCCCGGAATAGTCCATTATTGCATAGCTTTGTCCACTTTCTGCGGCGTTAAGTTGGTCCGCAGTTGTTTTCAGCTGATCTATGTATTCGCTTCTGAGTACTACCCTTTGCCCTTGACGCAGAAGCTTGAGATCATTCTCGGTGAGTATAATGCTTTGTAGGCCCAATAGATTATCATGCACCGGTAGGATAACGCCAGCCTTTGTACGGGCAATCTCTTCGAGTGTCACACTATTCTCCAAATCAAACAAACCAACCCTCGTGCGCAGTAAAAACGACATCATTCCGCCGGTACCCAGCCTTTGACCGATATCATGGCACAAAGTCCTGATATAAGTACCCTTGGAACACTTTACGAGCATTGTTACCTCCGGGGGGCGGTATTCCAAGAGACTTAAATTATATATTATTACATTGCGTTCAACTTGTTCGGCGGTTTTGCCCTGCCGGGCCAGTTTGTACAAGGGTACGCCGCCTATTTTCACGGCAGAATACATCGGTACTATCTGTGTGATTTCTCCACGGAATAGTGGCAAAATATTTTCAATATCGGTAAGCGTGATCTGCGAAGGGTCTTTTTGTTCAACGATACTACCCCAGGCATCTTGCGTGGTAGAAGTATATCCGAGCTTCAGACGGCACAGGTATTCTTTATCCGCAATGCTCAGGTATTCGACTAGCCTCGTCGCCTGCCCAACGCAGACCGGCAGTACGCCCGCAGCTTGTGGGTCAAGCGTTCCGGCGTGGCCGATTTTCTTTGTGCCCAGCTCGCGTCTTAAGAAGGAGATGACATCATGTGAGGTCATCCCAGGTGGTTTTAATACATTAATGAAGCCGTTCATAAAGCGCTCTGCCCTTTGAGATGCTCATTAGTTTTCTTGAATACGAGCCGCTGTACTTCCTGCAAATCTCCTTTAATCGTACACCCGGCAGCTCTGGCATGACCGCCGCCGTTAAACTCCGAGGCTAGGGCATTGACATCAAGATACGATTTTGAACGCAGACTGATTTTAACAAGCCCCGGCTGCAGCTCTTTAAAAAGAAGCGCTATCTCTACCCCTTCAGTCGCACGCAGCATGCCAATCAGACCGTCGGTTTCAGTTGTTAAAAGTTTTTTCTCCTGCAGCTCTTTATAGGCAAGCGTACAGCTAATCATTTTACCGTCCTCTGAGATGAAAAGGTTTTCAAGTGCAGCTTTAATTGTCAACAGTTCAGAGAGAGGTCTTGTCTCGTGCAATTCACTGCGGATCAGGTCGAGGTCGGTTTTTTGCGCGAGTAACTCACTCGCAATTCTCAGCGATTTTGCAGTCGTATTGCTGTAGATAAATGACCCGGTATCGGTAGAAATGGCAACATACAGGCACGTGGCCATCTCCGGGGTTATTTCTACTTTTGCTTCACCCAAAAGGCTATAGACTATCTCCCCGGTAGCAGCAGCATCCGTATCAACAATATTGAGCAGACCAAAACAGGTGTTGCTGACATGATGGTCAATATTCAAAACGGGGTTGGATTCATTTATTTTATAATTCAACCGTTCCATATCGGAACAGTCGACAGTAATAACTGGTATGCTCTCCGGTAAAGCGGATTTTGCTCTGATTTCAACATACTCCTGGCCTGGGAGAAAATGATATATCTCGGGAATTGCTTCCGGCAGAAGCATTACCGGTTTATAACCGAGTCCGGCTAAGCCCAGACATAAGGTCAGGCCTGAACCAAGACAATCTCCGTCAGGCTTATCATGTACAACCAAAATAACCTCAGGACAGCCCTCCAGAAAAGCTTGGACATTTTTCCAGTCATTCATGAGCCTTCTCTTCCTTTATACTGCCTTTAGAGTCATCATTTATTTCAGACAAAATCTGATTAATTTTCGAACCGTACTCTAAAGAACTATCTAATTTAAACAAGAGCTCAGGGGTATAGCGAAGCTGAAGCCGTTTAGCCAACTCACTTCTTAAGTACCCACCGGCTTTTTCGAGGGCCAGCATCGTAATCTTGCTTATTTCAGGATCAGAAAGAATGCTGATGAAAACCTTGGCATATCGCAAATCGTTAGTTGCCTCAACATGCGTAACACTAATCAAGCCCTTGACGCGCGGGTCTTTAACCTCTTCACGAATCATTTGTGAAAGTTCCTTCTTAATTTCTTCGGAAATTTTGGCAGTGCGGTGACTTGACATCTGAACTACCTCCTTTTCAGGCGCAATGGAATATAAATTGAAGTCTGTCAATCTATTACAGCTCTCTTTTTATCTCCTCAAAAGAAAATGATTCGATATTATCGCCTTCGCGAATGTCATTAAATTTATCCAGTCCAAGCCCGCATTCGTACCCACTTAATACTTCCTTGACATCATCTTTAAATCTTTTCAGGGAATCAATTCCCCCCTCGTGGATAACAATACCGTCTCGAATCAGGCGAACCTGCGAGTTTCGTGTAATTTTTCCTTCTGTAACATAAAGACCGGCAACAGCTCCGATTTTAGGTACCTTAAATACCGCTCTTACTTCAGCGCGACCATCGATTACCTCTCTTATTTCAGGTTTCAAAAGACCGCTCAGGGCTGCCTTGACATCATCGATAGCGTTATAAATAACACGATACAGTCTGATATCAATCTGTTGGTTTTCCGCAGTCTTCCGGGCATTTACATCTGGGCGCACATTGAACCCTATAATAATGGCGTTTGAAGCGTCTGCAAGCATTACATCAGTATCGCTGATAGCCCCGACACCCTGATGGATGATATTGACGCGTACTTCATCATTTGAGAGCTTTTCCAGCGATTGTTTCAAGGCCTCAATAGAGCCCTGCACATCAGCCTTAATAATTATATTCAGGTCTCGGATTTCCCCTTCTTTTATCCTGTTGAATAGGTCTTCTAGGGTAATACGGCCTCTGGACTGGATATTTTCTTCTCTCTTTATTGCCGTTCTTTCACTGGTGATTTGTTTGCCGAGACGTTCATCCTCGACAACCTGGAATATATCTCCGGCAAGTGGTACATCGGACAGGCCAATAATTTCGACAGGCATCGAAGGCAGGGCTTTCTTTTGCCGACGCCCTTTGTCATCCTGCATCGCTCTGACCCGGCCTGTTGTCGTTCCGGCAATAATAAAATCGCCGATTTGCAAGGTGCCGTTTTGGACAAGCACCGTCGCTACAGGTCCGCGGCCCTTATCAAGTTTTGCTTCAATAACCGTTCCTTTGGCCTTGCGATTCGGGTTTGCTTTTAGATCGCCTACCTCGGCTACGAGTAAAATCATCTCGAGCAATTGTTCCAGCCCGGCTTTTGTTTTGGCTGAGACATTTACACAGATAGTTTCGCCGCCCCACTCTTCAGTAACGAGACCATATTCTGTCAGAGCCTGCTTAATACGGTCGGGGTTGGCATCTTCTTTATCTATTTTATTTATAGCTACGATGATTGGGACATGAGCTGCCTGGGCATGGTTGATCGCTTCGACGGTCTGAGGCATGACTCCGTCATCGGCAGCAACGACCAGGATAGCAATATCTGTCACCTGAGCGCCCCTGGCTCTCATCGCTGTGAAGGCTTCATGTCCCGGCGTATCTAAAAATGTGATCTTTTTACCCTTGATTTCAACCTGATAAGCTCCGATATGCTGGGTTATTCCGCCTGCCTCAGTTGCTGTGACATTGGCGTGACGCATAGCATCCAAAAGAGAGGTTTTACCATGATCCACGTGTCCCATGATTGTTACAACTGCCGGACGCTCCATTAAATCCCCCGGCATATCAGGCTGCTCTGTAAGTAATAGATCTTCTTTATTAACCTTCACATCTACAATAGTTCCGAACTCGCTTCCCAGAATAGTTAGAGTCTCAATATCCAACTCTTGATTTATCGTAGCCAATACTCCCATTGTGAGTAGCTTTTTAATAACGTCAGCAGCTTTTTTATTGATTAAATGTGCAAAATCTTGTACTGTTATCGAGCCGTCCAGGGTGATGTTTTTGACGATTACAGGTGCAATTTCCCGTTGCTGCGCAAAATTCCTGCCGCCTTTAAATTTCTTGCCTTTTTTAGGATCGAATTTCTTATTATCCGGAAAACGCGAAGGCTTCTTGGTAGGTGATTTTGCTATACCGCCTCTCTCATAAGCTTTATCGCCGAGCTCATTCTCCGCTTTATTCAGATAAGTTTCTTTGACCTGGTGTTCTGTTTGAGTTTTTGGCGGAATACCGGTTTGAACTCTCGGGCGCAGAGCGGCGGCAGGTTTATTGGCTTGTGCGGCGCCCTGTCTGTCAGGCTGGACAGGCGGTCTATGCTGCTGAAAGCCCTGTGGTCTATGCTGTGCTCCGGGCGCTTGCGTTCCAGGCGTATGTGTACCAGGATTTTGTGATCTGACAGGAGGCGTTTCCTGTGGCCTTGGAGCATAACCTTCCTGCGTCCTGACCGGTTTTGGTGTGCTGACCGGAACAGGTATTGCTTTCCCCTGAACTGGCTTAGTTTCACTTGGTGTTGTATTAACAGGTTGCTTTTCTTTTGTTTGAATCGGAATCTTGTTTTTGTTGTCTAGGTTTAGCACCATGTTCTTTATTCTATTTACTTCACCACTGGGGATTGTGCTCATGTGGTTTTTCATTTTTAATCCTAAAGCCTGTAATTTATCTAATAGCTCTTTGCTCGGCAGATCCATATCTTTCGCCAGTTCATGCACGCGAATATTAGCCATCAAACCACCCCCGTTAATATTTCTGTAATTTATTCCGCGCTTGTGCGGATTGTCTTAATAATTGCATCAGCCATCTTCATATCAGTTATCACAAGAATACTTCGCGCTGATATTCCCAGCAGCCTGCCATACTCTTCTTTTGTCCCCATCGTTATACAGTTGGTGTTGTTTGTTTCACACCATTTTTGCCAGTGTGCTCTTCTTTTTTCCGGTAAATCATCCGCGATAATTAAGAGCATAACGGCCTTCTTTTTCATAGCTGCTAAAACAGCTGATTCACCGCTCTGTAAAAGCCTGGCTTTTTTAGCTAATCCGAGCAATGCGCCAGTTTTAGGAGGAATGTTCATATCCGAGACCCACCTTCAAACGTTCTATAATTTCCGGTGAAATCGCGTGTTCCAGGTTTTTTTCAAGGCGGTTGGTCTTGAGGGCCTTTTGTAAGCATTCCCTCTGCGGACAAATATAGACACCGCGTCCGGATTTCTTGCCGCTGCCGTCAATCAATATTTCTGATTCGGGTGTACGCACGATACGAATGAGTTCCTTTTTTGGTTTCATTTCCTGACACCCGACGCACATCCTCAGCGGAACTTTTTTTTGTCGCATCATGATCACCCCTTTGCTATTCTTCACTAATGACCGGCTGTACCTGGGATTCGCTTTTAATATCTATTTTCCAGCCTGTTAATTTAGCGGCTAAACGGGCGTTTTGCCCTTCTTTTCCAATTGCAAGTGATAATTGATAATCCGGTACAACTACCTTTGCCATTTTCTGGTCAGCAGAAATATCAACCGACACAACTTTGGCCGGGCTTAAAGAATTAGCAATATATTTAACCGGATCACTATTCCATTTGACTATATCTATCTTCTCGCCTTTTAATTCATTTACGATTGCCTGGACCCGGAGCCCTTTCGGACCGACGCAAGAACCAACCGGGTCGACATTCTCATTCTTGGAGAACACTGCTATCTTCGAACGCGCCCCTGCCTCTCTGGACAAGGCTTTGAGCTCGACAGTACCATCATGAATCTCCGGTACTTCCAGTTCAAACAAGCGCTTCAAAAGACCCGGATGTGTTCTGGAAAGTTGGATTTGCGGGCCTTTAGTTGTTTTTTTGACTTCGACGATGAAGGTCTTTATTCTATCGCCATTCTTATACAATTCACCTGGTATTTGCTCGTTCTGGCTTAAAACCGCTTCGGTTTTCCCCAAATCTACAAAGACATTTTTTCCTTCCTGTCTTTGGACGACTCCGGTTACTATATCGCCCTCACGATTGGAGTATTCATCGTAGATCATATCTCTTTCAGCTTCTCTGATGCGCTGGACAACTACTTGTTTTGCCGTCTGAGCGGCAATACGGCCAAAATCCTTCGGTGTTACCTCAATTTCCAGCACGTCGTCGAGTTCATAACGAGGATCCAATTTCCGCGCCTCACTTAAGGCTATCTCTTCTTTAGGATTAGTAATATTTTCAACGATGGCCTTGCGTGAAAATACCTTGATCTCCCCCGAACCACGGTCGAATTGTACTCTCATATTTGACTGTGTCCCAAAATTCTTTTTATAAGCCGATACCAGTGCTGCTTCGATCGCCTCAATAATTATCTCGCTATTGATTCCTTTTTCTCTTTCCAGGTCATGTAGCGCTTCAATTAATTCCAGATTCATTTTTTATACTCTCCCCCTTAATTCTCCCAGGCAAGTTTTACCTGAGCTATTTTGTCCGCCGGTATACTCTGTTTTAAACCGTCCGGTGATTTTAAAATTAGTACATCATCCTGTTTGCTTTCCAAAATACCACTGATCTTTTTTTGCCCGTTTATGGCCGTATATGTATGTACATTAACAGCGCTGCCGCGATATTTTTCAAAGTCCTTGTCTGTCTGGATAATGCGCTCAATTCCCGGAGATGAAACCTCTAAAAAATACGCTTGCGGAATCGGGTCTTTTTCATCGAGAAGGTCGGAGATATGATTGCTGATAGTCTGGCAGTCTTCATGACTTACGCCGCCCTCTTTGTCTATATATAAACGGAGATACCAGTTCGCGCCTTCCTTGACAAACTCTACGCCAACCAGTTCCAGGCCGTTTCTTTCGACAACTGCTCCGGCGAGTCCATAAACTATATCTCGGATTTTTTCGCCCTGCATGAGGCATCCTTCCTTTCAATAAAAATGTTTTTAAGCTCAGTGCGAATCAATAATACGAAAGAGTGGGAGATACCCACTCTTGTCACGCCTGTTGAATAGAATGTAAAAAAATCCAGCACCAATAGTTTACCACATTTTGATTCCATTTTGCAAGCTATCAAAAAAGACTCATCTGATCATTCTCAGGAAGGTTTTGCAGACAGCCGTGCTTATCGAGGACCTCGATAACAGTCTTACTCAGTTTTGCTCTGATTCTTAAATCCTCGCGTGATGTGAACGGCTTTTCTTCTCTTGCCTTGACAATGCTGCCGGAGGCTGTCTGCCCAAGTCCCTGCAGTGAGCCGAGAGGTGGCAGCAAGGACTTGCCTGCGTCAACAATTAAGAAATGTTTATTATCCGATAAGAGCAAGTCAACCCTCTTTAAAGTAATGCCCCGTAAATACATCTCGTGAGCAAGCTCTAATATCGTACATAGTTTATCTTCTTTTTGCGTAGCCTCTTTACCCTTTTTCATTATCTCGTCAATCATTTTCTTGATTACTCCAATTCCGGCAGCAACAATCTCGGCATCAAACTCATCGGCGCGCACAGTGAAGAAGCTGGCGTAAAAAGCTGCAGGGAAATAGACCTTGAAGTAAGCCACGCGAAAAGCCATCATTACATAAGCTACGGCGTGAGCTTTTGGAAATAAGTATTTGATTTTTTGACATGATTCTATGTACCACTGGGGTACCTCATGTCTTTGCAGTTCGCCGACATCTTCGGAAGAAAGCCCCTTTCCTTTGCGTACATCCTCCATAATCTTAAAGGCTTTAACCGGATTCAAACCTTTATAAATAAGATAAATCATAATATCGTCGCGCGCTGAGATAACCTCCGATACTCTGGCTGCCCCAGATTTAATAATATCCTGGGCATTATTCAGCCAGACGTCGGTGCCATGTGAAAAACCGCTGATGCGGACAAGTTCGGAGAAGGTTTGCGGTTTGGTATCCTCAAGCATCTGACGAACGAACCTTGTTCCAAACTCGGGTATGCCGAGAGTCCCAAGATTTGTACCCAAATCCTCGGGATTGACACCCAACGCTTTCGTGCTGCAAAACAACGACAAAACACCGGGTTCATCAAGTGGAATAGTGCGGCAGTCCAGACCGGTTAAGTCCTCGAGCATTTTTAAGACTGTGGGATCGTCATGCCCAAGCAAGTCTAGTTTTACGAGGCGGCTCGAAATAGAATGGTAGTCAAAGTGCGTTGTGACAGTTTGGGTTTGAGTATCGTCTGCCGGTCGCTGCAGCGGAGTAAAATTATGAACATCCAGCCCTTTCGGTAAAACCATAACGCCGCCAGGATGCTGCCCGGTTGTTCTTTTAACGCCCGTACAGCCATTGACCAGCCTGTTTAATTCAGCGGAGCGTACAAAGGTATTCCTTTCAGCAAAATAATTTTTCACGAAGCCGAACGCAGTTTTATTAGCTACGGTCGCTATTGTGCCGGCCCGAAAGACGTTGTCTTTGCCGAATAGCTCCTCGGTGTATTTATGTGCTTGAGGCTGGTAGTCGCCGGAGAAATTGAGGTCAATATCAGGAACCTTGTCTCCTTCAAAACCCAGAAACACCTCAAAGAGAATATTATGCCCGTTCTTGATCAGCGGAGCCCCGCAGTTGTCACAATTTTTACCCGGTAAATCCGCGCCGGAACTTACTGACCCATCGTCAATAAACTGGAAGTAATGGCATTTTGGGCAGAGGTAATAGGGCGGCAATGGGTTCACCTCGGTTATCCCGCATAACGTCGCGACAAGCGAGGAACCTACTGAGCCCCTTGAGCCCACGAGGTAACCGTCATCGTTGGACTTTTTCACAAGTTTGTGAGCGATGAGATACAAAACAGCAAATCCATTATTGATTATGGCTTTAAGTTCCTTATCAATGCGCATTTTAACCGGCTCAGGCAAAGGCTCACCGTAAAGCTCATGAGCCTTTGACATGGTCAGATTGATAATTTCGTCCTCTGCTCCCGGTATCTGGGGCGGATAAAGCTCGTCGGGAATAGGCTTTACTGCCTCCACAAGTGCAGCAATTTTCTGCGGATTTTGAATAACAACCTCGTTTGCCGCGTCTTCTCCGAGATAAGCAAATTCCTCCAGCATTTCCTTTGTGGTCATTAAATAAAGCGGCGCCTGCTTGTCCGCATCTTCAAATCCTTTTCCGGCCATGAGAATCCGCCGATACACCTCGTCCTCCGGATCCAAAAAATGAACGTCACCTGCAGCCACAACTGGTTTATTTAGTTTTCTGCCCAGCTCATAGATGGTTTTATTCATATTTAAAAGCTCTTCTTCCGAGCTGAAAGTTCCGTTTTCGAGCATGAACAGGTTATTGCCACGCGGTTGAATCTCGAGATAATCATAGAAACCCGCAATCTCCGTAAATCTCTTGGTGTCTGCACGTTCCTCGAGGTAGCATCTGATCAACTCTCCCGCTTCACAGGCAGAGCCCACTAAGAGTCCTGTTCTCAAGCGCGTGAGTTGGCTTTTCGGGATACGCGGGACACGATGAAAATACTTCAGGTGAGAAAGAGTTACGAGTTCATAGATATTACGAAGCCCTTCCTGGTTTAACGCCAGAATTATGCAATGATAAGTCGGGGTTTTAACTCCAGGTATTTCAGGATTTGCATCATCGAAGATATAACCCTCGAGTCCAAAAATAATTTTTATTTTTAGCTTGCGCGCCGCTTCATACGCCTCCGGAAAGGCCTGCACCACCCCATGATCTGTTATTGCTAAAGCGGCATGTCCCCATTTAGCTGCGCGTTTGACGGCCTGATGGACATCGGTCATACCGTCGAGTGCGCTCATTTTTGTATGCAGGTGTAATTCAACTCTTTTTTCTTCATGCAAGTCTTCTCTTTGAGGTACTTCAGTGCTGATAATATCCTGAACCAAAAGCGTTAATTCCTGCGAGAAACGGTCTGTTTGCACCGGCCCGCGCAGCAGATACCAGCTGTTTTCGGCTAATTGCGTCCGCAACATTGCGGCCGTTTGGGTATCGGCAAAGATTTTACAGTTCAAAGAATCGGTTTTATCGGAAACGATAAAGCTGATCAAGGTCCTGCCGGTTTTTAATACTTTATACTCCAGATTAAAAATATAGGCGCAAATAGTGATGCTCCGCTCTTCTTCAAGAACTGTACTGAGCAATATCGGCTTCTCACTGATCTTTTTACCAAGAATTATATTTTGCTTGTTTGCATTTTTCTGCTTTTGTTTGCCTTCATTTGCTTTTTCGATGTCTTCTAAGATTTTATGACGATAGGTATCCTCGATATCGTCTAATTTTTCGCAACATCCGTCTAAAGGAGCAATTTCCGTATTTTCATCAGCGAGAGCGATACTGACATTTGTCAACATTCCGTATTGATCTTTGAGCAGGGACTCGAGTCGGGATTTCAACCCCTGCGAGGTGAGATAAGCCCAGCCCACCTCTTGTCTGAGAGTTATCTTTAAAGCGCTGCCGTTAATTTTTATTTGGGCGTCATTTAACCATCCGCGCAGACTGGGAGTATTAACAGCAAGTTGGTCAACTATCTTTGGCCACTGATGCAGAGAAAGGTTTTCCAGCTTGCCTGAAGTCTTGTCCGGCTCAAAATGAAACACCGGCTTAAGATCGCACCCGAATAAGTCCTGCCAGAATGGGGTCAGGGTTTCAATGATGTCCAAATTAGGTTCAAAAGGACAAGTAAAGTAGATTTCCCAAGCTTTTTCAGCCTGGGAAACTGTAATGTTTTTTAGCTGGCAGCCAGATAGGTATTCCCTTGTATTTTGCGGTAATTGAGATAAATTAAGAATCTCCTGCCATTTAAACTGAGAATTGTTGATCGGCAATGACATTACTATCGTGTAACCTCCTTGAAAATCGTGCCTAGATGATTGTTATCTCATAGACTCCTTCAATCCTTTTTAATGTTTCGACGAGATCATATATTTTCAGATTATAGGGAAGACTCACCGTGAAATTCAGCTTAATCCGGTTATTATTGAGGGGTTCGCTCATTTCAACATTCCGGATATGTACATCCAGTTCACCCATAGCAGTAGAAACCAGGCCCATTTGTCCTGGTTTGTCTCTGATAAGTACTTCTATCCTCTTGAGATTCTTCGCTGATGATTTGACTAAATTCTCGAGGGACCCCATGTATACGAGTACCAAAAAGACGATAACCGTAGTTACGACCGCAGTGAGATAACTTCCTATGCCAACGGCCAGACCAATCGCAGCTACAACCCATAGTGAGGCTGCGGTAGTCAGCCCTTTGATGCCAAAACCTGACCTGACTATTGTTCCGGCGCCTAAAAATCCAATGCCGCTAACTATCTGTGCCGAAAGACGGGCTGGGTCACCGATCGTGCCATGACCATAAACATTGAATATTTCAATTGAACAAATCGTAATAAGGCATGAGCCAATCGAGACGAGGGTGTGTGTACGAAAACCTGCCGATTTGTTCAAACTTTCGCGTTCCAAACCGATAAAGCCACCTAAGACAGCCGCTAAAATTAAACGTAAAGACATAGTTATTTCATATTCCACGACTAACCCCCCATACGTACTTTTCTGGCAATCTCCCAATACATCTTCATACGATAGGCAAATCCGCGTACGATTCCGTATTTCTCTTCTTTCATAACATGCGACATTTCCGCTAAGTAAACCTGTTGTACTCGCAACTGATTCTGGTGGGCAAAAATAGTCATGGCAGCCTCAATACCAAAACCGGCATCAGCCCATTCATTGATATGTTTAAGCCATTTGCGTCTTAAGCAACGCTGTCCGGACAAAAACGGTGCTACTACCTGGGCCATGTCTGTAGTAATCCGGCCGCGTTCAAAAACACCGACTGTCATATCGGCCTCATCCACAAGAATAGGGATAATTAAATCGTAAATATGTTGTATAGTCAGACCAATCAGATCCGCATCAAGAAATAAGATTACTTCTTCTTTAGCCTCATAAAAGCCGGCTGCCATAGCTCCGCCCTTGCCAACATTCACCGGCAAGTCTATGACATCAACATTCCATTGTAAAGCGACTTGCGCAGTGTTGTCCAAAGAACCGTCACTCACGACAATTATTTGAGAGATTTCAGCGATTTCTTTTAGCGGTGCCAGAACCCCACTTAGATGTCTTTCCTCGTTGTATGCTGGAATTATTACTGTAATAGGCATTTGGCTTCCTCCTAATTACAAATAATATTTTACGAGTTCTCTAAAACATCCTTGATAAACTCAATTATATCATTTCTTTTAATAAAACTAATAACCTTATCCTTGCGCAATTTTACTTCAATTAGGCCTTCCTCCAACATCTTTTTCCCAACTGTCAAGCGGACAGGGTAACCAATAAGATCAGCATCTTTGAACTTCACGCCGGCCCGCTCATTCCTGTCATCGATAACAGTTTCGATACCGCACTGCTCTAATTCGTGATATAGCTCTTCGGCCGCCTGTTTTAAAACGGGGTCGTTTACAGCTACGGGTATAACTACGGCATGATACGGGGCAATTGCCACCGGCCAGATAATACCTTCATTATCATTATTCTGCTCCACCGCAGCAGCCATTGTCCGACTCACACCGATGCCATAGCAACCCATAACAATGAAGTTTTCAGCGCCGTTTTCATCAACATATTTGGCATTGAGCGCCTTGGAGTATTTTGTTCCGAGCTTAAAAACCTGACCGACCTCAATACCCCTGGCTGATTTCAGTGTGGAGGGGCATTGGGGGCACGACTCACCCGGTTCAATTAAACGCAGATCAACATAGGCTGTTACTTGAAAATCTCTTTCAGGCCTGACATTCCTAAAATGATACTGTGCTTTGTTCGCGCCGCAGACAGCATTAACCATCGTCTTGATTTCTTCATCGGCAAAGACCTTAATACCTTTTTCAACAAGACCGACAGGCCCAACATAACCGGACTCAGCGCCGGTTATCTCTTTCACCTTTTCAGGTGAGGCAAGCTCGATAATGTCGGCAGCGCTTAGGCGCTGCAGTTTTATCTCATTAATGGACCTATCTCCGCGAACGATTGCTGCTACAATCTCCTCACCAACTTGATAGAACATTGTTTTGATGATTTTTTTCAGCGGCAGGTCGAAGAAACCTGCGACCATTTCTGCCGTAGTGACCTGTGGCGTTTCAATCATTTCGAGCGTAAGCGGCGTTCCCTGCTCATTGTCGTCCGGTTTGCACGGCGCAATTTCCACGTTCGCGGCATAATTACATTCCGGGCAGTACACAATATCTGCTTCGCCGGACTCGGCCATGACCATGAATTCGTGCGTAGTGCTGCCCCCTATGGCGCCGGAATCAGCCTCCACCGGGCGAAAATCCAGGCCGCAGCGCGTAAATATTTTTGTATAGGCCTCATGCATTTTCCAGTAGCTTATCTCAAGACCGGCTTCATCCTTATCGAAGGAATAAAGGTCTTTCATGATAAACTCCCGGCCGCGCATCAAACCAAAGCGCGGTCTGCGCTCATCCCGGTACTTGTTTTGTATTTGATACAATAACAGCGGCAATTGCCTGTAGGAACTGACATCTGTTCTGATTAAATCCGTAATAATCTCTTCATGTGTAGGCCCGAGACAAAAATCGCGGTCATGCCGGTCCTTTAATCTGAACAACTCTTTGCCGTAAACATGCCAGCGTCCGGACTCAAGCCAGAGGTCAGCCGACTGGATTATCGGCAAAGCGACTTCCTGTCCGCCTGCTTTATCCATTTCTTCTCTGACTATGCGGGATATCTTTTGCAAGACTCTTTGTGCCATGGGTAAGTACGTATATACACCGGAGGATGATTTGCGGATGAAACCAGCCCGAACTAAAAGCTGATGACTGACAACCTCTGCTTCAGCCGGAGTCTCGCGCAGTGTTGGGGCATATAATTTGCTGAAATACATAATCTATACTCCTTTATTTTTGAATTTATCTGATTGAATTAGCTTATTAATCTGATCAAGCAGGGCGTCAACCAATTCATTTTCCGGCACCTTACGTACAATAGCCCCTTTTACAAAAACTAAGCCCTCACCCTTGCCTCCAGCTATACCAACGTCAGCCTCTTTAGCTTCGCCAGGACCGTTTACCGCACAACCCATAACTGCAATCGTGAGAGGCAGCTCAATCTGGGCAGTCCTGAGTTCAATTTCTTTCGCAATTTTAAGTAGATCAAGCTGGCAACGCCCGCAAGTCGGACAGGATATTATCTCGACGCCTTTTTCCCGTAATCCCAGCGTGCGCAGGATAACTTTGGCTGCTTTGATTTCCGGGACAGGATCACCGGTTAAAGAAACGCGAATAGTATCGCCAATCCCTTCCGCCAACAATGTTCCTATCCCGACAGCCGATTTGATACTGCCGTTTTCGACGAGACCGGCCTCCGTAACACCCAAGTGCAGCGGATAAGCACCAGCCTCGGCTATTTTTCTGTACGCCTCTATCATTAGCGGTACATGCGAGGCTTTTAAGGATACTTTAATGAGGTCAAAATTTAAATCTTCGAGAATCGCAATATGCTTTAACGCGCTCTCAACCATGGCGTCGGCACACACACCGCCGTGTTTATGCAGGAGTTCTTTTTCAAGAGAACCGCTGTTAACTCCTATTCGAATCGGTGTTTTTCTCTCTTGTGCTGCCCGGACAACCTCTTCAACCTTCCATCTTGCGCCGATGTTTCCCGGATTAAGCCGCAGTCCGTTAACTCCCTGCTCAATGGCCGTTAAGGCAAGCTGATAATCAAAATGTATATCGGCAATCACCGGTAACGGCGATCCCTCCACGATCCGGCCCAAAGAAAAGGCGGCGTCGCGGTCCGGGACTGCCACCCGGATAATTTCACAACCGTTTGCTGCTAATTCTTTTATTTGTGCCAGCGTGGCCAGTGTATCGATGGTTTTGGTATTCGTCATTGACTGGATCGATACCGGAAAATCGTGGCCAATTCCGACGTTGCCGATTCTGATGGTCTTTGTTTTCCGGCGCTCAAAATATGTTGTTTTCATATAAACTCCTATCTCAAAATAACCCCTATCCAAAAAGCCGCAAGAGATCGTTATATGTGAAAAAGACCAGCAGCATCATCATCAGGAAAAACCCTACAAGATGGACCATATTTTCTTTAGCTGGATTTACCGGACGCCCTCTTACGGCTTCAAAAAGCAGAAACAGCAAGCGGCTGCCGTCAAGTGCAGGGATCGGCAGGAGATTCAACAGGCCAAGGTTTATCGAAATCAAAGCTGCAATATTTGTCAGATACAAAAAACCGATCCGCGCTGATTCCCCGATTATTTGGATTATGCCGACCGGACCGGCTACCCCTTCTGTCGAAACCTTACCAGTTATCATATCGCGCAAACCTACCAAGGTCAGTTTGGTGATTAAATAGCTTTGGTCTAAACCTTTTTTAGTCCCATTTATCAGACCGCTCCGTTGCAGGATCGGCTCATCCGGAGATATACCAATAATACCGACTTTGTTTTGTTGGTCATATTGCGGGGTGACCCGATACTCGAGCGGGGCATTGTCTCTCTCAATCACAATCTTTAATTCGTTGCCGGTATTGACATGAATAATATCAACCAGACCACGCCAGGTATTAATCGGCTGCCCGTTAATGCTGATTATTTTATCACCCGGTTTAAGTCCTACTGCTTCAGCAGGACTGTTCGTGACAACAGTTCCGATTTTGTTAGTATAATCTGAGGGTACGCCCAAAAAAGTAAAGACAAACGTAAAAAGCAAGATAGCTAAAACAAAATTCATCAAAGGTCCCGCTACAATGACCGCCATGCGGACCCAAATAGGTTTTTCGTTAAATCGCCTGGGATCAGGCACAGCAGCAGGGTCGTACTCGCCGTTGCCGGTTTCACCGGACATTTTACAGAAGCCGCCCAACGGCAGCGCTCTGAGAGCATAAAAGGTTTCGCCCCATTTTGCACCAACAAGCTTTGGACCCATCCCCAGACTAAATTCTTCGACGCGAATGCCGGTAGCTTTTGCGACGATATAATGTCCAAATTCATGAACGAAGATGATTATACCTAAAACAATTAAAGATGTTATTAATGTCTGCATAAGAGGCACCCCTTTTTCTAGGATTTACTGAGCTTTCGAGCCATACTGCGAGCCCATTCGTCGGCCTGAAGAATTTCCTCGATAGCGGACAACTTCGTTAATTCATGCTTATTCATTATCTGTTCAATTATAGACGGAATTTGCATAAAACTGATACGTTCATTTAGGAAAGCGTCAACAGCGATCTCATTTGCGGCATTATATACGGTGGTCATTGTCCCGCCGGTTTTGCCGGCCTCGTACGCCAGCGACAAACCTGGGAACCTGTTATAATCAGGCTTTTGAAAGGTCAGGCTATTGATAGTTGTGAAATCTAGCTTCGGGAAGGAATTCCTGATACGCCCCGGGTATGTCAGCGCATACTGGATAGGTACTCTCATATCAGGCATACCCATTTGTGCAAGGACGGAACCGTCGGTATACTGAACCATTGAATGAATGATGCTTTGCGGGTGAATTACCACCTCAATATTGTCGTAATCAACGTCAAACAGCCAATGGGCTTCAATAACTTCCAGACCTTTATTGATAAGTCCGGCGCTGTCGACAGTAATTTTTCGGCCCATCTGCCATTTGGGATGCTGAAGCGCTTTTTCAGGTGTAACTTTTTCCAGCTCCTCACGGCTATAATTTATGAACGGACCGCCGGAGGCTGTCAGAATTAATTTATCTGTCTGAGCATGGTTCTCTTGTTCCAGACACTGAAAAATAGCAGCATGTTCACTGTCAACAGGTATTATCCGCGTTTGTGTTTCCTTAGCTTTGCTCATGACAAGATAACCGCCGGCTACAAGTGTTTCTTTATTGGCCAGAGCAACAGTCGTCTTGTTCTCAAGTGCAGCCAGGGTCGGGAAAAGCCCGTGGACGCCAGTTACAGCAATTAATATGATATCTATGCCGTTTAACCTGGCCAAATTCACTAATCCCTCAGTTCCGACCAGGATTTCTAAGCTCGTGGTATGGCTCAGGGACTTTAATTCATTGACAGATTCAGGCGAGCCTACCGAGACATATTTCGGATTATATTTTATAATCTGTCGGGCAAACAATTCCATGTTTGTTCCGGCAGCAAGCGCTGCAATTTCGAAGCGGTCCGGGTGTTCGTCTACCACTTGCAAGGCTTGTCTGCCAATAGAACCGGTCGAACCAAGTATAACAAGCTTTTTTAGCACTGTTTTTCCTGCCTTTCGTCATTTCTCAGGGAGAATACTCTTGGCGACAGCCTTGGCGAGAATAACCAGAAAAGGTCCGATGATAATACCCGGGACTCCTAGATATTTCAGGCCCAGATAAAGAGAAATAAGAGTGGCCAAAGGATGTATGCCTATATTAGTCGCAATTATTTTCGGTTCTATCAATTGCCTGATACCAACCAGAATGGCATATAGTATTAACAGAGCTATCCCAAGATCGTAGCTGCCGGCCAACATATTTATTATTGCCCACGGTACTAAGATTGTACCCGGTCCTAAGATTGGCAGCAAATCGAAAAATCCTATAATCAAACCCATGGTCAGAGCATACTTAGCCCCTAAAATATATAGACCGATAATGGAAAGCACAGATGTAATACTTATTAAAATTGTCTGGGCCCGGAAGAAACCGACGAGCGCTTTGCTTATCTCGCTGATGATAGTACTTATGGGCGCGATGTACTTATTCGGTGTAAACTTATAAATAAACCCGGTTATCAAGGCTTTATCACGGCTGACAAAGAACGTGGCCAAAGCTGACACAATAATTATCGTAGCAAAACCGGGCAGTCCTGTCAAAAGGTTAAAAAGGAAATTGGTCGTAGCGCCAACAATACCGGTCAGACTATCAATCAATACCTGCAGGTTGGCTTTTAAGGCGTTCTGAGCTTCAATAGGCAGCGGATTATTAGTGATAAAGACTCTCACTTGTTCCACTGTTTGTACGCCAAATTTCATGAAGTACTGCGTATAGGCCGGTAAGTTTCCATACAAACCGGTCAACTCAATTACCAGCCGCGATACTATAATTATCACTACCACACTAATCAGGGCAAGAACAAAGAGTAAAGAAACGGCTACAGCTACACCCCTGCTTACTCTTTTTTTATGGACAAGCCAATCTACAAAAGGGTCAATTAAGATTGCAATAACTATCGCCAGGATAAAAGGTAAAAAACCCCAGGTTAGTTTACCTAAGACATGAAAAATCAGCGGCAGGATATATTGGATTGTGAAAAATGCCGTTATAAGAATTAATAATGTAATCCCAAGCTTGATTAAAACTGTCACATAACGTTCCAGTTGAGGATTCATTATTCAAGCCGTCCTTTCCAAAAATAATACCAGGTAATATGCGGTCGGTACCGCCCAAAGCGCACTATCAAAGCGGTCTAAGACACCCCCGTGTCCGGGAATGACATTTCCGGAGTCTTTAATATTGGCAAAACGCTTAATAGCGCTCTCAAACAAATCACCAACTTGGGCCGCAATAGAAATTACGGGGGTGATATATAATAGCACTATACCTTCAGGCATCTTGATAAACCTCAGGTACAGGAATATGACAATAAAGCTGAATATTAATCCGCCAATCGAACCCTCCCATGTTTTATTTGGAGAAAGTTGTGGGGAAAGCTTTTTTTTACCAAAAAGGATGCCGACAAAATATGCGCCGGTATCAGTACTCCAAATAATCAGAAATACATACGTTATAAGCAAGAAGCCATTATCAAGGCTTCGCATTAGCAGGACATGAGTAAAACCTGTGACAACATAGATTATACCTAAAAAAGTAAATCCCAGGTCTTCTATGGTGTATTTCGGAAACATATAAACAAAGTTTAATAAACACACTAAAGCCAGAGCAAATAAAGCAATACGCGTTATTATGATGTCTTGTTCCAGGCTTAAAACCGGTATAATTATCCCACTTAATAAAAGTGGAAAAAAAAGATTAACGTGACAGATTTTTTTAATGATTTTATTGAATTCTCCCAACGCGAGTATGGTAAGGATAATAACAACTATCAGCAGCAATTTATCACCACGATAAAAGCTGTATAAAAGCAGCGGAATGCCTACAATTGAAGCTATTACTCTTTGCCAAAGCATACTTATCACCAACTTATTATATTATCTGTTATTTAATAAACCACCATAACGCCGCTCGCGTTGTTGATAATCGTAGATAGCGCTGATATAATCACGAGCTTGAAAATCCGGCCAGAGAGTGTTTGTTACCCAGAACTCAGTATAAGCAAGCTGCCAAAGCAAAAAATTGCTGACACGCATTTCGCCCGAAGGTCGGATCATTAAATCAGGGTCCGGAATTCCTTTGGTGTATAGATAACTTGAGACTAGCGCCTCGTCAATCTCATTATCCGCTATTGTACTATTCTTGATGTCCTTGACAATTTGATGAATCGCATCAACAATTTCCAAACGTCCGCCATAATTTAGCGCTATCTGGAGATTTAATCTACTGTTTTGGGAGGTTCGCTCAGCGGCTTTCATAATTTGCAGCCTTGGAGTTACCGGCAGCTGCTCAATCTTCCCGATCGCTCTCACTCTTACCCCATTGTTATTTAACATATTCAACTCTTTTTCAACGTATTCAACTAAGAGGCCCATGAGCGCATCAACTTCTTCGCGCGGGCGTCTCCAATTTTCGGTCGAAAAAGCGTATACGGAGAGGTATTCAATACCTATCTCTATACTAGTGTCTACTATTGTTTTAAGTGTCTCCATCCCTGCCCGGTGCCCGGCTGCTCTTGGCAGCGCCCTTGCTCTCGCCCAGCGCCCGTTGCCGTCCATAATTATTGCTACATGTCTCGGCAGCGGTTGCTGCTTAAGTTGTTCGAGAGTAATTTCTTCTCTTTGTATTTCCGGTTTCTTAAAAATCTTTCTTAAAAATGAAGCCATCTGTGTTATAACCCCCTTATGTAGCAAAACCCCCTTCATAAGGGGGTTATTTATCTGATAATGTCAAACTCAAGGTGTCCTTAAAATAACCAATAAGTATCTCCAGCCCGTTGTTTGCTGTTTTTATTCTAATTACTCTCTCTACAACATTTTCTTCCGAATCTCTAGGGTCGCGGGTATAGATGAACTTACAGCTAAAACCATCTTGGCTAAGAGCTTTAGTCACTTCTTGTGGGGTTTTGCCCAGCAGATACCTCGTATTTTCGAGAACATTATTCATCTTTATTAACCTGTTATACTTCCATGATCTCTTTTTCTTTTATTTCTAAGACATTATCGACTTCCTTGATGTATTTATCCGTAAGTTTTTGGATTTCATCATGTCCTTTTTTAGTGTCATCTTCAGAAATTGCCTTAGTTTTCTCTAATGCTTTGATGCGTTCAATGGTGTCACGACGGATGTTGCGGACAGCGACACGGCTCTCTTCGGCCTTTTTCTTCACAAGTTTAACAAGTTCTTTTCTTCTTTCTTCTGTTAGCTGCGGAATAATTATTCTGATGACATTTCCGTCGTTACTGGGATTTAAGCCAAGATCAGATTTTAAGATGGCTTTTTCAACAACAGGTATAGCCGTTTTGTCCCAAGGCTGTATCGTGATAAGTCTCGGTTCAGGAACTGCAACGTTTGCCAACTGATTGATAGGCATCATTGTTCCATAATACTCAATCTGGATTTTATCGAGTATGGCTGGATTCGCTCGCCCTGCCCTTATGGTGGAGAGGTCTTTGCGCAGCGCCTCCACCGTCTTTTTCATTTTATCTTCGCCTTCTTTAATTGACTCTTTCATCATCAGAATATTCCCTCCCAACATATGTTCCTATTTTTTCGCCATTTAAAACCTTCTTGATATTTCCTTCTTCCAAAATACTGAATATTATTATCGGAATCTTGTTATCCATACACAATGACGTTGCTGTCGTGTCCATTACTCCCAAACCTTTATTGAGGACATCAATATATGTAAGCCGATTGAATTTCTGGGCGTTGCCATTCTTTTTCGGATCTGAATCGTATACGCCATCTACCTTTTTAGCCATGAGAATAATTTCAGCTTCGATTTCTGCCGCTCTTAAGGCGGCTGTTGTATCTGTTGAGAAATAAGGATTGCCTGTTCCTCCGGCAAATATGACTACCCTGCCTTTTTCAAGATGTCGGATAGCACGGCGGCGTATGTAGGGTTCTGCAACCTGACGCATTTCAATAGCTGATAAGACTCTTGTCGCAACCTCATGGCTCTCGAGGGCATCCTGCAGGGCTAAAGCATTGATTACAGTGGCGAGCATGCCCATATAATCGGCAGTAGCTCTGTCCATACCCCGTTCGCTCCCGGAAACACCGCGCCAGATATTTCCCCCGCCGACTACGACCGCAATTTGAATGCCCATATCTAATATTTCCTTTATCTGCCTTGCGATTGAATCTAGGATTTTATGTTCCAGCCCGTATCCGGCTTCGCCCGCCAATGCCTCGCCGCTAAGTTTGATGACAACACGGTTATATTTTATATCTCGCATATGGAAGATTTCCCCCATTCATTTTTCTACATCAATTTTAAAATACCTTTTTTTGCTGCCGGTTTCTTGGAAAAAGAGAACACTCTGTGTTCTCTTTTTAAATTACTTGTTTACTTGAGCCATAACTTCATCAACGAAATTATCCTGTTTTTTCTCAATACCTTCTCCAAGTTCAAAACGGCTAAAACGTCTTACTTTGATATTTTCGCCTATTTTTGCAACGCTTGCTGTAATTAATTGCTGAACAGTAATATCCGTATCCCTAATATACGGCTGTTCAAGCAGGCAGGCTTCCTTGTAATACTTTTCAATTCTGCCTTCTACCATTCTATTTACAACACTTTCAGGCTTCCCTTCGTTAAGGGCTTGTTTCCTAAGAATATCCTTTTCGCTCTCAATCACATTTTGAGGCACATCTTCTTTAGCTACATATTCCGGCTTTGAAGCAGCTATTTGCATAGCAATATCCTTTGCCAGTTCTCTAAAAGAGGGTGTTTTGGCTACAAAATCTGTTTCACAGTTTATTTCAACTAAAACACCGATGCGGCCCTGTCCGTGAATATAGGCCTCGACTGTACCTTCGGCCGCAATACGTCCGGCTTTTTTCGCAGCGGCGGAAAGACCTTTTTCACGCAAATATTCAATAGCTTTTTCAATATTTCCGTCTTTATCCTGTAAAGCTTTTTTGCAATCCATCATTCCGGCGCCGGTCCGCTCTCTTAATTCTTTAACCATTTCGGCAGTAATCATCATTATTCACCTCCGAATTTTAGAACTTACTTCACTGTTCATAAAAAGGGTACCCTGGGTTACCATGTCCCCCGGGTACCCCGTCATACTACTCAACTGTTTCCGTTTCTTCCTCTTCTTCCGCAAGAAGCGCTTCTTCGCCAATCTGTCCCTGATTTGCCTCAAAGACCGCATCAGCCATTTTGGCCGTTAAAAGCTTAACAGCCCTTATAGCGTCGTCATTTCCCGGAATAACATAATCGATTTCATCCGGATCACAGTTGGTATCAACAATAGCTACGATAGGAATACCTAGTCGTCTTGCTTCGGCAATTGCGATATGTTCCTTGCGCGGGTCTATGATAAACAGAGCGCCAGGGAGACCGGGCATATCCTTGATGCCGCCTAAAAATCTTTCGAGTTTTTCAGCCTCAGACATTAGTTTAGCCACTTCTTTTTTCGGCAATACATCAAACGTACCATCTTCTGCCATGACTTCTAGCTCTTTTAAGCGCTGTATTCTTTTTAATATTGTCGGATAGTTTGTTAACATACCGCCGAGCCAGCGTTCATGAACATAATACATGCCACAGCGAATAGCCTCTTCTTTTACTGTGCCCTGTGCTTGTTTTTTGGTTCCGACAAACAGAATATGTTTGCCGTCAGCTACAGTGCTGCGAATAAATTCATAAGCTTCTTCAACCTTTTTCACTGTTTTCTGCAGGTCGATTATATATATCCCATTACGCTCCGTAAAAATATACGTGGCCATTTTGGGATTCCAACGTCTTGTTTGATGTCCAAAATGCACACCTGCTTCTAATAACTGTTTCATTGAGATTACTGACATTACTACACCTCCTCTCTGCCGGTTTTTCCTCCGCCAACCTCATCTTTGTTCCAGACCATCTCTGGCACCCTGAAACAAATCAACTGGCGTGTGTATTTTACACCATTAGAAAGTATATCATAAAAGCAAGTTTTAACACAAATATTTTCTCAATAAAAACACTTTTCTCTTGATTATTATCCAAAGAAAAGTGTATATTAATAGTTTCTATTCTGCACCGAATTCATTTTTTCATGCAAGTTAATTTTTAATTTTATTTCACCCTGGGGTATATTCAGTTTTTCAGCAATTTCTTCAATGGATAGACCTTGTTTTTTTAAATATAATATTTTTGATCCATTCTGGATTTGTTTTTCGTTTGGGGGTAACAAATCCCCGGATGTTGCCTTGTTTGTGTTAACAACAATTGATTCACTTTGGTTTATGACCTCACTGGCCTTTGCTATCTTGGTTTCAAGTTCTTCGATAATAATATTAACAATCTGGGTGTTCTCGCTAACCACTTTTTCAATCTTATCGAGTATTTGCTTGTTTTGTAGGTTAACTTTTTTCATCGTACTTATTTTTCCCGCAAGATATATTGCCAACACAATGTTAGTCAGCAGGATAATGATTTGGCCTTTAGACAACCCTCTCTACCTCCATGTAAGCATTTCAAATCCCAATCAACTGTCCCTAACTAAATCTTAATATCAAAATTGCGTCCAATAAACTCGTTCTTAGCTAGCTCTTGTTTATCGCCATTATCAGACTGTTCATCGGTCCTGGGGGTTTCTCTATGCTTTTTCCCTTGATGTTGCTCATTCTTCGTCCCGGGATTCTTATCCTCTATTTTTTTCTTTTCAAGATGAGTCATATCTTGGACTACATACTCTTTTTTTTTCATTTCTTCCTGAATCAACTGCCCGAGGATTTGTTGCTCTGTCTGCTGTTGATTCTGAAGGGCTCTTTGTATTTTATTTACTTGACCGGTTTGGGGGATGAGAACCTGCATATCAACTGGATTGATGGTCATATGCGTATCCCTCCGTATATTTCACCTTTTATATTCTTCACCTGGTATATGGCACCTGTTTAATTTCATATCCATCGAGCTTAAATACAACGAATTTCAGCTCCTCAATAACATGAAAGACGTCTTTGCCCATAACAACATTGACTCCAGTATAGATATTTTGCTCGACGTATAACCGGGCATTGTCCATTTTATCAAATTGCTGCTCTAATTCTTCTTTTCTCAAAGTCATGGCCTCAATATCCTGACGATATTGATATGTTGCCCTGCAGGCTTTTAAAAACATTTCATCTTTCCCGCCGGTTAAAGTCCCTGTCTTTTGCTTTATCTCCTGCAACGCTTTAATTACCTTTTCGTTATTCGAACTCTCCTGCTGTAATATCGGAAGTCTGCGACATATCTCTTTGTATTCCTCGCGTGCCTCTGGTCGGATCCCTATCTCAAGATTTGTTGAGGTTCCGAGATTCGAACCAACGTTTTTTGCCTTGATTATTTCACCAGCACAGACATTTCCGCCAACAATCAAGCCTCTTTTACCACCCACGGTTATCTGCTTTACGGCTTTGACATTACTATGCATGATAGCTTCATTGATATTAATATTCGCATGGCTTTCCACATTGCTGTTTTCAATGTGCTTTGCAAATATTGAGCCTTTTGCTATTGCCTTGCCGCGTATAATCCCTTTTTTCACATTTAGATTATTTTCTGTGAAAGCCGCCCCCTCAAGATTGCCATATACTTCTATATCGCCACTTGCTTCGACCTGGAAACCATTTTTTATATCTCCGGTTATGATAACATTACCGGGAAATTTTATATTTCCGGTGCTAAAATCAACGTCCCCTTTAACTTCAAAGTTTGGAAGTACGCAAACTTTGTTGTTTATAAGCACGACATGACCGGCAGTAGTTGCTACCAGCTTGGTATTATCATCGGAAGCCTGTGTATTTTTACCGACCGGAAGACGAATATCCTTGCCTGGTTTAGAGCTCTTCTCTTCGCCGTAAACATTTTTGCCGTTTATTCCTTTGGTAGCCAGCACCTTCTCTATGATAACGGTGCCTGCGGCAACAAGCTGGATAAGGTTTAAATTATAAAAATCAACGCTGCCGTCTTCAAGTTCTTTTGGCTTGATATCTAAGCCTGCAGGATTAAAATGATAATTCAATCTGGCATCTTCGCCGTCTATACAATCAGTACCTTCGGCAATCAACCATTCGTGATACTTCTCAGGCTGCTGTAAAACCAGGTTAATAGCATCATTCTTAATACCTGCTCTGATTCTTTCTTGTGACAAAAAGTTTTCTATATCATTTCTCGTGACAGGTGTCCCATTAATAAAAGGAATTGCGAGCAGATAAGCCCTCTGCATGTCAGGTGTTACTTTAATTCTGAATTGCATCGCATCGTTAAATTTCTCTGCTTGCGATGATATTTTAACACTCTCCGGTCCGGCCTTTTCGAAACATGCTTCCACTTTTGCCGGATCAAAACTAATATTTCGCTTCTTTAGGTCTGCAAATAACTGCTCCAACGTTACCGGATACAGTAAATCAGAATCTTCCGTTACCGTCAGACAGACGCCTTCTGATGTCTTGGAAAGCATGTATTTTTTCCAATCTAAATTGCCCATAAAATAACCTCCTACAAAATTATCGCCTTCTACTCAAGGGATTTTTTGACTCTCGCAAGTTTTCCACGCAAACGGAATATCGCTTTCGTATGAAGCTGTGAAACCCTAGAATCAGATAGCTTTAAAAGCTCGGCAATTTCCTTGTTTGTGAGTCCCTCATAATAAAATAATGTTACTACCATCCTTTCTTTCTCGGGTAGATCTCCAACCGCATCGGCGAGAATATTTTTTGTTTCTTTTACCTCAAGATTGTTTAGAGGGTCCGGGCAATATTTATCAGGAATGCTTTCTATCTTATAACTTGTTTCTGTAAGGGGTTCATCCAACGATAACAACGTCACATATTGAATTTGTTTAAGCCAGACGGCCAGTTCATTTACGGATATGTGCAGCTCTGCGGCAATCTCCTCATCAGTTGCACTGCGCAGCAAATTTGTCTCAATTTTTTGATACGTTTGACTAATTATCTTGGCTTTTTTTCTGACACTGGCCGGAACCCAATCCTCTTTACGTATGCCATCTATGATTGAGCCTTTTATTCTTTTAACAGCATATCCGGCAAAGGGTATGCCGATTTCCGGATTATAACGTTCTATAGCCTCGATTAGTCCAAATACCCCATAACTGTAAAGGTCATCTTTGATAAAATTCGTCGGCAGATAATAGGACACTTTATTCGCAATATTTTTTACCAGATGAGCATAATGAAGAATAATCTTCTCTTTTAATTCGGGGCATCTGTTATTAAAATAATCTCTCCAGAGTTCATCAGCTTCCGAATTCAATGTCGAAGCCCCCTTTTGCTAAAGCACTTTCTCCCCGCGGCTGATAGTCTTGACATGCAGCAAGCCATTGGCAGTGAAAAACTCAATTGTTCTGCCAAAGTTCCCCCCGGTATCTTCGGCAATTATTTTTATTCTTAACTGCTCAAGCGTGAGCTTAACTGCCTCCACATTGCGTTCCCCGATGCGCATAACGCTGTTAGAGCCTGGAAAACTAAACATTTGAGCGCCTCCGGCTATTTTAGCCGTAAGACGTACCTTTACGCCGCCGATTTTCAGTATCTCTTCGACTAGTAAGTTTATTCCGGTATCTGCATATTTCGCTTTATTCATCGAGGTGGTTCCGAGGCTGCTTTCCGGCAGCATGACATGAACCATGCCGCCTATTCGCGTACCAGCATCCCAAATACAGACACCTACACATGAACCCAAACCAGTCGTGACTATACTGTAAGGACTTAGAGCTGTTTTCATATCGGCGATGCCGACTTTAATTGGATTCTGTGACATTATAACACTCCCAGCGACCTTAATAATGATTCGAGCGTTTTTGGTTCAGGCAATAAAAAGAAGTGCCCTTTTATCTGTTTTTCTTTTTCAATAAAAATATTTTCGATAACGAGAGCGTAGTCACTGATCTCCCCTATCTGTTGTAAAACCTCGCCTAAGATTGCGGCTGCCATATCCACGGCCAGAGCAGGAACGGAGGGCTCATATTTCATGTTTGTAAACGCTGACAGCGCATTTAAATATGATCCCGCTAAAATATTGACTATCTCTTTGTAGGCGGACTGCTGCATCTCATTCCAAGCTAAACATCCCTCTGTTAAATTTCCAAAGAGTAAGTCCATAAAATTCAGGACCTGTTCATTTGGCATTAGAAAGAGAATCCCCATCGGCATGCTGCCATTAACACGAAGATATCCTCCGGCCACCTCCAAATCAGCCCCGCCAACTATTTCAGTGATTTCGTTGAAGGGCGCTATGTTAGCTTTGGGTACGGACATATCAATTTTCCGTCCGACCATTTGCGAGAGTGAAGTCGCAGCATTTCCGGCGCCAATATTACTGATTTCTTTTAAAGCATCCAACTGTAATGCGGTAAGCTCCGAATAATCCTTCATCTTAACCTCCTATTCTTTCTTTTGATATAAGCATATCTCAAGAAGGTTTTGCAGATCGAGGATAATTAATAAACGTTCATCTATTTTGCCAATACCCTTGATAAAATGCTTATCAATATTGCTCATAACCTGAGGTACTTCAATATTCTCCGGGTCCAGGCTTAGTACCTCCGTAACACTGTCGACGGTCATCCCGATAGTTGAATCCTCGAGCCTAAAGACTATAATTCTGTTTATACCTGAGCTGTCATTCTTTGACGGTAGATTCAGCCGCAGATGCGAATCGATTATCGGGATAATATTGCCCCTCAGATTGCTCACGCCTCTGACATAATCTGGCGCTTTTGGTACCCTGGTAATATCAGCCGACCGGATAATTTCCTGGACGGAAAGAATATCTACCGCATATTCTTCATTTCCTAGCGTAAAGGCCACAAATTGCATTTCCTCATTCATAATTCTCACCTACCTTTAGAATAATGTGGCAATGTCGAGAATCAAAGAAACTCTCCCATCACCCAATATAGAAGCGCCGGCTAATCCGCTGATTCCAGTCAAAAGCTTGCCTAAAGAGTTGATAACAATTTCTTGCTGCCCAATCAGTTCTTCGGCAATCAGGCCTATCTGCTGCTCGCCTTTCCTCACGACGATTACGTACATATCGGCGCCTGCTTCTTCACCGGGGACTGCAAGAATCTCTTTCAGAAAGACTAGAGGAAGTATCTTGCCTCTCAACACCATGACGGGTTGTTCCTGAACATATTTAATTTGCTGCTTTTCAAGACTCGTTGTCTCATCAATGTTTGCCAGAGGTATCGCAAATATTTCATTCTGAACTTTCACGAGCAAAGCCTGGATAATCGCGAGGGTTAACGGCAGCTTGATGACTATACGTGTACCTTGGCCTTTTTTCGTTTCAATAAATACCTGCCCGCTTAACGAATAAATCTTGCTCCGGACAACGTCAAGGCCAACCCCGCGGCCCGAAACATCCGTGATGTTTTGTGCAGTCGAAAAACCGGCTTCGAAGATCAGATTCATTATGGACATTTCATCCATACCGGCTAGCTGTGTCTCAGTAACCAATCCCACATCCAGAGCTTTTTTCCTGATCCGTTCAGCATCTATACCCCTACCGTCATCCTCTACGGCAATCACAACCTGATTGCCCTCCTGTTTTGCCGATAATTTTAACATGCCCTCGGCGTTTTTCTGAGCCTTGAGACGTTCCTGAGCTGATTCAAGCCCGTGATCAATCGAATTTCTGATAAGGTGAAGCAAGGGGTCCCCAATTTCATCAATTACTGTGCGATCAAGCTCCGTTTCCTTGCCTTCGAGGATTAGGTTGACCTCCTTGCCTAAATCCTTAGCTAAATCCCGCACCATCCGCGGAAAACGGTTAAAAACCTGTTCGATAGGAACCATGCGCACATTTTGCACAACTGTTTGCAAATCAGTGGTGATACGGTTTATTTGTTCAATTGTATCATTAAGACCCGACATCTCTTTTGTCTCGTGAATTTGCTCGAGTCTCGTCTTGTTGATGACTAACTCTCCTACGAGACTCATGAGAATATCCAGTCTGCCAATATCCACTCTAACCGTCTGGTGGATTCTGTGTTTTTTATCCTGAGCATTTATGGCATCAGTGGCTAAGGCGGTCTGCTTTTCGGTCTTTGTTTCAATAATGCTGCCAAGCTCTTCTTGTTTGGGAATTTCGATCTCAACGAGTGTTTCAAGCTTCACTTCCGAGATAGCATCAATTTGGTTTTCTATGACCCCTTTCTCAGACTCGGTAACAATATAGAGTGTTATATCCTGCTGAAACTTTTCGTCCTCAATGTCTTGGACTGAGGGTATTGATTTGATAACCTCTCCTATACTTTCAATGTTACGAAAGACCATAAATGCGCGCACACCTTTCATAACACAGCCCTGTTCAATCTTTACAACCAGCTTCCAGGTACTCAATCCTTTTTTAGCCGCTTCTATGAAAACATTCGACTCAAACTCATTAATTTCGGTATCATTATAAACATCATTACTCCGGTTTATATCTCTGGTCTCCGGCTTTAATAAAACTTCCCCTTTTTCCAGGCTGTTCAGCTCGGCCTTTAGTTCGTCCACCGAAAGATTAACTGTTTCGCCCGAACGTACACAATCAACCATATTATCAAGAAAATCGGCCGTTTTAAACAGACAATTAATAATAGTCATATTGAGAATAATTTTTCTTTCTCTTAATTTATCGAGTAAATTTTCCATCTGGTGCGTAAGCTGCGCGATTGATTCGTAGCCCATTGTTGCCGACATACCCTTTAATGTATGGATGGACCTGAAGATTTCATCTAATAAATCCAAACGTTCTGGGTTATTTTCCAAAATGAGCAGGTTTTGGTTAAAACTTTGCAGATGTTCCGCAGCTTCTTCCAAAAACAGGTCTAAGTATTGGGTCATATCCATGTCCAACGCCTCCTATATAATTCGTATCGCTTTCTCAATAAAACCGGCAATCCTGTCAACAGGCACCTCATAATCGAGCGCACCCAATTGGGCTGCTGATTTTGGCATACCATAGACTACGCAGGTTTCAGCGCTTTCCCCGATATTTACGGCGCCATAATCTTTCATCAACTTTATACCCTCCGCCCCATCATTACCCATACCGGTCATAATAACCCCAACTTTTTGCAGTTCGATCGCGGCCACAGATTTCATTAATACATCAACCGAAGGCCGGTGACCGTTAACTAGAGGAGCCTGACTCAATTGTATTTTGAGTTTATCAAACTGGTACGCTGCTTCCATGTGATAACCGCCTGGGGCTATATAGGCATTCCCATCTACGACTTCTTCACCTTGTTCTGCCTCTTTGACACGGTATTTTGCCACAGAATCTAACCTATGTGCTAATGATTTCGTAAAGCCCGGCGGCATATGCTGCACAATTAGTATTGCCGTGCGAGGTATTCTCGCGAGACCGCTCATAACCTCATGGAGCGCCTTTGGTCCTCCTGTTGATGTTCCAATGACAATCAAAGAAATGGCGTTTCTGTCCCTTACTGCGCTGTACTGCTTCCCTATGCTTGACAGATTATCCGAAGGTTTTATCGCCTCAGGTTTAATTTCCGGTATGGTTTTTATTTGAGGTAGTTTAATCTTGCGCAGGGAGATACCTGCGGCGATTTTAATTTTATTAATTATTTCCTGCCCCAGATCAACTGATACTGCAGAGATCGAACCACCCGGCTTTGCTATAAAATCAACTGCTCCCTTTTCAAGCGCCCTTATTGTGGATAGAGCTCCCTCCTGTGTAAGTGCGGAGAACATAATAACAGGAACAGGGTTCTTTTCCATAATCAGGCCCAGCGTTGTCAAGCCATCCATGACAGGCATTTCAATGTCTAGCGTTATAACATCAGGTTTATAAGCTATTGTCTTTTGGTATGCTTCTTCACCATTTTTTGCAACTGCTACTACTTCAAGTTGAATGTCGCTATTGACAATATCACTAAGTATTTTTCTCATAAAAGCTGAATCGTCGGCAATTAATACCTTGATTTTCTTCTGCTCATTAGACACAGCTCACAATAGCCCCTTTCTTCTTAGCTCTATCTGTTTCTTATAAACATACTTCACAATATTTTGCCTGTTACTTTCCGTCAGGGTAGTAAATTTTACCCCGAGAATATTCCGTTCTATCCCTTCGCTGTCGAGTTCCCAGTCGTTCCAGACGATTAATCCCATTGATTGTATTCTCTCAGAGTCCAGGTCGAATTCAAGATACACATCGGCATCTTTCTTTACGTGAATATGCTTTGTCAGGACGAGCATCATGCCGCCGCCGCTTAAGTCCCTAGTCTTACAGTGAACGACTAGTTCTTCATCATCGTCTCGCGTAATCCTGACTGCAACTTCGATGTTTGTCTGCACTCTGACATAATCCCTGTTTTGGACACGTTCAATTTTGTCCGGCTTGCGGATTGTAAACAAAGCGACTCCTTCGTGGTCATTGCTGATTGCCACTGCATTGAACGTATAAATTGCCACGTTATCCCAAAACCAGATACTAACCTCCGTACCAATCCTGACATATATCGGGACTCTGTTTCTCATAGGGCTGGCCAGAGTAATTTTGTCTTTGCCGACATTCTCAATACGGCTCGGGTAACGCGAAGAATTACCCAGATAATCAGTAATTTCAATATGCACGAGCTGCCCAATCTTTAGTATAGTCTGCATATTAAGCATTAATATCACCTACCTAAAGCAATCTGATACTTTTCCAAAGAATTCCTTCATCCCGCCTGTTGTTTGCGGGTGGTATTCCTGACTCTCGATAATAGCAGCTATCGCTTTTATATCTTGTGCAGCAGAACATAATGGGTGCGATATAACGAACGGTTGCTGGGCTTGTACGGCCTGAATGACTTTACAGTCTTCTCTGACATAACCAATATAATAGATCTTGTAATCAAGGAAACGTCGAACAGCCGTCTGTAATTTACTAAACGCCGTCTGAGCCTCAGCCGGGGACAAAACTCTGTTAACTATAACATAAATCTTTCCTTGATAGCGTTCCTCCCTTGTCGTCTTGATTAATCCATAAGCATCGGTTAACGAGGTTGGTTCCGGTGTGGCGACGACAATTATTTCTTCCGCCGATAATGCGAAACTAAGAACCGTATTCGATAAACCTGCGCCTGTGTCAATTATTAAATAGTCGGCAGTACCCTCAAGATGACTCAGTTTTGTCATGAATCGCTCCAGCTGCCATTCCTTAAGATTAGCAAGTTCATGCATGCCTGAGCCGCCGGGAATAATTCTGATACCTCTGGGACCGTTGCAGATGATCTCGGATATATTCTTTTCTCCAAAGATGACACTTGCGAGATTATCCTGAGGCGAGATACCTAAAATAACATCTATATTAGCCAGTCCGAGGTCGGCGTCTAACAGTATTGTCTTTTTCTTGTACTCTGCTAAAGCTATCGCCAGATTTACAGCCAGATTACTTTTGCCTACACCGCCTTTGCCGCTTGTGATTGTTATAATCCTCGTTTTTTTCGTGTTTCCTTCGAACTGTAGCTGTAATTCCTTTTTCATATGCTGAACGATTTGGCGAAGATTGTCCGCTTGGTTTTTCATGATTTTTGTTGCTCCTTCATGAGCAATTGTACTAGTTTTACAGGGTCGGCAATCTCGATATCGTCCGGTATGTTTTGACCGTCCGTAAAGTAAGATAGGGGATATTTACTCCGGCACGCTATATTATACAAAGGTCCATAGTATGAGGTTTCATCAAGCTTTGTGAAAATCAGGCGGGAGATATTCAGTTCACTGTATACCTCAATTATCTCGAGCATATCCTGATACTTGCCGGTAGCCGCGAGAACCAGAAAAGTCTCATCCGGGTTAATTATTTCAAGATAGTTTTTTAATTCCTCAAGTTGTTGTGTGTTTTTATGACTCCTGCCAGCCGTATCAATAAAAATGATATCGCTTGCTGCCAGCTCCAAAAGGCAGTCATTCATCTGGTTATATGAGTAGACTACATGAACTGGAACATTCAAAATTTCAGCGATTGTTTTCAATTGTTCAACAGCGGCAATCCGGTATGTATCAATAGTAACGAGCGATACTTTCTTCTGCTCTACAATAGAAAACATCGCAGCTAGCTTTGCTATGGTCGTGGTTTTTCCGACGCCTGTCGGGCCAATCAGCGCATAGATTTTTGGTTTCTTGAGCCGGGTGTGATTATAGATAATCGGGCTGCTTTTTTTTAAGGGCTTGATCATATTCGCATACAAAACACTGTTTAATTGTTCTGAGGGATTTGTCTGCAACGAAAGCTGCTGCAGGGTAGACTTGACTATTTTATTAGCGATTTTTTCTTCAATTTCTTGTTTGCGGAGGCGTGCATACAGGTTTTTGCCTATCTGAGGATAGCGCGAAAGAAAGGTGTTATTCTCAAGCATAAACGACATTTCGGACATCAACGTTTTCATATCTTTGAGGTCATCGAGATGCCCCGGATCCAAAGCTGTTGTCACCTGCGGCGACCTGCCGTGAACAGGCTCTTCCATTGTGACCGGGCTTGCCGACGTTTTGGGCGTTGTGGAGAGTTTTGTATTATCAGCCCTATGCTTGGTATTATGCTGGACATTTTCAGCTGCAGCAGTAATTTCAACATAGTCTTTTTTAAATAGTCCTAATACGCCGCCCTCTTTAAAATACCTGGTATGGAGTATTACTGCATCGCTGCCCATTTCATTTTTGATTTGCATCATTGCTTCTTGAATATTTTTGGATACAAAGCGTTTAACACGCATTTATATTTTCACCATCCCTATAGACTCGACATTAAGGTGCGCGGCAATCTCGTTATACGATAATACCGGAACCTGTGGGGCAATTCTTTCAATTAGCTTTCTGAAATAGGTCCGGATAACAGGTGAGGCCAATACTATCACCTGCTTACCGAGATGGCCTGTTTTTTCGATTGTCTCATTCAGACTTTTAATAATCTCCTGCGCCGTATTGGGGTCAATCGCAAGATAAGTACCGTTCTCATTGCTTTTGATACTGTTTTGAATAATCTCCTCGACTTTGGGGTCCAGTGTGACACAGTATATCTTTCCTTCGTCATCCGTGAACAATTGACCAATCTGACGCGCTAACTTCTGCCGGGCATATTCCGTTAGGAGCACAGGGTCTTTTGTCAATGGAGCCCAGTCGCCGAGCGCTTCCATGATTGTCAGAAGGTCTCTGATAGGAATATTTTCTTTGAGCAGACTGCCCAGGATTTTGTGTACCTCAGCTAACGATAAGGTGTTTGGCAGTACCTCTTCGACAACAGCCGGGTGATCCTTCTTTAAGTTATCAAGTAAAGCTTTAACATCTTGCCTGCTTAAGATTTCAGCGGCGTTATTCTTTAAAAACTCAGTAATATGTGTGGCAAGTACCGACGGAGGATCTACGACAGTATATCCGGCGAGCTCAGCCATTTCCCTGACTGTTTCGCTTATCCACACTGCCGGAAGTCCAAAAGCCGGCTCCTTCGTTGGTATGCCAGGCAAGCTGCCGTCCCCGCCCATAGCGAGGTACTGGTTCATCATGATGTCGCCTCTGGCTAGCGGTATACCTCTTAGCTTCAGCACATAATTGCTCGGTGGCAGCTGCATATTATCGCGGATTCTTATTGGCGGGATAACTATCCCAAGTTCTAACGCGCACTGCCTTCTGATCATAACAAGCCTTTCGAGTAAATCCCCTCCCTGTTTGCTGTCAACCAAAGGTATGAGACCATAACCAAGCTCGAGTTCAATCGGGTCAAGCTGCAAAAGGCTGTAAACGCTTTCCGGTTTTTTTATTTCATCTGCTTCCGCTTTCGCTGCCTCAAAGGATGATTCCATTGACGTCTGCCTTTTTTTGCGAGTCTGCAGATAGGCCAAAACCGCGAGTAAAACACCTATTGTTAAGAAGGGAAGCTTTGGCAATCCGGGGACCAGACCAAGAATGACTAATACGGTTGCGGCAATAGCTACTATTTTGGGTTCGGTGAAAACCTGCTTGATAAGGTCGTCGCCAAGGCTATTGTCAGAGGCGGCCCTTGTCACGATAATACCCGTAGCAGTTGATAATAACAGCGCCGGAATCTGCGAAACCAATCCGTCACCAACAGTCAAAAGAGTATAGGTCTGTGCTACCTCGCCAATCCCGCTCATATTTTGTTGCAGTATACCTACTGCCATCCCCCCGAGGATGTTGATTATCGTAATGATAATACTGGCAATAGCATCTCCTTTGACAAATTTACTCGCGCCGTCCATTGCTCCATAAAAATCAGCCTCTCTTTGTATCTTGCTCCGCCTTTTACGCGCGTCTTCTTCACTTAGCAAACCGGCATTTAAGTCTGCATCTATGCTCATCTGTTTTCCGGGCATAGCATCTAGTGTAAATCTGGCCGCAACCTCTGCGACGCGCTCAGCGCCTTTTGTTATAACGATAAACTGGATAATAACAAGGATTAAGAAGATTACAAAGCCGACAAAAGGATTACCGCCAATAACAAACTGCCCGAATTGCTGGATAACCTGTCCGGCCTGTCCATCAAGAAGTATCAGACGTGTTGAAGAGATATTCAGCGCCAAACGGAAGAGAGTCATAATGAGCAGCATTGACGGAAAAACCGAAAAATCCAAAGGTTCCTTGTTATACATGGCAACTAAAAGCACAACCAGAGAACAGGTAATATTAAATACAATGAGTAAATCCAGCAGCGTTGGATGCAGCGGAATTATCATTAACAAAACTATCCCGATAATTCCAAAGGCTATTAATATGTCAAGATGTTTGACTATCCGTTGATACCAAGGCATTGTGGGCATCTCTCTTCTCCTAATGTTTTCTCTTTAATTTATAGACATACGCGATTACTTCAGCGACTGCCTGATATAAATCAGCGGGAATGTACTTACCTATCTCAACTCTCTGATACAAAATTCTCGCCAGAGTCTTGTTCTCAACTATAACTACGCCATTTGCTGCGGCTACTTCTTTAATTTTTAAGGCTATGTTATCCTGTCCCTTGGCTACTATTTGCGGCGCACCCATAGCCGAGTCATATTTCACTGCCACAGCCAGGTGTGTCGGGTTTGTAATTACAACGGTGGCTTGAGGAACCTCCTGCATCATTCTCCTGGTCGCCATTTGCCGCTGCTTTTCCCTGATTTTTGCCTTTAACTGCGGGTCTCCCTCATTGCTCTTGTATTCTTCTTTAATTTCCTGTTTTGTCATCTTCAGTGATTGTTCATATTCATAATGTTGATAAGCGTAATCTGCAACTGCGAGTACAAACAGAATACCAATGACTCGCCAGCATACCGAATATATTGAATCTCCAATGAAGCTAAGAGATGAAATGATGGGCATATCTATCATCACAGTAAATCCGGGCAATTGTTTTTGGAGCATCAACAGGGCTATGACGCCGACGAGAAAGATTTTAAACAGTGATTTCATGAGTTCGGCGATAGCTCTTTTTGAAAAGATTCTTTTTGCGCCACTAAACGGATTTAACCTGTTTAAATCAAATTTAAGCGGTTCTGTCGTAAAGAGAAACCCCATCTGGGCGACATTGGCGAGATAACCTGCTGCTAATGCGGCCAGCAGTATCGGCCCAGCCATTTTTGCGATTATGATCAAGGTTTGCATAACCAGCAATAGCACATTTGTGGATGTTATGTCGACCTTAGCATATTCAAAAACATAGATGCAAAAAGCCTGGAAATCCTGCCGCATATTTGGTATCCATTGCTGCACGGCAAGTACAGAAACTGTCAGTACAAAGACTGTCGTTATCTCATTGCTTTTGGCCACCTGCCCTTTTTTCCGGGCATCTTCGCGTCGTTTCAGGGTCGCTTTCTCGGTCTTTTCACCTGCAAAAAGCTGCAGGTTTATACGGAAATCTCTCTTCATACTAATGTCCTGATAATGTTATATATCTGGATAAACATATCCTCAATAAGTGTGTTCAGATAATATATATACAACGGGACACTCGCAAGCAAAACTCCAAACCCCAGTAGTATCTTGGCCGGCATTCCGACCATGAATATATTCATTTGTGGTACTGTTCTCGCTATAATTCCTAGCACCACATCGGCAAAAAGCAAAGCGCCCACTATTGGCAGCGAAAGCTTAAGCCCGATTACGAAGATGTTGCCAAAATCCTTAATCAATAATTGTAAAAAGTTTGTTTCCAAGGAGATCTGACCAATCGGAATGATCCGGTAGCTGTCGAAAAACGCCTGGATCAAGAGATGATGTCCATCTATATTCAGAAAAACAAGTATTGCGAGGATAAACTTAAAATTTCCAAGGATAGGAGCCTGCGTCCCGCTCAAAGGGTCAATAACGTTCATGATACCAAAACCCATCTGTGTATCAATAATCTGCCCTGCCAACTGAATAGCTGCGAAGAAAAACTGTGCAGTCAAAGCAATAATTAATCCGGTAGTTATTTCGATAGCTATTGTAATGACGTAGGCAAATATTTCCTCGGGTGGTTGATATGCAGCGGCAAACCCAAATTTCCAGGCAAATATTGCCGTTATTACAATAAAGGAAACCTTCCAGATGGCCGGTATTGTTCTCGTGTTAAATATTGGCGCGAAGACAATCCCCGAAAGGCGAGCCAGCAAGATTATCAACCTGTCGTTTTCACGCAGCAGTTCAGTTATTATATCCATAAGTACCCACTTCTTTTATTGCATGATATTTGGAATGGACATGAATAAATTTATAGTGAAAGCAACGAGAATATTGAGCATCCATGGTCCAAAAATAACCAGGCAAATCATAACGATCGCAATCTTTGGCACAAAAGTCAGCGTTTGTTCCTGAATCTGCGTAGTAGCCTGAAATATACTGATAAAAAGTCCAACTATCAGGCTTGCTCCTAACAAGGGAGCAGATAGCAGAAGTATTGCATAAACAGACTCTTTAGCCAGAAAGATAATGTAATCTTGAGTCATAACGACACACCTTCATTATTATTTAGCGAAAGCTTGTTAGCAGGGTCTGTACCACAAGATTCCAACCATCAACCAGAATAAAAAGCAGCAGTTTAAAGGGCAGCGATATCATCATCGGTGGCAGCATCATCATACCCATGGACATCAATGTACTGGCGACGACCATGTCTATGACAATAAACGGAATGTACAGGATAAACCCGATTTGAAAGGCAGTTTTCAGTTCGCTTATCGCAAAAGCAGGAATTATCGTGGTCAGAGCTACCTCATTTATATCATTAGGCTGCTCGGACTTCGACAGATTCACAAACAGAGCCAGATCTTTTTCACGTGTTTGTTTGACCATAAATTCTCGCATAGGATCCATAGCTTGGGTAAAAGCCTCTTCCTGAGTTATCTGCCCGTCAAGATACGGCTTGAGAGCATTATTATTGACCTCTGTAAAGACTGGGGCCATAGTAAAAAACGTCAGGAACAATGCCAGTCCGATTAGAACCTGATTCGGCGGCATTTGTTGAGTCGCCAGCGCATTTCTTAAAAACGACAGTACAACGATTATACGCGTAAACGATGTCATCATGATAAGTATCGCCGGGGCAAGACTCAAAACAGTTAAGAGTGCAATTATTTGCAACGAAAGAGCAATATCCTTCGGCTGATCAGATGCACCTACATCAATACCTATCTTCGGCAAAGCAATCGGAGCCGCGGATGCTTGCTGACACCAAACCGTAATCACGAGCAGCATAAACATTACGATCGCAACAACGGACAAAATCCCTTTTTTATTTAGCACCATCCGTACCCCCCTTGGTCAACTTCTCGAGGATACGATGAGTACGGTCTGTCTGTTCTTCAAGTTGTTCCTGAAGCTGCTTGTTTAATTCTTTTTGAAAGCTCCCGGTATTTTTTTGTAAAGGACACTTTTTTAAAATACCTTTGACGATATCAGACAGATTTATGCCGGTTGTCTTTGAACTGCTGCTGTTGCTTTGTATAAATCCAGGCTGCCCTTCCTCCGGATTATCGAGTTCGCAGATAGTGCTGATACTATGTTCACTGACAGCAAGTACGTATGTTTTATTGATAATCTCGATCAGGTACATCCCTTTGTTTGTGCCAAGTCCTTGATAATCGAGGATACGTATCCACTCTTTGGGCTGCTCTCTCATTTTTTGCTGTAAACTCTGCTGGTTTTTTATAAATTTGAGAACCAGATATATTAACAAAACAATAAACGCTAAGCTGATTAACAGCCTGAAAAAGAGAGCTGCCATACCAGGATCAGGGCTTTGCTGTACGGGAACACTGGCTGTTTCCGCTGCCAATGCAATTGAAACAAAGCTAATTAGCATAATAATCCACCTAAGTTAAGGCTTTTTGTACGGCTTCTATTACTCTTTCAGGTTGGAACGGCTTAACAATAAAGTCACGCGCCCCTGCCTGGATAGCATCTATAACCATGGCTTGCTGGCCCATAGCGCTGCACATGACGATTCTCGCATTTTTATCTACCTGTTTAATCATTTTGACAGCCGATATACCGTCTAATTCAGGCATCGTGATGTCCATAGTTACTAAATCCGGTTTTAATTCTCTGAATTTATCAACCCCGACCTTACCATTCTCGGCTTCCCCGATAATCTCAAAACCATTTTTCCCGAGGATGTCCTTTAACATCATTCTCATAAAAGCAGCGTCGTCCACTATCAATACCTTGTATGCCATTTTGCTTCCTCCTTATATTTAATCAATTTAATCCTACTATTTAAGCTTTTTAACTCTTTCTATTTGCGAAACTATTTCGGTGACTCGAACACCAAAATTTTCATCGATAACGACTACCTCGCCTTTGGCCAGCGGCTTCCCATTTATCAGAATATCTACAGGTTCACCGGCTAATTTATCTAATTCCAGGATAGCTCCAACCGAGAGTTCGAGGATTTCTTTTATCCGTTTGTTGGTCCTGCCTAATTCCACTGATAACTGGAGTCCTACATCCATTATTAGATCGAGGTTTGGCCGCAGTCCGTTTGCTGAATCCTCCGGAGAAAGCTGTTCAAAATGAGTTGCAGATACGGCAACTTGCTGCTGGTTTGTTCTCGTAACAGCATTCGCGTCTTGCGCAAAGGGAGTCTGACTAGGCTGTTGAACAGCCGGTATTGTTTCTGCGGTGCCAGGGTTAGCTTGGTAACTGTTCATATCATTTTTTTTGACAAGATCCTCTATCATTTCTTTGGCAAATTGCACATTCATTATTTGCATCATTTCACTGTCGATCAGACCTTGAATTACTACCCGAAAGGAAATCTGCACCATCTCTTCCGGCATGTTGCCGAGAATACTGTGTTGCTCGAGCCCAATTGTTTCAATAGCGGGTGGAGTAATATCTACTCGTTTATGCAGAAACTGCGATAAAGACGTACAAGAAGATCCCATCATCTGGTTCATGGCTTCGCTTATCGCGCTCATATGCAACTCAGATAACTCGGTCGGTGGGTCCGTTCCGTCTCCGCCCATCATTAAATCGACAATTACACTGGCGTCATAGGCATGGATGATTAAGACGTTTGCTCCCTGCAGTCCTTTGTTATAATTGACGTCGACTATTACATAGGAGTCAGGGTAACTCTCCTTGAGCCCAGATATTTTCGTGACATTGACTTTCGGTGTCGTAATATCTACTCTTTTTCCTAGCAGCGCAGATAACGTTGTTGCGGCTGCACCCATAGAAATATTAGATATCTCCCCTAGAGCATCTTTTTCGAAACTGTTTAATTGTTCACCGCTCATGTCCGGATTAGTTTTAGAGCCGCCTTGAAATGTGTCGTTGAGTAATGCGTTTATTTCTTCTTGAGAAAGAGTACTCATGTTAGAAACCTCCATCTTGGTGCATTTTAGTTATCTGAATTGCTAGTCTTGTCCCGGATAACCCCAGCTTGCCATTGAATTTCAAGCCGGAATCTATATATATATCAACGTCTTTATTTCTCGCATGTTCAAGATTGATCACATCTCCAATCTGAAGCTCCAGTAATTCCCTGATCGAAATAGTGCTGCTGCCGATAGAAGCCGAAAGCGGGAGTGTTGTTTTCTCAACGACGGCGTGCAGATAAGTAGAATTATTTTCAACCTTAGTTCTTACGGAATTGTTAAACCAGAACTTGGTGTTGAGTTTATCGGAGATCAATTCGAGCATAAGACAAGGCAGACATATATTTACAAAACCTTCGGAATCTCCTATTTGCATATTTATTGTGATAATGATGACCATCTCGAGTGGCGACAATATTTGTGTAAACTGAGGGTTAATCTCAATATTTTCAAGATATGCCTCTGCTTCAATTAAGCTTCCCCAAGCCTCTTTGAACTGGGCTAGAATTTTTTCCGAAATTCTTTCCATGACATTTTTTTCGATTTCGGTCAGCGGACGTCCTTTAATACTCGAGAGCCCAGGCCCGCCAAAGAGCCTGTCGATAATACTAAAGCCGATTATCGGGTTAATTTCTAAAATCCCCTTGCCCTCCAATGGAGGAAATGTAAACACATTCAGAATGGACGGGTTTGGTATTGAACGAATAAATTCTTCATAGGTAACCTGATCAACGGAGGCTACTCTGGCTAACACCCTGCTTCTTAAGCTGCCTGAAAGGAGTGTAGTCAAAAGGCGGCAGAAGTTTTCAAAAACAACCTCTAATGTGTAAAGCTGGTCCTTCGAGAATTTACTAGGCCGACGAAAGTCATAAATACGTATTTTTTTAGTATTATCATCATTGCGAATTGCCTCAACATCAACGTCGCCGGATTGTAATGCGGACAGCAACGCGTCGATCTCCGATTGTGAAAGTATATCTGTCACTTGACCGCTCACCTCACCTTAGCTAAAAATGAAAGTCTTAAAATAAATCTTAGTAACCTGACCTTTATTTAGAAATTTGTTAATTGTTTCAGTCAGCTCTTTTTTTAATAACTCTTTTCCTTCATTGCTTAATAGCATTTCAAGGGACTGCCCCGACAGCACCATTATTACCGTGTCCTGCAATAATGGCAGCTTTTCTTCTAACTCAATTTGAGCCTTCTCATTATTAAGTTCAATTGCAAATTTTGCCTTGATGAAATGACTCAACGAAGCTGAGAGATTTACTGTAAATTCTTCAGTCTCGTAAATTGGCCCAACCTCGATTTCCTTTTCTCCTGAGCTGCCGTTCGCCGAATAAACCCTAAATACCATTATCCCTGCGACAATAAGCACAATTATTAAAATCAAAGACAGTACTGCAATAAGGATTTTCTTAATCATGAATAAACTCTCCTTTTATTTTGGTTCATTAAACCTCATGTCTCCGCGGATAATGACAATATCAACGCGTCTGTTTTTCTTCCTGCTATTTTCGTCATCGTTAGGAACGATGGGGTGATATTCGCCATACCCAACTGCAGAAAGTCTTTGAGGGTCCATACCCTGTTCAATAAATATTCTCAGTACATTTGTGGCACGGGCTGTAGATAACTCCCAGTTCGACGGGAAACGCAAGGTATTGATTGCCAAATCGTCTGTATGCCCTTCAATGCGGATCGGGTTGTCAACATTAATGAGAATATTACCGGTTTTTTTCAGTACATCAATCGACTCCGCGAGCAAATCGGCTTTGCCTTTGACGAATAACACCGAATCCTCAAAGCGCAGCAATAACCCACGCTCCTCGATGTTAATCGTCATAAACTCCCCTAGTCCCTTATCGGCAAAATAGTCGGTAAGCTGCGCCTGTATCTCCATGAGTTTTTGTGTTTCCTGCTGATACTTTTTAAAATCTTCTATTTGTTTAACCTCTTCGTTTTGTTGAACATCATTCTCACTTTCACCATTTGCCAGGGCAACACCAAAAGTTTCCCCATCTAAAGGCTTAGAACCGCTGTTTAGCGGGCCCAGAGCGCCCTGTACCGAATTCAAGACAGTTTTCCACTTAATAGCGTCAAGAGTAGAAAATGAATATAACAAAACGAAAAAGGTCAAACATAGCGTTATCATATCGCTATAAGTTACAAGCCAATGAGAAACGACAGGCGTTGTCTCGGCTTTACGTCTACGCCTCATCGTTGTACAGTTCCCTTCTCTTAATCAACTGTTCTTTCTCAATTATTGCTTTTTCTCTCGGATGAAGGTACGCCTTAACCTTTTCCGAGACAATTCTGGGATTCTCCCCGGCTTGAATGGAGAGCACACCCTCGATAATTATTTCTTTATTCAGTATCTCTTCACTATTACGTAACTTCAATTTACCGGCAATCGGCAAGAATATTAAGTTAGCCAGAATCATTCCATAGAAAGTGGTAATCAAAGCCAGCGCCATGCCTGGCCCCAAAGAGCTTGGGTCATTTATTTTCTTTAACATCATGATTAAGCCAATTAAAGTACCGAGCATCCCAAAAGCGGGGGAGCTTGCACCCATTGCCTCAAATATCCCGGCCCCGATTCTGTGTCTTTCTTCCATCATGGTTATCTCAGTTTCAAGGATGTTGCGCACGAGGTCAGGTTCAGTACCGTCAACTACGAGATGTATCCCTTTTTTCATAAACTCATCCTCATATTGGTCAACCTCGTTTTCCAACGATAACAACCCTTCTCTCCTGGCTTTTTCAGCAAGGCTGACAAGCTGTAAAATCACTTCAACCGGACGTTGCGCATCGCCCTTAAAGGCAACCTTAACAACTTTTACGACACTGATAATATGCGGAAGCGGGTAATTAATCAAAGTCGCGGCAATAACGCCGCCAACAACCACGAGGATTGAGGATACGCTCCAAAAAACTAACAGGCTGCCCTGCGTAAGTATTGCTGCAAAAATCAGAACTATGCCCAGGATGATTCCTATTATTGTCGCCAGGTCCATTATAAATACTCCCTTTTAATGGTTTTTCTACTCATGGAATGTTTTTTTCTTGAATTCAATAGTCTTCTTTATCACACTTTCGACCGATTCTTTGACTACTATCTTTTTCCCGGTTGTGAAGGTGATAACCGTATCTGGTGTGGCTTCAAGAGTCTCGATCAGATCAACATTAACGATTATCGGCGCGCCATTGAGCTTCGTTAGTTCTATCACATTATCCCCTCTTTTCCGGATGTCCCCCACCCCTTCGGAAAGGGGCGGGGGATATCTTTACTTCACTTCAGATTATCTGCGCAGGTTAACGAGTTCCTCAAGTATCTGGTCAGATGTTGTGATAACACGGGAATTCGCCTGGAAACCGCGCTGCGTGATGATCATATCGACAAACTCCTGCGAGAGGTCAACGTTGGACATTTCGAGCGTCTCCGGCTTAATTACACCGCGGCCGGAAATGCCGGGAATTCCTCTATCCGGTTCTCCGGAGTTATAAGACACCTGATACATATTATTGCCAACCTTTGTTAAGCCGGAGGGGTTTGAAAACGTTGCAATGGCCAACTGAGCCAGCTTTCTGTTTTGACCGTTTGAAAAGCTCCCGGATATTGTCCCGCTAGGGTCGACGCTAATTGTCTGCAGATCACCGGCGGAGTACCCGTCCTGATTGAACACGACCGGTGTGTAATCTCCGGCATACTCGGTCATATTCGTAAACCTCAGCTCGATATCCAGGTCATCGGCGTCATCGAGCGCGAAGGTTGCGTTTGTGACTGTCGAATTTGTCAGCTTCCCTGTGCCGGGATCAAACGTGAGTGTCCCCTTGCCATTTGCTACGAAGTTCCCCTCTATTTGCGTATCGATTTCCCATTCATTATTACCTGTCTTCGTATACAAGAGATTAAAGATGTGCGTATCCCCTTTGGAATCGTAGACAACAGTCGGCAACTGGTAATTCGGCTCCCAGAACTTAATATCATAAGTATCCGTGGCCGCACCTGCCGCTATCGTTACCTCGCCTGTGAGATAATCTACGGTAAAACCATTTGCTGCGCCCTCAACCAGGTCTGGGGCAGGGGCCGTACCGCTGATTGTTACCTTTGTAATAGGCAGCTTCGTGGGCGTTACAGTTACGGTATTGCCTGTCCCGTTGGTGTGACTGACTGGGGCATATGTCCCTGTTATCTGCTCGCCCCGTGAATCCAGGTTCTTCGCGAACTCAATGGCCGTAGTTGCGTTAGGCGGCGACGAGACCTGCGAGGCCAGGTTGATATCGACGATATCGCCCTTAGGGTCAATAACACCGCTGCTGTCAGCCAGAATACCCGTTACAACCATGCCGTTGCTTGTATTGATCAGNNGCGAAGTTGCCTGCCCGTGTATAATATAAGTGTTTTCCTTCAGCCAGAATGAAAAAGCCTTCGCCCTCAATCGACAGGTCCGTATTCTTTCCGGTTGACTGCGGACTGCCTGCGGTTTGGATAGTGTCGATCGAGGCTAACGTCATGCCCAAACCGACCTGCATGGGATTTGTACCGCCCCTGCCGCTCTGTGGCGACGAAGCTCCGCGTAAGGTTTGACTGAGCATGTCCTGAAACGTGACCCTGCTCTTTTTGTAACCGACCGTATTGACATTGGCGATATTGTTGCCAATGACGTCCATACGTGTCTGATGGTTTTTCAGCCCTGATACACCGGCAAATAATGAACGCATCATAGTAAATGACCTCCTTTTTATAGTCCGTTTTTGAGATTACACATCGGCTTGTCCGCCAACAATTATCTATTGTCGGCCGGGGCTTCCTCAAAGAGGTCCGGCCCCATACTTTTTTAGTTGATTACCGCGCTGTCGATATTCGTAAAGACATTCTCTTTCCTGTTTTCTCCATCGACTGCGGTTATGACGGTTTTATTCTTAATACTGACAACAAACGCCATATCGTCTAGTAAAACGAGGGATTCCCGACACCCTTTGTTTTGGGCCTTCTCTACGGCTTCATTCAGGCGATTGACCTGTTGTGTATTGAGACGAATATCTCTTGCCTCCAGCCTTTCTTTGGCATGGCGCGAGAATTTCAGCCCCTGAGTTTGAGCAATTTCTTTTTCGAGAATCTGGTTGAATGCATTCCCGTTAACGGCTCTTTTTTCTTGTGGCAAGGCTGGTTTTGCGACCGGTGTTGTTATAGGTTGTGGAATTATAAAGGGTTTATCGACCATGATTTTATCACCTACTTAATAGTTGTAATACTCGCAAAAGGTACATCAGTATCATTTATTACTGCTATAAAATATCCGTCTTTTTGTTTAAGAGCGCTTACTGTTCCTGTGTTTTCGACCGAATCAACCGTGTAGTTTACTTCCTTGCCCAAGAGGTTTAAACCCATATTGATATTGTTATAGCCCACCTGAGTTGCTATCAGTACCTCCAGCCCTGTTCCCATAGTGTCATTTAAGTTCTGCATTTGTTCTAACCCGGAAATCTGGGCCATCTGCGCAATAAATTCCTTGTCTTCCATTGGGTTCATCGCGTCCTGGTATTGCAGCTCAGTAATCAACAATTTCAGAAAATCATCCTTGCTGAGGCTGTTTGACCATACATCGCTCTGCTGTTGAGTATTGTTTGTCGATGTATTTGTATTATTTGTAGCATCAACCGCCATTTTCTCACCCCCTTTTTTATACCATGTAATCAATTCCGTTTCCGCTGATGTGATGTGATACTCCCGAGGCAGCCAATTCACTGTCCATGTAATGCCGGCTGTCCGAGAATACCTTCGGCATCCCCGCGTAGCCTTCGCTGAACCATTGCTGCTGTTGAGAGTTGTTCTGGTTAAGATATTGGCCGCCGAGCTCCACATCCATACGCCCGCATTTTAGTCCCTGTTCCTCAAAGGCTTGTTTTAGGTTTTGCAGACCGTTTTCAATAATGCTTCTGGAATCCTGATTTTCGGCAAATATCCTGACCGAGATCACGCCTTCATGTGACGTAAGCTTTACTGTCATTCTGCCCATTTCTTCAGGCTGAAGCTGAACGATAAACTCCTTTGAACCGTTTAATCCTAATTTCTCCTGACTAAAGATAATCTTCGGCAATTCCTGCGCGACGTCTTTGGCCGGTACTTTGATCGGAGTTGACGTCAGTTCAGATAAAGATGGCAGATCAGACATCTCTTTTACCGGATTCTCAGCCAGGTTCGTAAATAAAGCTTGTTTTAAATCTATCGTTTCTTCGGTGTTTCCTGTTTCTTGGTTAAGGTATTTTGGCCCGGCTTCAGAAACGGCATCAAGTTTATATTTGAAGAACATAAGGGGGTTTTTATGACCTTGAACGATAGCATCAGTTGTTTTTGAGACGCTGTTCCCCGCATCTTTGCTAACTTCACTAATCGGACGCACGGATTGCTTATTTCGCAGAATCTGCTGTTGGGCCTGCTTTAATCTATGTATTTCTGCACGTTGTTCTTCAGTCTGAAAAGCAACTTCCGTCGGCGCCTTTTCCCCCGGCTGGTCGCCAATGCCCCGCTGCTGTACTTCTGTATGCATCTCTAGCTTCTGTTGATTCTCCGTTTTTTCCAGCAGTTC
>DIVP01000134.1 GCA_002422465.1 Peptococcaceae bacterium UBA6129 | reverse complement strand
TAGCCTTCCCAGGTCATAAAAGCTACGAGTACGTTCCTGCCTAAAGCCAATTCACCCTGATCAGTCGAAGGACCATCGGCAATCACTTGTCCTGCCTCAATCCGTTCGCCCCTTTGAATTATTGGCTTCTGATTAATACACGTTCCTTGGTTCGAACGAGAAAACTTGATTAATTTATATCTGTCCAAGCCGCCTTCGTCAGTGTTAATAATAATCTCCCTGGCTGTGACGCGTTCAGCGGTTCCTGCACGTTTTGCAATAACCATAACGCCTGAGTCTCTCGCAGCTTTATATTCCTCTCCGGTGCCTACATAGGGGGCATCTGTGCGTAAAAGCGGCACAGCCTGACGCTGCATGTNNATTTGTTTCGGAGAAACGTCCATAAAGTCAACCTTGTTTATTGGCGCGACTAAAATTTCACTGCCATGCCTGGCGTTGACCTTGGCATCAACGAAAAACCCCTCGTCATCAAGCCGGGCGTTGGCCTGAGCTATAACATAATTATCTTCCTCGTCGGCTGTCTGGTATTCAATAACCTTCGTTACCTGGCCCTTCTCCTTATCTACCTTCCGATACGGAGTCTCGATAAAACCATACTCGTTGATATGCCCGTATGTACTTAACGAACCAATTAATCCGATGTTCGGTCCTTCCGGCGTTTCTATCGGACACATGCGGCCATAGTGAGAATTATGTACGTCCCGGACTTCAAACCCGGCCCTTTCACGCGAAAGCCCTCCGGGCCCCAACGCGCTTAAACGCCGTTTATGTGTAAGCTCGGCCAGCGGGTTAGTCTGATCCATAAACTGAGATAACTGGCTCGAACCAAAAAATTCCTTGATAGCAGCCACAACAGGCCGGATATTTATCAGTACTTGTGGTGTAATTACATCTACATCCTGGATCGTCATACGTTCACGAACAACACGTTCCATTCTCGACAGGCCGATTCGGAACTGGTTTTGCAGCAACTCTCCAACGGAACGCAGGCGACGGTTGCCCAGATGATCGATATCATCCGGTTTTCCCTCACCTTTCATGAGCGTAAGCAGGTATTGAATTGCAGCAATAATATCCTCTCGAGTGATATGGCGGATATTTGTCGGCACATCAACCTTGAGTTTTTTGTTCAGTTTATAGCGTCCTACGTGCGCTAAGTCATAGCGCTTGGGATCAAAAAACAAGGTATTTAACAGTGAGCGAGCGCTGTCAACAGTTGGCGGTTCTCCGGGGCGCAACCGTTTGTAAATTTCGACAAGCCCTTCATCCTCGGATTCGGTATGGTCACGCTCAAGGGTCATGCGGATATTTTCGTCTTCTCTGAACAGTTCCGCAATCTGGCCGTTGCTGCCATAGCCAAGAGCGCGCAGCAGTACGGTTGCCGGTAATTTACGCGTCCTATCGACGCGCACAAAAATATTATCATTTACATCCGTTTCAAACTCAAGCCAAGCGCCGCGGTTAGGAATAATCGTGGCTCCATAAATCATCTTGCCGCTCGGGTCAACCTGTTCGGTGTAATATACCCCCGGTGACCGGACGAGCTGACTGACGATAACACGTTCTGCGCCATTAATAATAAACGTACCCTTTTCGGTCATCAACGGGAAATCTCCCATGAATACTTCCTGCTCCTTGACTTCGCCTGTTTCCTTGTTGATCAGGCGCACCTTGACTCTAAGCGGAGCAGAAAAAGTCACATCCCGCTCTTTACATTCCTCAACCTGGTATTTTGGTTCCCCGAGACTATAGTCAATAAACTCTAAAACCAGATTACCGGTAAAATCCTGGATAGGAGAAATATCTCGGAACATTTCTTTAATACCTTCATTGAGAAACCAGCGGTAAGAATTCTGTTGGATTTCAATGAGATTGGGCATTTCAAGGACTTCTTTAATTCTCGCAAAGCTTAACCTTGTTCTTTTTCCCACCTGTACTGGATGACGCATGATACTCTCACCCCTTTTGCCCACTGTTTTATATGAAATTAAACACAAAAACACAAGTAAAAACACCTAATAGCAAGGCGAAGACCTTGCTATTTTTTATCTACCTATGTAGTGTTTCCTAATATTACCTGCATTATTCACCATTCTTGCAATAACCCCTTGATAAGTCATTTCCCAAATAGTGATAAATAATTGCATTACTAAATACTAACATAACCTGGTATGGCTGTCAACTTTTTTCAGAAGTTTAAAAGCAAAAAATTAAGCGCCCCGAAGGGCGCTTATGTTTATTTTATTTCTGCGGTAGCGCCGGCTTCTATAAGTTTAGCTTTAATGGCCTCAGCCTCATCTTTGCTTACTTTTTCCTTAACAGGGTTAGGAGCTCCATCAACTAGTTCTTTCGATTCTTTTAAGCCCAGAGCAGTTATTTCGCGAACAACCTTAATAACGTTGACCTTCTTCTCACCGGCAGCGGTAAGAATAACATCAAATTCCGTCTGCTCTTCAACTTCAACAGCTGCAGCAGCAGCGGCAGCCGGAGCGGCAGCCATGGCCATCGGAGCAGCGGCAGATACGCCGAATTCCGTTTCAAAAGCCTTTACTAATTCAGCAAGTTCCAATACGGTTAAACCTTTTACAGATTCAATAATCTCGTTAATTTTAGACATTTAAATTTGACCTCCTCAATTTCTTCTAACTATTTTTTCATACTTTAATCTTACTACCTGATTGTTTATCAAGATTCTCTTTAAGCCCCTGCCTTTTCTTTGCGCAATGCTTCGAGGGCATAACCAAATTTGCGGATAGGTCCCTGAAGAACATTGGCCATACCGACAAGCGGCCCTTGCATAGCTCCCAAAAGCTGTGCCAGCAGAACTTCGCGTGGCGGCAGCTCAGCCAGCGCTTTGACACCTTTCTGCTCAAAGACCTTGTTTTCGATAATACCGCCCTTGATTACGAGCTTGTTATGAGTTTTTGCAAAATCAAGCAGAACCTTCGGAGCCGATACCGGGTCTTGCATACTGAATGCCCAGGCCGTCGGACCTTGTAAATATTTGTCAGCATCGCTTACTCCCACTTCATCAGTGGCTATTTTAACGAGTGTGTTTTTCAAAACCTTGAAATCAACGTTAACAGCTCTTAATTTTGCCCTCAGCTCAGTTAACTCCGCTACTGATAAACCGCAATATTCGACAATAACAACTGAATGAGCTTTTTGAAAACGATCCTTAATCTCACTTACGGTTTGTTTTTTCTGATCGAGACTGTCCAAAGAATGACGCCTCCTTTCCTAACGAATAAAGAAACCCCCCGTAGACACGGAGGGTTATCAACCATTATTAAAAACGGCTCTTAACCAACCTAGGCAGGCCTCTTTTTGAATTTAAGCACTCGGCACCTGCTGTCTACGGTCAGACAATTATTAAATTCTTGACATGCTAAAGTTTAGCAAATTAATCTCAATCCGTCAACAGCTTAGACTAATCTTAACGGATTTATTCTCACACCAGGTCCCATAGTAGACGATACGGTTGCTGTTTTGATGTATTGTCCTTTGGCACCCGAGGGTTTTGCTTTAATAATTGCTTCAACTAAAGTTTGGAAGTTTTCTATCAGTTTATCCATATCAAATGAAGCCTTGCCGATAGGGGCATGGATGATACCGGTTTTTTCAACACGGTATTCTACTTTACCAGCCTTGATCTCTTTGACAGCTCTCTCCACGTCAAAGGTTACCGTACCGACTTTGGGGTTCGGCATTAAACCCTTGGGACCCAAAAGCTTTCCGAGTTTACCGACAACCCCCATCATATCAGGAGTTGCAACGGCCACATCAAAACCGAACCAACCACCCTGAATCTTGGCGACCATGTCTTCAGCTCCAACAAAATCAGCTCCGGCATTCTCGGCTTCCGTGACCTTCTCGCCTTTGGCAAAAACCAAAACGGAACGGGTTTTACCGGTGCCATGCGGGAGAACAATTGCTCCACGCACCTGCTGGTCTGCGTGCCTGGGGTCAACCCCGAGTCTCAGGGCAATCTCGATTGTTTCATCAAACTTAGCTTTAGACGTGTTCTTGACAAGCTCCAAAGCTTGATTAGGATCATATAGAGTATTCCTATCAACTTGCTTAATTGCTTCATTATACCTTTTGCCGTGTGTAGTCATAAATTTTCCTCCTTTGTGGTCTTAGCGGAATAACCCTCTCTCTAGAGGCTCCTCCCACTTGGTTAAGCTTCCTACTCGGTAATTTCAATACCCATACTGCGGGCAGTTCCTTCAATCATACTCATAGCAGTTTCTAAAGAACCGGCATTTAAATCCGCCATCTTCAATTCGGCAATCTCTTGCACTTTGGCTCTGTTAATTTTCGCAACTTTTTTCTTGTTCGGTTCGCCGGATGCAGTTTCAATTCCTGCCGCCTTCTTCAAAAGGATTGCAGCCGGTGGAGTTTTACAAATGAAAGTAAAAGAACGATCGGCGAAAACCGTAATCTCAACAGGGATAACGAGCCCTACCTGTTTAGCCGTTCTTTCATTGAACTCTTTACAAAACTGCATGATATTAACGCCGTGTTGTCCCAAAGCAGGACCGACAGGTGGCGCCGGAGTAGCTTTCCCTGCGTTACATTGTAATTTTATAAAGCCAACTACTTTTTTTGCCATTGATAGTACACCTCCTTAGCTCTAAATGTGG
>DIVP01000100.1 GCA_002422465.1 Peptococcaceae bacterium UBA6129 | reverse complement strand
GAATTTACTTTTTCAATTAACCTATTAATTCATTTTTTATTTTTAATTCTTTACGCCTCTTATCACTAATAGGACCTTTGGCACCCTTGGGCGCATGGTTAGCAGTCTTGACATTTGAGTTGTTAAGGGTATAGTATTTTTTATTAGAATTATTAATAAATCAAAGCTTCTATTCCACAGGAGGTAGGATTATGTTAGACAAAATGAGTGAGAATAACATTAAAGACAAAATTATTGAAGCAGCGACCAAGTTGTTTGAGAGAAAAGGCTATCATTCTACGACTATCCAAGAGATCTCTATAGAGTCCGGTATAAGTAAAGGCGGTCTTTTTCATTATTATAAATCAAAAGAAGAGATACTTTTTAGAATACATGAAATAATTGTAGATTATGAACTGAGTAGAGTTGAGATAGTCCTCAATAAAAACTTGGATACTTTGCAGACACTAAAAGAATTAATTGAGGAACACGTTGAAAGTATAGGAAAGTTTAAATCCTTTCTTACTGTGTTTTATCAGGAAAAGAAGTCTATTACCGACAGTAAAAAGGTTTCCTCTATTAATGAAAAAAGAGGGAAATATGAAAGTATCTTTTTAAGTCTCGTAGAAAAAGGAATAAACAATGGAGAATTAAGGGCGGACATTAATCCGGTTATTATTGTAAAAACAATTTTAGGAACATGTAATTGGAGCTACCAATGGTTGTCTCCCGAAGGTTCGATCGCCCCAAAAGATATTGGTAGTATATTCTGGAACATTATCTTTAACGGCATCCGCAAAGACCCGATCTAATAAATACCTGAAGAACGAACCTGAAACTGCCTCGCAAGATGGGCAGTTTTTTTGGTAGGCATAGAAGAAGGGCTGGTCTCAATTATCAAAAAGACACAGCCCCATTTGCTTTATTGTTCCATTTGTTTTGCTAAAAACGACGCAGCCGTTTCAGCTAGTTTTAATTCCATATCGCCAAACTTTGTATTCGGCTCCTTCGAGGCTATGATAACTGCTCCTATCGGATCACCTTCCGCAATAATCGGAGCAATCACCTGCGCAGTAAACTTTGATTCACCTTCGTCACCGAGACAGATCTGATATTGCGGACCTACTCCGGGTTGATTTAGTAATACCGCTTTCCTTTCCTCCATCACTTTTTCAACAGCGGCGCCGATTCGTTTATTCAAGAATTCTTTTTTCGGCCCCCCCGAAACCGTGATGATTTGATCTCTGTCTGCAATACAAGCAATATGTCCGATTGCTTCATAGAGTGAATCGGCATATTCTTTGGCGAAATCACCCAATTCGCCGATCGGAGAGTACTTTTTCAAAATTACTTCTCCATCGCGGTCAACAAATATTTCTAAAGGATCCCCTTCCCGGATACGCAATGTCCTCCTGATTTCTTTCGGAATAACTACACGACCTAGATCGTCAATCCTTCGTACAATACCGGTAGCTTTCATTTGCATAATTCCCTCCTTCTGGTTTAAGGGACACTTCTAATGTTAGTATATATCCTTGTTATGGCATTTATTCTTTTTTTAGCATCCCGGAAAGTATAAACTTAAAACCGGCTTGTGAAGATCCGCCCCTTTCTTTGCCAACCCTTCCAGTGATAATGTTTGTCCAAACCCATCTTTTTATACTTCTAAATAAAATTAAGGGTTAGGGTTTAAATTTCTTAAAACCTAACCCCCCTTATTATTTTTTCTTAGCTGTTTATTTTTTATCCCCGGATTGCTCCGGTGCCGGTGTAGTGGCAGGCGTCGGCGTTGTAGCGGCCGGATCTGTCGGAGTTGCCTTGGGAGCCTCTATTTTCTTATCAACAACTGCTTTTTCGAGCAACCCATCTACATACTTCGAAAATTTTTCATTTTTATCTTCAAAAAGAAATCTGTTTTCCAATTCGGCTTTAACTTCCTCAAAAGTACGATCTGCAGCCGCTTTCTTATCCTCAACAAGAATTATATGATAGCCATATATCGACTGGATAGGGGTCTTTGTATATTTACCAACCTGCAGCGCAAAAGCCGCATTCTTAAATTCCTCAACTAATTCGGCATCTTTATCAAAATACCCAAGATCTCCACGGTTATCTTTGGCCGTAGGGTCTATTGACAGTTCCACAGCCAGATCACCAAAATTCTCGCCCTTATCAAGCCGCGCAATTACGGCCTTAGCTGCTTCTTCTGTTGCGACGACAATATTGCTGGCTTTTATTTGTTCAGGGACATAAAACTCAGCCTCGTTTTCGTCAAAGTACTTTTTAATATCCACCGTTGTGGCTGTGATTTCTTTAGTCTCTTCTTCAAAGAGCTTATTCAGAATAAGCTGGTTTTTTAAGTACGTTGATAAATCTTGCTCGGTAAATTTTCTCTCGGCAAGAAAATCCGTATAAGCTTTGTCGTCTGCAAACTGGTTCCTGATTTTGTCTAACTCAGCCTGGACTTCCTCTTTTTTCACTGTAATCTTCCTGTCGGCCGCTGCCTGGAGTACCACCTTTTCTTCAATGAGGCTGTCTAATACCTGCTCTTCTAAATAGACTACAACCTCTTTTGCCTCTTCATTTGTCAGATCATAACCATACATAACCGCAACTTGTTCCAGTCTGGTCTTTAACTCAGGCTCAGTAATCTTTTTCCCATTGACGGTAGCAACAACTTTTGCTCCACAAGCCGTCACAAGCAACATTATAATAACTATATATATAACGATACTAATCTTTCTCTTCACTTTTGCATACCCTCTTTCTATAAAAACAAGCTCCAATCATTATATCAAAGTTTCTTCCTTTTGAGCAATAGCATATATTTCTTTCACAACCTCTTTTACAAAGACGAGTATCTCCTGCGGGCTGAAGTTACGAATGCTTATGAGGATATCCAAACCATCAGATGTATTAAAGCTAACCTGACGGCGATAGCGCTTAGCCAAATTCATGAGGTGATTACCTGTGAACCCGTGGTCATCCTCAAGCTTCAGCCGGACTATCTCTTTTTCCTGTGTAATCGCCTGTATCTTGGCCTTTTGAGCCATAATCTTGATAGCGGCAATCTCAAGCAAATTGAACAACGGTATGGGCAAGTCACCGAACCTGTCCTCAAGTTCCTCGACCATCGATGTGATCTCCGTTATTTCCTTTACTGCGTAAATCCGCTGATAAAAATCGATCTTGATACCGTTGTCATGGATATATTCCTGCGGGATAAAGGCCTTCACCTGAAGGTCTATCGTGATTGTTTTTTCCTTAACCTGTTCTTCTCCCTTGGCCTCTCTGACAGCATCCTCCAGCATACGGCAATACAGGTCAAAGCCGACTGCCGCTACATGTCCATGCTGTTCTGCGCCAAGGATATTACCGGCCCCACGTATTTCAAGATCACGCATCGCGATCTTGAAACCTGAGCCAAGCTCCGTAAACTCACGAATGGCATTCAGCCTCTTTTCAGCAACTTCGGAGAGCATTTTTTCTCTATTATACGTAAGATAAGCATAGGCAACCCTGTTCGAACGTCCGACACGTCCTCTGAGCTGGTATAGCTGGGATAATCCTAACCTGTCTGCATCATCAATAATCAATGTATTGACATTGGAAATATCCAAACCGCTTTCGATAATTGTAGTACAAACAAGTATATCAATGTTACCCTCCATAAACTCCAGCATCACTTTCTCGAGCTGTTCTTCGGACATCTTGCCATGGCCTATCCCGATATTTGCTTCCGGTACGAGCTCTTGGATAAAACTGGCCACCTTGTCGATTTGCTCAACACGGTTATGAACGTAGTAAACCTGGCCGCCCCTCCCGAGTTCTCTCCTAATAGCTTCACGGACCATCTGCGGGCTATACTCTACGACAAAAGTCTGCACCGGATAGCGGTCTTCAGGCGGTGTCTCAATAATGCTCATATCCCGAGCGCCCACTAAAGACATGTGCAGCGTGCGAGGTATTGGTGTTGCTGTTAGGGTTAAAACATCTACCGTCTTTCTTATTTTTTTTAGTTTTTCCTTATGAACAACGCCAAACCGCTGCTCTTCATCAACAACCAGTAATCCTATATCCTTGAACTTTACATCGCTTGATAAGAGTCGATGTGTTCCGATAACAATGTCTAATTTACCAAGCTTCAAATCGTTCAAAACCATTTTCTGCTCCTTCGCGGAACGAAAACGGCTTAAAACCCCAACCTTTACTGCAAAACCCTCAAAACGTTCGCGGAAGGTATTATAATGCTGCTGTGCCAGCACAGTCGTAGGCACTAGTACAGCTGCCTGTTTGCCATCGGTAACGGCTTTAAAAGCTGCCCTGATAGCAACCTCAGTTTTGCCATAGCCCACATCGCCGCATAATAACCTGTCCATTGGCTGGGCTTTTTCCATATCATTTTTAACTTCGCGAATAGTCCTTAACTGATCCGGCGTCTCTTCAAACGGGAAGGCCTCTTCAAATTCCTTCTGCCACGGAGAGTCTTGTGAAAATGCATATCCCGGCAAGGACTGCCGAGCAGCATAAAGCGCCAGTAGTTCCTCCGCTAAATCCTTGACGGCTGCCTTGACCTTTGTTTTAATGCGGTTCCATTCATTTCCGCCCAGTTTTGATAATTTAGGAGTCTGCCCTTCCTGGCTGAAATATTTCTGCAGCAAACCTGCCTGATCAGTAGGGACATAAAGTTTATCCTCGCCTTGGTACTTAATGACAAGATAATCCCTCTGGGCTTCACCGACAGACAACTTTTCAATCCCTACATACCGGCCAATCCCATGGTTGATATGCACAACATAGTTTCCGACTTTTAAGTCCTCGAGAAACGCAATCCTTTTACCTTCTTGAAATATCTTGCGCGGCGCCCGCTTTTTGGGCTGATAAAACAGCTCGTGTTCTGTCAAAAGCGCAATCTTCCAGTTCGTGAATTCTAACCCTGTTGTCAAATGACCGAGAGCTATATAGACTCTTTCCGGCAAAACAGCGAACTCACCGGCAACAAGGTTCGCCTCTACCCCTAAGTCCCGGAGTCCTTGCTTCAGACGCTCCCCGCGGTCTGAAGAATCGACAAGAATAACCGTCGCAAATTTCTGCCGACGCCATTCCTTAAGCTCATCGACGAGAAACCGGGTTTTACCCATGAATAAACCGGGAGTTTTCGTGGTCATCCCGAGCATATTAATTGTCTCAAGACCGGCTGGTTTTTTGGGCAAAAGGGAGTAGTATATTTTCTTTACTTTTTGCAAACGATACGATATTTCATCCCACGTCAGATAGTTATTGATTTGTCCGGGTAGTATCCTTCCTTTTTCGAGCAGGATTTTATAAGTCTCCTGCATCTCCTTCTCACTTAACAGGAAACTCTCCCGCTGTCTGCCCGGTTCGTCAATAATGACGTTCGGTGAACGTGTAAAATAATCGATAAGAAAGTGTTTTCTCGAAAAAAAGTAGGGCAGATATTGTTCATAGCCAGGGAAATACTGACCTTCATCAATTTTCTCAAGCACTTCGCGAGTTTTTTCGGACAGGCTTACATATCCCTCTTGGTTACCTTTTTTACCCATAGACTCCAGAGCATGCCGACTCTCTTTGGCAATCTGTTCAAGCGCGTTCTTTTTCTCAATACCCAGCAGAAAAAACTCAGAAGCAGGATATAGCGTAATGAGAGGGATTTTTTCAACAGACCTTTGATTTTCTATAGAAAAATATCTGATCGATTCGATCTCGTCATCAAAAAATTCTACACGCACAGGATTCTCCTGTGTAACAGGATAGATATCTATAATTCCGCCGCGCGAAGAAAACTGGCCTTTGTTTTCGACCATATCGATCCTTTGATAGCCGCTCGCGATCAAGTGTTCCAAAAGTCTGCCTATTTCTACTTTTTGGCCGACTTCCAACGTTAATGAGGCAGTGTGAAAGAGCTCCGGCGCGATCATGCACTTGCTTAAAGCTTCTAAGGTTGTAACGACAATGTTTCTGTCGGACGTAACCAGGCTTTGCATGACCTCCAGTCTCTTTCGCTGGGTTTCATGACTGCGGGCTATAACCTCAAAAGGCAGCACATCGAGAGCAGGGAAAAAATGAACCGCATATTCAGGCAGGAGGTCGTTTAAATCATTAAATACCTCCTTGCCGCGTTGTGTAGTTTCAACGATATAAAGCAGTGACTTGCCCTGAGCGGCAGTAATTAAAGCAGCCAACATGCTTTTTTGCGAGCCGGTCACCCCGTAAATCAGGTTATCCTGGTCTAAAGTGACCTGTTCGATGAGAAAATTGAATTCTTTTGCGTTTTGCAAATATTTGTTTAGGGACCTCAAAACCATGTGTCTTCCTCCATGTCAAATAGTGGGCGTCCCCGGGACCCCCACAGCATCACTGCCGTTTTTTTATATATATTTATTTATCTTCAGGTTTATGAGCAACATTAATATTATATAACATCCTTTATACTATCACCAGAAGGTGCCGATATAAAGCCCAACTTTATTTTGCCGTTTGCAGTAATTTTAAGGTTTTAGCTTAGCTCCTCAAGGTTTCAGTGCAGCGGATTTTCGCTTCCGGCAGTTGTGGAGCTTAGCAATGTACCCGTGAACTCATTTTCCTGCCAGCAGGTATCACAAATAGCCCTTACTGTGCCAATCTGGCGATTCCAGTCAAGGTGCAGCAATTCATTCCTCTCTTCATAAGTCAGGGCATCAAAGCCAAGGAGTGTTTCATCCCATTCTTCGACCTCAATCTCATCAATGTATCTCTCGCAGTTATCACATATATAGATTAATCGCATAGGTGTCCTCCATTATTAAAACCAATATTTTATTTAACTGCCCGCAATTTAAATAGTCGAACCATAGAGAGATTAAATAAGGTATGCACCAGTCCTGCCGCTGCAATGCTATACAACCATGAACCACTCCTTAGAAAAACCCAAACAGTCAGCTGCCCAAAGAAGGAGTGACTGATTAAGCTGATTACTCCCGCTAGCAAACCAAGGTTTTTCGAGGCAACATAGTCATGCAACCCCTCGACCAGCCCAAAAACGCTGTGCGCTAATGGGACGGAAACTCCTAAGATCATCGCAATCCCTGTTTTAATTGTTTCCTCAAGTATTGGGATAACTCCAATGACAACCAGATCACCGCCGCGCCTCATGAGCAAGGAATTGAGCATCCATGCAGCTGCGCTGGCCAATAAACCAGCTAACCAATACACTGTTTAAACCTCTTTCCGCAGGCAGAAGATATTATGTCCGAAATAATCCCTTGCTAAGCGTACTCACTAATAATAATAATCTTCTGTTCAATATAAAAAGGGCTAGTCTGCAGACTGCCCTTTGTTGGCGTTATATTCATTCATGGACTTCTCTATACCAGAAAGGCACCAGTACTTCAGCCCTGCTACAGATTCCTCGAGAACCTGCGGCAGTAAGTTTCTTTCCGACGAACCCAGTTCACTCAAGACATAATCCTCCACAGGGATAAACTCCGGGGGTCTCCCGATGCCAATTTTCAGCCGTGAAATATCCGTTGAGGCCAGCATTTTCGTGATAGATTGCATGCCTTTATGACCACCGGTTCCACCGTCTGCTTTAAATCTGATACGCCCGAAATCTATATCCAGGTCGTCATGGATAATAATTAGATCAGTAATCTTATCCTTATAAAAATTTAGAAGCTCCAGCACTGCCTCGCCGCTTTTATTCATATAGGTTTGCGGCTTGACCAAAAGAACTTTTTCGTCAGAAATCTTGCCCTGCCCGACTAAAGACTGGTTTTGTTTCTTGGTGACTGCTATACCTAAATCAGCAGCTAACCTGTCAATAACCATGAAACCAATATTGTGCCTGGTCTTATCGTAACGCACTCCCGGATTCCCCAGGCCTACCAAGAGCTTCGTCATCCCCACTCCTCCTATGGAATATACGATTACTCATTTTCTTTCTCTGTTTCTGCCCCTCTTTCTGTGGCAGCTCCTTCTTCAATCTCTGGCTGGACTTCAATTTCAGTTATTTCTTCCGCCCGGGCCTGAGCAATACTCGCTACCAAACTGTCCGGGTCACTGATAATTTTTATTTTAGGGTAGGCCTGTTGTAAATCGGCGATCGTATATTTTTGCCCCACCACAAAAGTGCTGATATCCGCCTCGAGAAAAGCAGGCAGATTCTCCGGATATGCCTCAACCTCAAGTTCCCTTTCGCCTAAATGCAACACTCCGCCGGCATGCAGTACGGCAGGTTCCCCGGCAGTACGAACAGCCAGTACGGTTTTCACTTTCTTATCGATATCGACCTGTTGAAGGTCAACATGACTTATCCTGCCGCTGATTGGATGCTTTTGAACCTCGCGCACCATAGCCGGATAAGAACCACCCGATAACATAATCTCGATCAGCTGGGAGCCGCCCAGATTCCGAAAATCCTTTTCCGAAATTGAAATAGCAATATTGCCAACCTTATTGCCATATAAAACTCCAGGAACAGTCCCGAGCTTGCGGTTCTCCTTGACCGAGTGCTTGCCGTTTAAGAGACGCCTTTCGGCTTTGATAATCCTTTTTTCCATATGTAACGCACCTCCCTGAATAATCTTTATTATGCCCGGAGGTGCTTGATAATAGACTTTCCTAACCGAATCTAATCAAAAAGCTTGCTGACCGAGAGGTCTTCGTGAATTCGAATGATTGCTTCGCCAAGAAGCGGCGCTATTGAAAGTGTTTTAATCCTCTCGCTCCGCTTTTCGTCTGCAAGAGGGATAGTATTTGTCACAACAACCTCTTTAATAAACGATCTGTTTAATCTTTCGATCGCCCCGCCCGACAGAACAGGATGTGTACAGCAGACATAGACCTCTTTTGCCCCCTTGTCGAGCAGCGCCTGAGCGCCCAACGAAATAGTACCTGCAGTATCTATGATATCATCAATCATAATAACCGGTTTCCCTTCAACGTCTCCGATGATATGCATTACCTCGGCGACATTTGGCTTCGGCCTGCGCTTATCAATAATCGCCAGCGGAGCATGAAGTCTTCCTGCCAGTACTCTCGCCCGCGTAACGCCACCGAGATCCGGTGAGACAACAACAGCATCCTCAATGTTTTTATTGATAAAATACTCTGCAAGAATCGGCACACCCTGCAAATGGTCAAAGGGTATATCAAAAAATCCCTGGATCTGCCCGGCATGCAGATCAACTGCGAGTACACGTCTGGCGCCGGAAGCCACGATAAGATTGGCCACAAGTTTAGCGGTTATTGGGTCCCTTGCTTTGGCTTTTCTATCCTGACGAGCATATCCGTAGTAAGGAATAACAGCTGTAATCCTACGCGCCGAAGCTCTCCGCAGGGCGTCTACGAGAATAAGAAGCTCCATCAGGTTATCATTTACCGGCATGCAGGTCGGCTGAATGACAAAAACATCTGCTCCCCTTACACTTTCGCCGATGGCCACGTTTATCTCACCATCCGAAAAAGTTTGTACAAAAGCTGCGCTTACTTCGACTCCAAGGTACTCGGCTATTTCCGAGACTAGACCTGGATGGGCATTTCCGGTGAATACTTTTAATTTCTTAAAGTTCGACATCTTCATCCTCCCTGTCATTATCTTGTGCCGGATTTTTCTCAACGCGGGTGTGCCAATTCTCAAAATTCTTCTGCTTTCCGCGAGCTATGGCCAGAGCCTTTTCGGGGATATCTTTAGTCACTGTCGAGCCGGCTCCGATATAAGCGCCTGCCCCGATCGTAATCGGAGCAACCAGGTTAGAGTTGCTTCCGACAAAAGCCCCATCACCAATATATGTAGGGTGTTTGTTCACACCATCGTAGTTGCAGGTAATCGTCCCGGCTCCAATGTTAACACCTTTCCCTAAAACACTGTCACCGACATAGGTTAAATGCGGGATCTTGGAACCCTCACCAACGAAGGATTTTTTGACTTCTACAAAGTCACCTACTTTAACATTTTTTGCGAGTACCGTACCCGGACGCAGATAGCTGAACGGCCCCACTGTACATCCACTCGCGATTTCCGCTTCAAGTATATACGAATAGCTTATATTTACGTTATCCTCAATTGCAGAATCAACTAGTCTTGTGTTGGGTCCAATGACACAATTCTCTCCGAGAGAGGTCTTCCCTTCAAGAATAACGCCCGGCAGCAAAATAGTATCTTTGCCTATCGAGACATGCACGTCAATAGAGGTGTTCTCGGGGTTAATAATTGTTATGCCTTCAAGCATATGCTGTTCGTTGATTCGTGTACGCCATATACTCTCCGCCTGTGCCAATTGTACCCGGTTATTGATACCCAAGGCTTCAAACGGGTCGTCTAACAATAAGGTTTCCACCCTTTCGCCGGCTTCCACATTATATTTAATAATATCCGTAAGGTAATATTCCCCTTGCGCATTCGCCGGAGTTAGCTTGTCCAGGCAAGCCCTTAAGCTTTTGATATTAAAACAATACGTGCCGGTATTAATCTCTCGGATTGCTTTCTCCTCTAACGTAGCATCTTTTTCCTCAACTATTTTCTCTATCCCTTTTGTCCCTTTGATAATCCTGCCATAGCCGGTTGGGTCAGCTATTTCCGCAGTTAAAACAGAGACCAGGGCCTGCGTCGTCGTATGTTTTTCCGCGAGTGCTTTTAGGGTCTCACTCCTGATGCAGGGTGTATCCCCACATACTACCAGGCAATCGCCATCGGCATATTTCTGCAGCACGGGCAACGCTTGCAGCAGAGCATGTCCTGTCCCCAGTTGTTCATGCTGGTATACTACTTCGTAACCAGTACCAAGCTCCGCTTCAACCAGTTCGCCCTGATAGCCCAACACCAGGATAATCTCCTGGAATTCTGCCTCGTTGAGAGCATTGATAACATGCTGTAACATAGGTATCCCGGCCAGCTTATGAAGCGCCTTCGGAGTTTTTGATTTCATTCTTGTCCCTAAACCAGCCGCCAAAACTACAGCTACACGATGTCTCAAATGCCATCCCCCCCGTATTTAGAAAAGCGCACTACTATATTTATACCACAATCTTACTGTCCAAGTCATCAGTAATATCGGTCTATATTTATATTTTATCTGATAGCTAACCGCCGCTTTATCAACAAACAAAAAAGGAGCCAACCTAAGCTCCTCAACCTGGAAATCTATTTTACATGGCCTCTTCGTATGCCTTCAGAACCGCAGTCTGAATTATTTCACGTGCATTAGCCGATATTGGATGTGCTATATCTCTAAATTCCCCTTCGGGAGTTTTGCGACTTGGCATGGCNNAGGCGACAAACAAACCGTTTGTCCCCTCAACGACCTTGACATCGTGCACCACAAAAGCATTATCAAAGGTAACCGACACTATCGCCTTCATTCTGCCATCCTGGTTTATCTTCCTAATCCGTACATCAGTAATATTCATCTGAACTCACCACCTTCCCAATATCCTAGCTGGTTAATATGTCCTATTCGTCATATTTTTGGATTTTCCTGCTCCTGTTAATGAAATTTCCCATATTTTAGCTTTTTTATACGTTCGGATATATTTTACCTGTCGGTAATAATCGGTTCCACTTCGATTTTCTTCGCAATTTCATCAACATTATTCAGTTTCAACAAGGAGTAATAACCGGAAACGAGCTTTTGTTCAGGCATTTTCGTATCTATTAGTACGCCTATTCCGAGCACCCTGGATTTGAATTCCCAGAGGAGGTCGATCATACCCTTCGCTGTGCCGCCGGCTTTCATAAAATCATCGATAATTATTACCTTGCTATCAACAGGCAGCGCCCGACGTGAAAGCGACATTGTCCTGATCTGATGCGACGAACCGGTAACATAATTGAGACTGACTGCTGAACCTTCAGTAACCCGACCGCCATCACGGATAATTACAAGCGGAATATTTAAGGCCTTTGCCGTCATAAGCGCCAGAGGTATCCCTTTTGTTTCAACAGTAACAACGTATTGCGGCTTCATATCGGCAAAATGCTGCGCGAAAATCTCGCCAATTTTTTTGGCCGTTCTAGCTTCAAAGATGATATCAGTCATATACAGATAACCACCGGCCAGTATCCTGCTGGGATCCTCTAACCTCCGGGCAATCTCCTGCAAAAATTTATATTTATCCTCTTTTCTAACCTGAGGTAAATAGATAATACCCCCACCTGCTCCGGCCATCGTTTCAATCTTGCCGTAGCCGAATTGTTGGAAGACATCCCTGATAATACTGATATCCTCACTGATGCTAGATTTCGCCGATGAGAACATGCCAGTAAATTCATTTAAGGACAAAAGAGTGTTCGGCTTCTCGAGCAGGTATTTGGTCATGACAGTGATTCGTTCACTTCTGCGCCATTTTTCCATGCATTTTTCCTCCTTATAGAGCATTTATTGACGATAATCCGAATATTTTACTCTTATTTTATCTTATACATTCATGTTTTTCCAGTAGATAAAGAAACAAGGAGTCAACTGAACTTTTTTCAGGCTCCTTGTCTAAAAACTTAAATATTTTTTTACAACAGCCAAATCACTAGATTTATCAACATCAATCCCTATTTCGGCATACGAGGATATAATAGCAACTGCATGTACCCCCATTAATGACGAAACTTTTTTCTCGGCATCTTTTACAGAGAGCCTTCCTAATATATAACGGATTAAAACCCCGAGTCCGATATATGAAGCGAGGCGTATCGGTTTTTTACGAAATTGAAC
>DIVP01000149.1 GCA_002422465.1 Peptococcaceae bacterium UBA6129 | reverse complement strand
ACACCACCGCCCAAGACAAGGATATCGCCGGCGTTATTTTCTTTTAAAAGCTGCGCGACTTTCGGAAAGAGATGATTGTGCGCACCCGACAAAAGACTCATCGCCACTACATCGACATCCTCCTGTATGGCTGCGGATACTATTTGTTCCGGCGTCTGACGGAGTCCGGAATAGATAACTTCCATCCCGGCATCCCGCAAAGCACGGGCAATAACCTTTGCGCCACGGTCATGACCATCCAAGCCTGGCTTAGCAACTAACACTCTTATATGCTTCTCAGTCATTTTTTTACCCCCATCCATTAATATAATCGATATTATAAAATCTCAATCGGCTTGTATTCGCCAAAAACTTCCCTCAAAACATTGCAGATCTCGCCCTCAGTGCTATATACCCTAACAGCATCAAGGATATATGGCATCAGGTTTGCTTCAGTCTCAGCCGCGGCCTGAAGAACATCAAGCTTATTTTGAACAGCAATGTTGTCACGGGCCGCTTTCATAGCCTGCAGCTTTTTGATTTGTCCTTCGCCTACCGACGGATCTACACGCAGAAGCCCTTCTACCGGTTTCTCTTTGATTTGGAACTTATTCATACCTACCACAATGTTTCTGCCTGCCTCAACTTCCTTCTGGTAGGCATAGGAGCTATCGGCGATCTCTTTTTGGATATATCCTTGCTCAATTGCTTTAACAGCGCCGCCCATATTATCTATTTTTTCGATGTATTCCATAGCTTTCTTTTCCAGGCTTGTGGTCAAACTTTCCACATAATAAGAACCGGCAAGTGGGTCAATTGTTTCGCAAATACCAGATTCATAGGCAACAATCTGCTGAGTCCGCAGCGCAATACGTACCGAATCTTCTGTAGGAAGAGCCATCGCCTCATCCTTGGAATTTGTATGTAATGATTGTGTTCCGCCGAGTACTGCCGCGAGTGTCTGCATCGCGACCCGGACAATATTGTTATCGGGCTGCTGTGCAGTTAAAGTTGAACCGCCTGTCTGGGTATGGAAGCGCAGCATCCACGACCGTGGATCCTTGGCGCAAAAGCGCTCCCTCATGAGCTTGGCCCAAATCCTGCGGGCAGCCCGGAATTTGGCAACTTCTTCAAACAGATCGTTGTGGGCGTTAAAAAAGAACGACAGTCTCCCGGCAAAGGTATCAATATCGAGACCTGCCTTAATTGCCGCATCTACATAAGCTATCCCGTCAGCCAGAGTAAAAGCGATTTCCTGGGCTGCTGTGGAACCGGCTTCACGAATGTGATAGCCTGAAATAGATATCGTGTTCCAATTCGGGACGTTCTTTGAACAAAAGCCGAAGATATCTGTAATCAGCCGCATGGACGGAACTGGTGGGTATATATATGTTCCGCGTGCAGAGTATTCCTTGAGTATATCGTTTTGTATAGTGCCGTTTAGCTTTTCCGCACTTACCCCCTGCTTTTCTCCAACTGCTATGTACATTGCCAGCAAAACAGAAGCCGGGGCATTAATCGTCATTGATGTACTTACTTTATCCAGTGGTATCCCGCCAAACAAGGTCTCCATATCAGCCAGGGAGTCAATAGCTACCCCAACTTTGCCTATTTCGCCCTGAGAAATATCGTCGTCCGAGTCATAACCAATTTGTGTCGGTAGGTCAAAAGCAACCGACAACCCGGTTTGCCCCTGCTCCAACAGGTATTTGTAACGTTTGTTGGATTCCTCGGCTGTCGCGAATCCGGCATATTGGCGCATAGTCCAATACCGGCCCCGGTACATAGTTGGTTGAACACCCCGTGTGAAAGGATAAAAACCAGGCATCCCGAGGTCAGAATCGTAATCAAAGTCGGCAATGTCTGCTGGGGTGTAGAGTCTTTCTACAGGTATTCCCGAAGTAGTAAGAAACTCTTCCTTGCGTTCTTTGCTTTTTGCAAGGGTTTTAGCAATCGGTCCCTTTTCCCATTCTGCTTTACTGCCGACAATTTTTTGCACTTTATTCTTGTCAAACATTTTTCTTGCACCCCTCCCAAATTTTACTTTCAACATCATCTAGTATAAATCATACAATATAAATCTTACCCCCATTGATAGCTCGGAAGCTATTGTGCATGTATACTCGCATTCATTCTCCCACTTGCCTTTTGCGCTTTTCATTCAACGTTAAGTTATCATATTAAGTTTGGAGTGTCAAAAGATAATTCACCGCAACGCAGTATTTTTTTGAAAAATATTAAAAACAAAAACCGGTTAATCTAACCCGCGACAGTAACTGTACTGTCATACAGGATTAACTAACCGGTTGTTACCTGCCTTATGCGGCATGTAAATGCCGCCAAACTGCAAATAATATGTCAGTTTTCGGGACATTGGTTCGTATTGTTAATACGTTAACCACTCCCTTTAAATAGTCAATATTTTGTTCTTAAGATACTATCTGACTGCACTTATGTATTTGTGTTTTTATATATTATCCATTTCTCACATATTGACCGCAAGCATGTCAGAATTGCTTTGCGTGCGCTGCCGTGATACCTTGCTTCAAACTTTTCAGTCAATCCATCTATTCCATCTGCAAGAGAATATCCTAAGACAAGCTTGTGAAAAAAATTCTTAGCAACATTGCTAGCCAGTGTTACATCACAATCAACGATTATTCCTGTCTTTGAATCTACCTCAATGCCAACAGTGATAACCTGAAAAACTTTTTCGGCTGTAATTGAAGAAGGGGGTTTCGCATGCCCAGTAAATAATACCGTCTCTGCTTCCTGCGGTCTTATTTTATCCGGCTCCATGCACCTAACCAACCTTTCTTCGACTCAGGTATACTTCATACAATTAATGAAATTATATACCTCCGTAGCCATAAGTACAACTGATAATAACTCTTTTCTTTATTAAATATTTATTTTTTAGTTATTNNGGCCTGCAATAACTGCCCTGATCTCACGATCGGCCGTTCTGACAAGAAGGTGTCCATGCTCGTCAATACCTTCGGCTAATCCGGAGAATTCCTCGCCGGCAGAAATAACAAGTACCTCCCGGCCAAGCGTCGAACAGAGCTCGCGCCATTGCTGAAGCACGTTGGAAAAGCCGGTTCTCAGATAATCCAAATAGGCCTTTTCTATTTCAACTAATATCCCGCGCAGCAACTCAACCCTGCGAAAATTATGCTCGGCAATCTCGGAAAGCGATACAGCAAAATCTTTAATTTCGCTCGAAAAATCTGCTTGTTTATGATTAACATTTACTCCTATCCCGACAACAACATAGTTGACCATATCAATCTCGGCGCTCAGTTCAGTCAATATCCCACAAACTTTTCTTGACCCAAACATCAGATCATTCGGCCATTTAATTGTTACATCAATTCCGGTATAATTCCTGATTGCCCGGCACACAGCCGCTGCGCAAACTAACGATAGCTGTGGCGCTAAATGTGGCTTGATGCTTGGTCTCAAGAGCAGTGAGAACCAAATACCCACACCGGTCGGCGACACCCAATTCCTTCCAAGCCTGCCCTTCCCGCGAAGCTGCTGTTCGGCAATAACAATAGTTCCTTCCGGCATACCCTCGCCTGCCAGTTTTTTTACACTCTCATTTGTTGATTCGACCTGTTCATAAAAATATACCTGCTGACCCATTATATCTGTACTAAGGTTAATCTTAACCTCCTGGGCATTGAGGATATCCGGAAGACCCATGAGGCAATAGCCACGATGCGGCGAAGATACTATCGGATATCCGTCATTTTTGAGATTGTTTATATGTTTCCAGATAGCAGTTCTGCTGATACAAAGAATCCTGCTTAATTCCTCGCCGGAAACGTATTTTCCCTCATTCTCGAGTAGATGCTTTAAAATATCCTGTTTCATAATCGTCTCCTTAATAATACTTCAATAAGAAAGCAAGCGTTTGTTCGCTAATTAAATACATGTTAAATACATGGTTGCAAGGCCTGCATATTTTTGATAGAATGATTGAGTGAACTTTTGAAAGATTTACCTGGTCGTCACCAGCCTTAAGGAGGTGGATTTAATGGCACAAAAGTGCGATATCTGCGGCAAAGGTAAAAGTGTTGGTATGCAGGTCAGCCACTCACATATCCGTACTAAGAAAACCTGGTCAGCAAATTTGCAGCCTGTCAAAGCTTTGATTAACGGTACTCCTAAGAAAATTAAAGTGTGTACACGCTGCCTCCGTTCAGGCAATATACAAAGAAATGTTTAAAAGAAAAGCGGATTCGGGGATAACCTGAATACCGCTTTTTTGCACTATCGAAAGGCACGAATCATTAGCGGGCGCAAACCAAGTTTTCTTTATTTGCTCTCATTTTGACGAATGACGAGCAGGCACCCTTTTTCGTATTCAATTACAGCCTTTTCGTCACTAAAAATGTTGCTGAGACCTATCGGCATACCCAGTTTCAGTGTCCCACCGTGGACCTGATACTGTAGTCCGGTGCTCTTGATACCTGTAACCTCGTCACCAAGCGCAAAAAATGACAGTGTCTCTCCAACCTTACCAAATAAAACTTCCCTTTTTTTCAGTCTGAAAATAACCTGTCTCTCCTCAATAATTCTAATCCTGGCCTTGTCCGCTTCCGGCAAGGCCAGCAGCATTATATTGGCCAGGGTATGGTCAATTCTTCCGCCGATAGCCGCGAGCAAATCAATATTCAGATATCCGAGCTCGAGAGCTTTGAGTACTGCAATATGTGTGTCGGAATAATCCTTTTCGCACGGATACCTGATAATTTCCGTATCGTTCTCTGCCAGCTCCTGCAATTCAAGTTCCGTTAGGGTATCAAAATCACCGACAGCAAGATTGGGTTTTACCCCAAGCATTTTGGCATACCTCACTCCTCCGTCGGCACAAATGACGAAATCTGCGCTGTACGCTTCGTTTTTTAAATATCCGCCCTTAATAAGCGGCCCACCTGAAATTATCAGACACTTTTTGTTTTGCATTTTTTCATCCAACCGTCCCTTTTGAACTACTACACTAATGTTTAGATATCGTCTTCGTTTTGGTAAGACTCCATCAATTGTGCTACTGCCTGGGCAGGATTGGGATGATTAAATACGGCTGACCCGGCGACAAGTACGTTGGCCCCTGCCTCAACAACGAGCGGCGCGGTATCCTTATTTATCCCCCCATCAACCTGGATGTATAAATCAGGATTTCTATCTTTGGCCCAGGACCGCAGCAAACTGATTTTTGGCAGGACATTCGGTATAAACTGCTGCCCACCGAAGCCGGGATTTACAGACATAATTAAAACTAAATCCAGGTCTTCCAAAACATACTCGATCATCTCAAGAGGAGTATGTGGATTTAACGCAACCCCGGCTTTGGCTCCGCATTCTTTGATCGCCTGTATTGTACGATGTAAATGGTCACAGGCCTCAACATGCACAGTGATCAGATCCGCACCTGCCGCGCGGTAATCGCGCAAATACATCTGCGGTGAATTTATCATGAGATGAACGTCAAATAAAAGCTGGCTTTTGGGCCTGAGTGATTTTATCACTACCGGTCCGATCGTCAGGTTAGGAACAAAATGGCCATCCATTACATCAATATGCAGCCAATTCGCTCCGGCCTTCTCAACATAGTTGACCGAATCCGCAAGACGGCTGAACTCTGCTGATAGAATAGACGTTGCCAATAACACCATTACTAAAACCTACTTTCTTCTTCAATTACTTCAATAAGCATCCCAAGATAACGCTCATACCTCGCAACATCAAGGTCGCCGCTTTGGACAGCCTCGCGGACAGCGCATTTAGGCTCATTGCGGTGCAGACATGTTTTGAATTTACACTTGCCGCGCAATTCCGCGAAATCTGGATAATATACACTCAGCTCTTCCCGTTTCATATCCTTCGGCAGGAAGGCTTGGCTAAAACCAGGGGTATCGGCGAGCAGTCCTCCCTCGGATAAACGAAGCAATTCGACATGGCGTGTAGTATGTTTGCCGCGTACCAATTTTTCACTAATCTCACCTGTTTTTAAAGTAAGCTGCGGTTCCAGGATGTTAAGCAAACTCGATTTTCCTACCCCGGATGGTCCCGCAAATACTGAGATCTTGTCAGCGAGCAGAGATTTCAATTCATCAATTCCCTGTTTTGTCTTCGTACTTGTAACAAGATAAGGGATATCCATCCGGCTATAAACCTTGCTGACGATTTCATGCTCTGATTCAGAGATGAGATCAGCTTTATTGAAACAAATAACCGGCTGAACCGAGCTGGCTAAAGCGGTTACCAGAAGGCGGTCTAAGAGCCAGAAATCGGGCTCCGGACGGCTTAAAGCCATGACGATAATAACCTGGTCAATATTTGCTACCGGCGGCCTGGTCAGCTCATTTTTGCGAGTCTTTACTTCCTCAATGACGGCTTTGTTCTCTTCCGCAGTTGTTATTCTTACCCTATCGCCAGGTAAAAAAGTCTGTGTTTTCACCCTGTACTTGCCGCGCAGCGAACAAACCCAAACAAGACTGTTGGCCCAAACATAATAGAATCCACTGTACCCTTTAATTATAATTCCTTCCAAGACCAAGTTTTTCTCTCCTATCCGACGGCTCTCCTTTGAATTAGTTTATTATCAACATATACTTCTATGAACCCGCTCCCAAAATAATTGACATAGCGTTCCACCGTTTCGCCGCTATAGTGGTAATGCTCATAGGCTACATTCCTGTCACGATCATCTTCGACAATAATCTTTATTGTTCCGCTGTTGGGCATTGACACCGTAACGGTGGCCTGCCGACTCGTCGGACCTGGTCCGGAGCTTACAATCAGGTTTACCGTTGACCCTTGAAGTATCTCACTATCTTGTGCGGGATCCTGGCGAATAACTACGTCTTTAGTATACCTGTAGCTGGTTTCCGGCTGGACAACGCCTAAAATCAGGTTATAATTCTGTAGCATTGTTTTAGCCTGTTCCGAAGTCAGACCTGTCAAAGCGGGCATCTTTATCCAGACCGGTTCCGGTCCCTTGCTCGCTATGAGTATCACCTGTGTCCCCTGGATAACCTCCTGCCCGGCAATAGGTTCCTGATGAATAACCTGTCCCGTTGGAATTTGGCTGTGATAAGCCCTGGTTATTTCACCAACAAGCAGTCCTGCGTTCGATAAGGTTACCTCGGCCGACAGGAGCGAACTGTTGAGAACATCCGGCACAGTTACCATGGACGGTCCCTGACTTACGACAACTGAGACCTTCGTATTCTTTTTGACGACTATATCAGCTTTGGGTTCCTGCGAAACTATTCGTCCTTGTGCTATGACAGGATGGTTGACATTACTTGCAACCTCTAGGCTCAATTGGGCGCTTTCGAGCGCTGTCCTGGCATCATCTATACTAAACTCGACGATATTAGGAACGTTTACTTCACCTCTTGCCAAAACAGTTGCCGACAGATACATCCCAATAACAAAGCCGGCTATTATCAAACCGATTATAATCCAAGCCCAAATCTTCAGTGGTGTGGACAAGCTATTGCCTTTGCGTTCCCTCTTGTTTAGTTTGGGCAGCGTGATAGTATCTTCCGTTGTCTTTTTTGCGGTTTGCTCATATTCGACCTTATTGTACAGATATGCAGAAACCAAATCTTGTCTCAACTGGTGGATTGACTGATAACGTGCGGCCGGCTCGGTAGCCATCGCCGTTAAAATTACCTTTTCCAGCGCCTCACTGATCTCAGGGTTCTTTTGGCGGGGCGGTATGGGGTCATTATTTATTTTTTTAATGGCAACCCCGATCGGGGAGTCACTCTCAAACGGCAACACGCCGGTAGCCATCTCATAAAGCACGACCCCGAGCGAATATATATCTGACTTCTCGTCGGCAATCTCACCTTTGGCCTGTTCGGGTGAAAAGTAATGAACTGAGCCCATGATACTTCCGGTATGAGTGACTGTGGCGGTTGAAACAGCGCGGGCTATCCCAAAATCAGTCACTTTGGCCTTCCCGTAATTAGTAATAATAATATTATGAGGTTTGACATCGCGGTGAATGATGTGATGTTCATGGGCATGTTCTAAGGCATCACAAATTTGTTTCGTTATATCAACTACTTCATTTATCGGCAAGGCGCCTTTTTCGCGGATAATCTCCTTGAGGTTTCTTCCTTCGATCATTTCAATGACGAGATAGTGTGTTTCATCTTCCTGCCCGACGTCATAGATACTGACAATATTCCCATGGGAGAGACTGGCGACAGCCTGGGCTTCCCTACGGAACCGCGCTACAAACTCTTCATCACAGGTCAATTGTGCCCGTAATATCTTGATAGCCACTATCCTGTTTAAGTATATATCTTTGGCCCGGTAGACAAGCGACATACCACCGCCGCCAACCTGTTCCAAAATCTCATAGCGATTGCCTAAGAGTCGGCCTATTATCACCATCTCACCCCCTTTGTGCTTTTCCTCTTATTATTCATATTGTACCAACACAACAGTAACATTATCAGTTCCGCCACGGGCCAGAGCCATATTAACCATATGCTGAACCTTCTCTTTCAGAGGGGTATGCTGGCTTAAAATAATCTCTAGGTCTTCACTCTGAACATGGTTATGAAGCCCATCGGTAGACAGGAGCAAATAATCACCCGCGCGCACCGGTAAAGAAAAAATATCAATTATAGGCGCGCTATGCGTTCCCAGCGCCCTTGTTAAAATATTACGTTGAGGATGGATTAGGGCTTCAGCATGGGTAATGCCGCCATTTTGAATCAGCTCGTTAACGAGCGAGTGATCCTGCGTTAATTGTGTTATCCTGCCATCGCGGTATAGATACGCCCTGCTGTCGCCAATATGTGAAAGATACAGCCGTTGTCCATGAAACATCGCAGCCGTTAAGGTTGTGCCCATGCCATAGAATTGCTGTTCCTGTCCATGATGAAAAATTGTATTGTTTGCTTTGATCAGGGCATTATGTAATGCTTCATCGGGATTCTTATAGAAAACCTGCTGAATTTCCTTGTCTAACACCTGTATCGCCAAAGTGCTGGCAACCTGCCCGCCGACATGTCCGCCCATCCCGTCGGCAACCACAAAGAGGCCTCTTTCAGGAGAGACCAGGTAATTATCTTCATTTTCTTTTCTCACAAGTCCAACATCTGTCAACGCATTTGCGTACAAATATTTTCACCTCGTCTACAGCCTATTACTACTATCAGCTTTATTCAGCAGTTTACCGGCCAATTGGCCGCAAGCCGCCTCAATATCACTGCCTTTTTCTTCCCTGATCACAGCATTAATTCCCTGTTGGCGCAAATCATGAACAAATTGTCTTACACTATTGGGCTCAGGTCTTTGGCAATTATTGTTGTCAATAGTGTTAACAGGTATAACATTCACATTAGCCGATCCCGAAACTCTCTGCAACAACCGTGCTAATGTATGCGCATTTTCTGTCCCGTCATTGAAATCTCTGATCAGAGCATACTCAAATGTTACTCTCCGCCCTGTCCGGTTATAGTATCTGCTGCAAGCCGGGATCAGCTCCTCAAGAGGGAACCTTTTGTTGACCGGCATAATCCTATTCCTCAGTTCATTGGTAGGAGCATGTAAAGAAACCGCCAGTACGATATCGAGGCGATTCGACGCTAGCTCCTCCATCTGGGGCACCAGCCCGCATGTTGATACCGTAATGCGTCTGATTCCGATGTTTTGTCCATCTTTATGATTTAATATTTTAATACTTTTTACTACGGCAGGCAAATTTAGCAGGGGCTCGCCCATTCCCATATAAACGAGATTGTTTATTTTAAAGTCCGGGTCCGCTGTCTTCCTGTGATATGCCGTATCGAGAACCTGTCCTATTATTTCACCCGCGCTTAAATTCCTTTTATAGCCGTTCTGCCCGGTTGCACAAAAACTGCAGCCCATCGGACAGCCTACCTGCGTTGACAGGCACAGTGTATTCCGTGTCCTGGTTCTATCGCCTTCATGCTGTAAGAGCACACTCTCAATAGCATGCCCATCAACTAGCCCCCAGAGGTATTTGCGGGTCCCATCACGACTGATACGTTCTTGTAATAGCTTGTGCGGCGTAAGCTCAGCCGTTTCCCGCAGCTTCGCCTGCGCTGCAGAACCAAGGTTCGTCATTTCAGACCAGTCCTGTATGGTTTTCACGTGAATCCAGTTAAAAACCTGTCCCACCCGAAATGGCTTTTCACCCGCCATATTGATTACCTGCAAAACCTCTTCCGGACTTAACTCCCTGATATCTGGTTTAATATCTGGCATAAGCACCTCGTATCCCTGGTTTGGCACTTCAATCATGTATTTTCTCGAGCCCTGCAATAAAGAAGCCCTCCATGTTATCTTTAAACGGTGTGTACTGCCTGACGCCCTGACTCAGTTGTAACCTTTCTTCATCCTCTTCAATGTTATAAGGCATGTACGGAACAAGATTCACTCCTTGAATTTCAGGGTGTTCTGCTTTTATCTCATTAATCAGTTCTACATTCTCCTCAGGTTCTATCGTACAAGTACTGTAGACGAGCCTTCCTCCAACCTTCAGCAACCTGATCGCATTTTCCAAGATTTGTTTCTGCAGCTTGGCCAAAAGCGCAATGTCTTCCTCTTTCTTGCGCCAGCGGGAATCCGCACGGCGCCGCAAGACACCAAGTCCGGAACAGGGAGCGTCGACAAGAATCAGATCATATTTGGCTTCATGGTCTGCGGCAATCTTTGTAGCGTCCGCCAAGACCGTCCTGATAATTGTGATACCGAGACGTCCGGCGTTGTCCTCAATCAGCCTAAGTCTGTGTTCATGGACATCGCAGGAGATAATTAAGCCTTTGTTCTCCATTAGTTGTGCCAGATGCGTGCTTTTCCCGCCAGGTCCGGCACAGACATCGAGTACTACTTGTCCCGGCGCCGGTCGCAGCACATGGGCAACAAGCATAGAGCTCTCGTCCTGTACAGTAAAAAGCCCCTCCGCGAATGACGGCAGGCGGTGCAGTGGCGGCGCTGTCGCCAGGAGCAATCCGTCCGGAGCCCTGCGGCTTTTTTCGACAGTGCACCCTTCGTCTGTTAAACGCGTAATCAAGGTCTCACGGTCAGCGCGAAGTGTATTTGTTCTGATCCATAGATCAGCCGGTTTATTATTAAACTCGCACAGCTTCACTGTCAGTTCATAGCCGTATCGCTTGAGCCAGCGAGCTATCAGCCAGCGCGGGTGTGAATAGATAACCTCGAGGTATTCCAATGGCTGCTTCTCTGGGTCCGGCCAACCGACCTGAGCAGGATTTCTGAGATAACCGCGCAGTACGCCATTAATCAATCCGGCTATGCCCGCATGAAACTCTTTTTTAGCGAGCTTTACCGCTTCATTTGTCACTGCCGAGGCCGGTACACGGTCCAAAAATAGCAATTGATACAAAGAAAGCCGCAGGATTACGCGTGGACCGGTTTCAAGTTTTGCAGCTTTCTTCACGAGCTGTTCGATAATCCAATCCAGCCTTAACTTGTATTTCACGGTGCCATAGACAATTTCTGTAACCAGCGCGCGGTCCAATCCGGAAAGTGAGTGCGACCTCAGATATTCATCTAGATTGATATTCGCATAAGCCCCTTTTTCAACATCCACCAAAATCCTGTAAGCTGCCTCTCGTGCTTGCATCTAATCGTCTCTTCCTCTGGACATTAGGATCAGCCTGAGCAAGTTCAACAAGCCGACAAGTGCTGCCGCTACATAAGTAAGGGCCGCAGCATCAAGAACAGACTTTGTTCCGGCTATCTCCGACGAAGTGATATATCCCTGTCCGCCAAGAATAGCAACAGCCCG
>DIVP01000129.1 GCA_002422465.1 Peptococcaceae bacterium UBA6129 | reverse complement strand
TTGGTGTCGGTGTCGGTATTGGTGTGCCGGTTTTGATTCGGTATTTCGCCAGAATAGTATTATATGTAATCTGATCAAGCATACCTGTTGCTCTTAAGCCATAGCCCCTTTGGAAATAGTAGACAGCATAGGTTGTCACCGAAGAATAATAGCTGCTCGGTTCCCCGTAATAACTCATATAACCCAGAGTTTTGAGCATTACCTTAACTTCACGCACTACGTTCTTACTGTCACCAGCCTTTGCTAAGACAGGATTGTCCGTACTCTGGACAACGGTAGTCGTGTAAGTCGAATAAGTGTAAGTGACAGCCTGGGCTGACGGTACGAGAACGGAACATGAAAACAGGAACAATAAAACGAGACAAATGGTGATTTTTGTGAATTGTTTCATGGTGTCATCCCTTCCTTATGAAATGTATGTTTACCCACAATATAACATATTTATTAATGATAGTTTGTTGGTAAATATAGACAAGTTGGAGGTTGAGAACACCTTCCATAGATAAAAAAGGAAGCCCGGACAAGGGTTACCCCACTTATCTAGTCTTCCTTTCCATTTTAACCCAATTGCTTCTGCCTCTAGGCAATCTGTATTAGGGTACCGTTAGTCCTGGTACCTGCAAGGTCTATGACCCTCTGATTAAGCGAGCCGCGGTAGGACAAGCTGATATCTCTCTGCTCAATCAGAAAAGGTCCGTCGACAAGGATGTCACTAACATCAAGCAATTCCTGTACACCCGGCAGCTCCGACTGTTGCAGGTCTTCATAGGTATAACCGGTATAGGTTACGACATCCAAACCCATTTCCCTGGCCTTTTTTGCAACTAGAATCATCTCGGGGGCCTGCAGAAAAGGCTCACCTCCTGAAAGCGTAATTCCACGGATATATTTAAGCTTCTTCTTGATCATCCTGACTATTTCTTTTACCGTAGCATCCCTGCCCCCTTCCGGATCCCATGTTTGCGGATTATGACAACCCGGACAATGATGGGGGCAGCCCTGAGCAAAGACGACAAACCGCACCCCAGGACCATCAACAATGCTCTCCGGGACAAATCCGGCAACACGCATTGACAATCACCTCAATAGTAAAGTACAAATTTATTGCTGAAATCTCATATGAATTCTCCGGTTTCTCTCCTCGGCCAGTTTGCTCTCATTAAACCTATCGAGAGTAGACAGATACCCGGTAATACGGCGAACGCGGCTAATATTTCCGGCAGTGTTGCATTTTGGGCACGTATCGGTCTCTATTACCCCATTAAACCCACATTCCCTGCAGACATCAACCGGGAAATTAACGGCTGCATAACCCATATCCGCCTCTTGCATAGACCGGATAATTGTCTCAAAAGCTTCGAGGTTATGGTTTGGCGCCGAGGGCAATTCAATATAAGAAATGTGCCCGGCATTACAATACTTATGATACGGTCCTTCGAGTGCAATCTTTTCCATCGCTGTAATATCATATTCGACAGGTATATGAAAGGAATTTGTATACCATTCTTTATCGGTAATCCCCGGAATCACGCCGAACCGTTTCACGTCATACTGCGTAAATCTACCGCTTAATCCCTCCGCCGGAGTAGCCAATAAAGTATAATTCAGCTTATATTTCTTCGTTGCCTCGTCACAACGACGGCGCATATAGCTCACGATAGACAGGCCCAAAGACTGAGCCTCCTGGCTCTGCCCATGATGTTTGCCGGTCAGCGCAACCAGGCATTCGGCCAAGCCAATAAAACCCATACTCAACGTACCGTGACAAATGGCTTTTTCAATAGTGTCTCCGCTCTTTAAATCCTCGCTGTCTACATAAAGCTTCTGTCCCATCAGGAACGGGAAATCTCTCATTTTGAATTTCTTTTGTACATCATACCGTGATAAAAGCTGTTTGATTGAAAGGTTAATCGCCTCATCAAGGTACTGCCAAAACAAAGTCAAATCACCGTTTGCTCTTATCCCGAGGCGCGGCAGATTAATACTCGTAAACGAAAGATTTCCGCGCCCGTTGGAGACGGCCTCGCCGTTGATATCGGCAATAACCCTGGTCCGGCATCCCATATAGGCCACTTCTTCATCCCGATAAGATACGTTAAAGCTGGAATCCATGAAGGAGAAGTTTGGCTGCAGCCTTTTGCACGCAACCCTGAGACTTAACTGAAACAAATCATAATTGGGGTCATCCGGCTCAAAATTAACATCCTCTTTAACCTTAAATATTACATTCGGGAAAATCGGGCACTCTCCTTTGCCAAGTCCCTTTTCGAAAGCCAACAGGAAAGCCCTGGTAACCATTCTTCCTCCCCATGTAGTATCAGTCCCGAGATTAATACTCGAAAACGGCACCTGCGCTCCTGCCCGCGAGTGCATCGTATTTAAATTATAGATTAAGCCTTCCATAGCCTGAAATACTTCTTCCTCCGTCTTTTCTTTAACAATGGCTACAATCTTTTCATCGTCGACAGGGACTCCCATTCTTTCGAGTGTTTCTTTTAACTCTTTAGCCTTACGTCTGTATTCCATTTCCACAAAAGGTGCCATATCCCTATCAAAATAGGCATAAGACTGCCCGCCGTGCATGTCGTTTTGGTTACTCTGAAGAATAATTGCTGCTAGCGCTGCTGCAGTTTTAACACCTTTGGGCGGTCTGATATAGCCGTGCCCGTTGTTAAATCCCTCCCTGAGCAGTCTGTCCAGGGGAATCTGTAAACAAGTCATGGTTTTCCCGTACCAGGCCAAATCGTGTATATAAATATCCCCTTCAATATGGGCTTTGGCTTCATCTTCAGGGATAGCCCTCTTCAAATAATAATTCTTCGAGGCCACTTCTGATATCTGCAGCACTTTAGCCGAAGGTGAGTTCCCGACATTGGCATTATCCCTGCTTGTCTCACGCAAAATCTCCGCAACCGCATCCATGAGCTCGCTGCGTGTCTCTCTGACGCGCGAACGTTTTTCCCGATAGAGGATATAGGCTTTGGCTGTTTTGGCATGTCCTTTTTCGATCAGTATCTTCTCTACGGCATCCTGAACATCCTCAACTGAAAATACATTCCCTTGGAAATTCTGTTTTAATAGTTTTACGACATCCAGGGTTAATTCCATCGCTGTCTGACGGTCCTCACCACCCACAGCTTTGGCTGCTTTAAATATGGCATCCGTAATCTTGGCTTCGTTAAAAGGTACTATCCGATCGTCTCTTTTCCTAATCTCTGTAAACATAGCATACCCCCTATCCCTTCCGTAATAATTTTTCTATCTCGTTCATAAATGTGGAAATATCCTTAAACTCCCTGTAGACACTGGCAAAACGCACATAGGCGACCTCGTCGAGTTCCTTTAAGCTTTTCATGACCATTTCCCCAATATCTGCGGTTGTTACTTCACGTTTTAGTGATTCGCTCTTCAACTCCCGCTCAATCTCTGCCGCAACATGCTCTAATTGTTCGAGAGCTACGGGGCGCTTTTCACATGCTCTGATCAAGCCGTCTAATATCTTGTGTTGATTGAAGGCTTCACGGCGTCCGTCTTTTTTGACAACCAAAAGAGGCAGGTCGTCATATTTCTCGTATGTAGTAAACCTGCTCTGACAGTCCATACATTCACGCCGACGGCGTATAGAATATCCGTCATCCGCCAGACGTGTTTCGAGCACCTTAGAATCCCCCAATCCACAATACGGACAGCGCATTAACCAACAACGCCTTTCCAATATCTTATAGATAATTTCTAAATAGTTCGTCAAATATCTCTAGATATAGTGTGCAAATTAATTTTAGCAACTATATTTAGGGTTGTCAATGGGACTGTCCCTAATTTTGTACAGGAAATAATAGTGTGCTAAATGGAAATGCACCCCTTAATCAGATTGACATCTGATTAAGAGGTGCATTTCAAACTTCTAATGACTAGCAAGCAAAAAATATCAAATATTATTAGCTAATTCATACGCATCATGAATTGCAAAGTAAATATTAGCAATATGATTTGAATCACCAAGATGATATAACTCCCCTATCGGACAGGCGCTGCGGATTTGTTTATACAGACTGTTTTCCGATTCATATCCGACTGCAAACACTACTGTATCGGCTTCTATTTTTTTCTTTTCCGCTGTTTTTATATCTTCGCAATAAACAACCTGGTCCTCGATTTTTAAAACCCGGTGCTTGAAATACATGTCAATTCCATAGTATTCAATGTACGAAGCTACCATGTGGTGATCCCCGGCGTAAGTATTCCGGCTGCCGCCCATCATGGTATCGGTTAATTCGATTACAGATACTTTTTTCCCATTCTTTGCTAAAGATATAGCGGTCTCCATCCCTATTTGTCCGGCGCCAATAATTGTTACATTCTGCCCGATAAGCTCCATCTTCTCGTATACTTCGTGGGCAAAAAGTACATTTTCCTGATTAGCGCCTTCAATATTCAGCTGCCGGGCTTTTGAACCAGTGGCAATAATCAGGACATCCGCTTTAAGGTCCTTGATGTGATCAGGTGTAATTTCCGTGTTTAATCGGACATCCACACCGTGATATTTTAGTTCGTGTTCGAACCAGGTGATAAGTTCATGGATATGATGCTTGTACAGTAAGTCGCCCGCAGGATTCAGGTTGCCTCCCAATATGCCGCTTTTTTCATATAAAACGACCTCATGCCCGCGCATGGCCGAGGTCAGCGCTGCCTGCATCCCTGCCGGACCTCCGCCGATAACAACAACCCTCTTCTTTTCGGATATCGGATTTAATTTATTCGTATTTTCCATGTAGCATTGGGGATTAATAGCGCAGCGGACGGTGCCCCAGTTCGTTCGGTGCACAAAACATCCGTAATTGCAGGAAATACAGTGACGAATGCGCTGGATCTCGTTATGCTTGATTTTATTGACGATATCCGGGTCCGCCAATGCAGGGCGCGCAAATCCCACCATGTCGCATTGACCTAATTTCACAGCCTCTAAGGCCATTCCTGTGTCATCCATGCGGCCTGCCACCAATACCGGCACCTTGAGGGCTTGTTTCAGTTTTTGGGCGGCGTCCAGATATAATCCGTCTTTAGTATATATATTGGGATGAGAATAATAATGTGATTCGAAAGCGCCTATATCCGCGTCGAAGGCGTCATAACCCGCTTTTTCCAGGTATTGGGCCGCTAACAAACCTTCTTCGATATCCCTGCCGACTTCCTTTGCAGTATATTCTTCCTCCGGTAAGATTCCTTCTTTATGACTCTTCATAAAATGCTTCACCGAATATCTCAGCGAAACAGGGTAATTGCCCCCGCATGTCTTTTTAATTTCCTGAACAATTTCACAGGCGAGACGGTACCTGTTTTCAAAGCTGCCACCATACTCGTCCTTGCGATGATTAAAACACTCCATCGTAAATTGATCCAATAAATAGCCTTCATGCAAAGCATGTATTTCTACACCGTCAAACCCGCAATTCTTAGCTATAAGTCCCGCCCTCCCGAAGGATCTGACCAGAGCTCTTATCTCTTCGATTGTCATGGCTTTATGAATTATGCTCGGATCGGCTCTATTTGGCAGATCGGAGACGGATATTCTTTTATTAAGCTTTAAAATTTTCGCGCCCCGGCCAAAGCCCGCGGTCAATTGCAGGAATATCTTGCTGCCGTACGCATGGACCCGTTCCGTCAATACGGCGGCCTTTGTTATAAAAACCGCAGGGTCATCTTTTATCACCATTATCGACGGCGTCTGAACTTCCTCAATTTTTTGATCGGCAACGCAAAAGCCGGTAATGATAAGGCCCATGCCGCCCTTGGCTCGTTCCACATAATAATCAATAGCCGCATCGGTAAGCGCCCCGTGTTCATCGGCATAGCCGAAATTCCCCATCGGCGCCATAAAGAACCTGTTTTTGATTTCTACCCCGCTGATTATTATGGGCTCATACAATTGCCTGTATTTTTCGTCCATTTCGTTCTTCTCCTCTCCCCAAAATCGGCTAATAAGAATCTATTTCCCACTTTGCAGGCTGGAATCAAAATAATAGGCACTATTGTCAAGGTGGGTCAGGTAGAGAGATTATATAATCTAACGCTGGCCCACCTTTATGAAATTAGCTTGGCAATTACTTATTTAATCCCATTAAAACCTTCCTGTACATCAAATTCATATTTGCAGAATGGACATTTCAGCTTGATATCGCTTTCTTTCTTTTCCCCTATGACGATATTTTTGTCAATATAATAATCTCTTTTGCATTTCGGACACTTTACATAACTGACCTTACCCAACGCCAATACCTCCTTAACCTATTTTTTAAGAGACTCCATATCCTTCGATTCCAGGTAATCCTTAAGATCAATATTTTCAATTACCGACTTCGGTATGGCAATACGTTCAGCAAAGGAATGCTTTTCGCTGGGCTTGGTAGCATCGATACCGCCTTTGGTGGTAACTACATCTTCGGCGGAGGGATCGAGCCTGGAGCCCATAACCCCGGGAACGACAAGGAGGTCTTTATCCCATTGGGAACGTGTGGCTATGGCCCAAAGCACCTCCTGATCATCGAAGATATCAACATCATCATCCACAATTACTACGTGTTTAAGCCGGTATTCCGCACTGAGCGCTGCCATAATTGCTGCCTTGGGTTCTCCGTCATTGGTCTTTCTAATTTGGACATAGGCGTGTAACCGGGCAGTCCCTGAGACAGGCATATGAACATTTTGGGTTCCCAGCACCGCTTCTTTGATCTTGCTGTATAAGTTTGCTTCAATCATAGGGGCATCGAGCAGCAGATGATCGGCGTGACCGGGCATGATGTCCAGATAGACGGCATCTTTTTTCCGGGTAATAGCCTTCACCTCAGCGATTGGATTGGTCCTTTGTCCGCCGTAATATCCCGTATACTCACCGAATGGCGCCTCTATAGCTATTTCGCTCGTGGAAATTTCTGTTTCAATCAAAAGCTCGGCCTGCGCGGGAACCATCATTTCATTACCCCATGTCTCCGACGGCGTTATTTCCAGGGGTTCATCCATAATGGCTCCGATGATATCCATTTCATCGGTATGAATCTTGGTTTGCGCTCCCATGTAGAAAGCAGGATGATGGCCAATTACGATAACCATTGGCATGGGTTTCTCCATCTTTTTGTACTTCTGAAAGATGAAGTTGGTATGCCGGTTAGCATTAAAGTTAACGGCCAGAGTCTGTGGTCCGGAGACATACATTCTGATGATGGCGCAGTTTATCCAGCCGGTTTCCGGATCTTTAGCCCACGCAAATCCCGCCGTGATGTAAGGGCCCAGATCCATTTCATGATGGGTCACTATCGGCAGATCATAAAGATCCGCTTCTTTCCCTTTGAGAATGACCTCCTTTACACTGGCTTTTGACTTATCAATCTCCACAGGTTTAACCGGGAATTTCTCTTTAGCGACATATTCATGCGACATCTTATCGACTGGCACGTTCATCGCCATAGCTAATCTGGCCCTATCGCCGAAAAGGTTAATCATGACCGGTAACTCGGATACCCCACCGTTTAAGTTCTTAACCTTTTCAAAAATGATAACCGGATTTGCTTTACGTTTTTCAATCTCCTGCAAGATGGCTGGAATTTCGAATTCCGGTTTGACCACTTTTTTAACCCGTATGACGCTCCTTGGTTTTTCCTCTTCCAATTGTTTGATGAACAATCCTAAATCCTTATTCATCTTCTCGAGACCTCCTGCCTAATAAATTATTAAACCTGTTTCTTGGCATCTTTTTTCTTTTTTCCTTTTCTCAGGATTGCCGGGATATACATACCCAGGAAAATACAAGCCAATCCCAAAACATCCGTATTTAAGCCCGGCTTAATTAATCCAAGACCTCCGACAATAACCAAAATTCTTGGAATAATTTTCATGTCCCCATTATGATAGCCGTGTACGCCAACAGCAAGAGCGTAACAGCCAATTATTGAAGTGATTATACTTAATGTTACTTCCGGTGCGCTTCCTTTCAAAAGCAATTGCGGACCATAAACAAACATGAATGGTACTACAAGAGCAACAATACCTAGCCGTACGGCTGTAAATCCGGTTTTACTCGGGTTGCTTTGGGCTATACCCGCCGCAGCGTAAGATGCCAGGGCGACAGGCGGTGTAATCATGGAAACCAGGGCATAGTAGAAAACGAACATATGCGCAGCCATAGGATAAACGCCCATTTTTATCAGCGCCGGCGCCACCAGAGTGGCAACTACCAGGTAGGCAGCGGTTGTCGGGACTCCCATCCCCAGAATGATACAGACGATAGCCGTAAGTATTAAGAGCAGGAAGAGATTGCCGCCTGCCAAAGTGACCAGCATCATTGAGAGTTTTAAACCCAATCCAGTTAAAGTTATTGAGCCAATAATTATGCCGGCAGTGGCACAGGCAGCAGCCACTTCAACAACTCCACGTCCGCCGCTTTCCAGACATTGGTAAAAATCTTTCAGAGTAAATCTATATTTCGGATGGATGATAGCTATCGCGATAACAGCTATAGTGCCCCAAAACCCTGCCATCGAAGGTGTGCGTCCGGCCAGACCCAATAAGATAATCAAAACAAATAGCGGGATGAGAAACGGCCAGCCCTTTTTCATTTCCGCTTTGAAATCAGGCAGTTTTTCTTTAGGCAGCCCACACAAGTTATGTTTTGCTGCCTCCGTATCCACCATAATGTAGACAGCGAAAAAATAAAGAAAAGCGGGAAGTATTGCGGCAAGAGCAATTTTTGTATAGGGTACCCCCAAATATTCTGTCATTAAAAAGGCTGCAGCGCCCATGACCGGCGGCATTATCTGTCCTCCGGTAGAGGCAACGGCCTCGACAGCTCCGGCAAAATCCGGGGAATAACCTGCGCTTTTCATCAGCGGTATTGTAAATGTTCCGGTTCCGACGACGTTAGCAACAGCACTGCCCGAGAATGTGCCAAATAACGAACTGCCTACTACAGCAGCTTTTGCCGGTCCGCCACGGTACCTGCCGAAAACCGCGAAGGCCACATTCATAAAAAATTCCCCGGCGCCGCTCTTTCTTAAAAAAGCAGCAAAGATGATAAATACGGCTACAAAGGTAGCTGATACCCCCATGGGCTGTCCCAGCACTCCTTCAAACGTGAAAAACATCTGATAAGCTATCCTGGAAAAACCAAATCCGCGATGAGAAATGATACTTGGCAGGTATGGTCCAAAGTAAACATAAAACAGAAAAACAATGGCGATAGCAGGCATAACCCAACCCATAATTCTCCTGGTAGCTTCTAATACCAGTATTAAACCAACCATACCGACAATAATATCAATGCTTTCAATTTTTATTGCTGAAACGACGAAACGCTCAGCAGTTTGAAAAATGTAAATTCCAAAAAACGCACTTGCGGCTATAAATATGAAATCAATCGCATTTAAGGGACTTCTCGCTTTTTTTGTTGTGGGTTTTAACAGAAAAACCATTATTAATACTGCAGTTAGCTGAATAACTCTCTGCTGCAAGGCTCCCATTGCCCCAATATAAGCGGTAACCAGGTGAAAAACCGCCAAAATGGTTGCGATAACAGCTGCAATCTTTTGCCTTATGTATATGTTTTCTTTAAAATTATCATTTTCGATTTCCGATTCTGCTACTACTTTTTTAGTCACTTTCTCCCCCCCTTATAGCAGTATGTAGTGATTAGATGAAAAGGCCCCTTAATCTAAAGTCAAGGGGCCTTATCTTCTTAAATGACTATTTCAGGGCACCTTTTTCCTTGAGATATTTTTCCGCACCGGGATGATAAGTACTAATAATACCCCGGGTGGCATTGGACAGGTTCCATTCTTTTCCCGCCGGATGGACTTCAGCAACTTCATCAACGTGTTCCATCAGGACTTTTGTAATCTGATAAACCAATTCCGGATCGGTGTCTTTGTGGGTTACCATAATAACATTAGCCCCTTGAGCGAAATATTCAGCATCTACGCCCTTATAAATACCCTTTGGTATGGAGGTCTTATAAAAGTAGGGGTGCTTCTGAACAACAGTATCAACATCGTAGGGAATAAACTTGATGGGAACCTTGGTAGTCAGATCAACCATGACCCCTGTCGGATCAGCGGTGTAGTTAAAACCCGCGTCGATCGTCTTATCCTGCAAAGCTTCAGTAATCTCAGCCGGTGTAATCCAGACGGCTTTGTAGTCTTTATCGGCGACCATACCTAAAGATTCCATAATCGCGACAGCCGCCAGAGCCTGCGAAGATCCGCCGAAGCCCAATGCTACCTTTTTCCCTTTTAAATCAGCGAATGTTTTTATACCTGAGTCTACTCTGGCGATAAGTTTCATGGGGTTGTTATGTCCGCCAAACATGGCCTGGATTTGCGGATATTTTTCTTTAAATTCACGAGTGCCGTTAACTGCGTGGAAAAGACAGTCGGACATAACCATGCCAAAGACTACCTCTTTGTTAGCGACACGGATGATATTCTCCGAACCGGCGCCCGGTTCGATAGTGCACTCATATCCTGGCATATACTTGTTAATTACCTTAGCCATACCGCCAGCTACCAGGTACCAAGCTCCGGCAGAAGGACCCGATATAATCGAGATTCTCTTTAAGGGCTGCTTGGCTGTAGTATCTGCTGGGCTTGGAGTTTGTTTTTTATCTGCCTGACTGCATCCCGCCAATGTAAATGCAAATAATACCAGAATAAATATGGCAATTAACTTTATCTGACTTTTCTTCATTTTTCTTTCCACCTCACTATTTTTACCAATGAACCATTAAAGCCGATATCCATCGGGAACATGGTTAATACATTAATAGTGCTCTGCTCCACTCTCCCTTCAATTATTATTTCCTCCGGCAAATCAGCCGGGCGCTGATTAATGCTGGTCCTTGTTACAAATATTATGAAATGTAGATCCGACTTCTCTTGCTCTATTAAAGAACAGCGCTATGTCCGTTCCCCACAGTATGTATCGCATCCCCTGTTCCAGAGCTAGTTTCAGACTTTTCTCATCACTGACAACCCGGCCAACAAATTTACCGTTTGTTATAGCTGTTTTACTTATGTAATCACAGGCATCTGTAACTTCCTGACAGTTCGTCTGCCCCGGTTTCCCAAACGATTGACTCAAATCGACATGACCGACAAACAGCCCGTCCAATTGCTCTAGCGTGCAGATTTCCTCCAGCACACTGAGAACTTCCTTGTTTTCCACCTGCGCGATGAGTATAGTTTCCTCATTGGCCTGTTGAATATAATCTGCTATGCTGTATGCTCCGTAATCCGAACTGCGTTGAGAATTGCTGACTCCCCGTTCACCCACCGGAAAATATTTGGCGTTATTTATCAATGTCACAACTTCCCCGACTGTGGCGACATTAGGCAGCTGGATACCGTCACAGCCAATGTCTAACGCCTTTAATACCGTTTCCTTGTCATTGTTGGGGATTCGAATAATTGAAGCCATA
>DIVP01000095.1 GCA_002422465.1 Peptococcaceae bacterium UBA6129 | reverse complement strand
CTACGTAAACATTGCCGTTTGGGTCGGCCGCGGCGCTGAAGCTGCCGTCCGCTGTGCCGTCGTTATCGATCACAACGGGATTTGACCAGGTTCTGCCGTAATCTGCTGTGATGGAATACTGCAAAACCGTTCTGTCGGCAAGCGGTCTGGCCGTATCATCATCTTCCCACAGGAGCATCTGCTTGCCATTGCCAAGATCCAGAAGCTGCGGCATAATTTCCGGATACCCGCTGGTCATTTTCACGTCGGATACGCTTCTTCCGTGTGTCAGATCCGTATAGGCATATGTATCGGTAGCATATCCCTCGGTTAGATAATCCCGCGGCAGCAATTCAAAGCCATCCAGCTTCGGATCGGTTTGGGCCAGACTGAATTCCTGGGCGAACATCCGCATCATACTTCGTCGTTCTTCCTCCTGATTGATGCTGTAGAGTGTCCATTGTCGATTGTAAAACTTAAAGTTTTTGGTCCACAGGATAACTTTTACGCGCAACCCGAACTGCAATCCCAGTTTAACGCTGAAACCGACCGGATCCGGGTAAGTAATGGTAATCGGAAGCTCGCCGTTCAGCGTCGGTCCGATGGACAGGACGTTTCCGATACCGACTGCGCCGTAACAGCCCGCATAGGGTTTTATTTGCGTGCTGCCCTTGAAGACTGTATAGCCGCTGTCCAAAACCTGGAATTTGACAATCTGCTCAATGCTCGCGCCGATTACCAGTTCTACATAGACCGGTATGCCGCCGGGGAAAAACTGCTGCGAATAGGTAACCTTCCCGTCACCCACAACCTTGAGCCCGCCTTCGTTAATCTTCAGCCGGATCAAAGTAAGCGGCATGCTTGGCATATTCAACGCTTTCAGCGCTTTGAAGGTATTCATGTCAATCCCGAGATCGTACGGGTTTACCTTGTTCAAGTCATAGAAGACCGGTTCCTGGATAAGTTTACCTTTGAGATAGCCGTAAATCTCCAGCGATACTTCCATTCTCTTTTCAAGCTTATTCCCTGCCGGAGGCTCAGTAAGCTCCTTGAGCTTGTCCGACATCTTTCCGCTGACTATGGCTTCCTTGATGGAATCCACGAGCTCCTCGTTGCTCATTTCATCCACGTCTCCGCCCGGCTCATCCTCCGACTGCGACCAATTGCCACCATCGCCGCCTTTTTCCAGCCCGGCCTTATAGGCCACAGAAAGCGTAAAATCGTCTTCATCAATCTCAATCTGGACGGGGCATCCTTCGGGCAGATCCATATCAAAGTCGGTATTGAACATACCGCTCTGGCCGGATTTGCTGAAATCCGACTTGCCGTCATCCGCGTTTTCCAGACCGACAGTTCCATACATCCGGTTGAAATCCACAAAATTCCAGAAAATGCACTTTGAAACTGCCGCCTGCGGCGGTTTAGCCTTTTTGCCCGCCGCCGGAGGCGGCAACGAAGCCGGATCTGCATAAGCGTTGCCATAGAAGTTTCCCGGTTCGGATTTTACCTCGTCATAGAACTTTGTGCTGCGAATCTTATAAAGTCCCGAGGGGAACGGAACAAATCTGAACTGCTTGCCGCCCTTGGATAAGAATACGCTGCCGGGAACTGTGTCCTTCCAGTCAATCCAGGCGCTGACTGTCGAAATCTCATCCCGTGAACTTGTAACAGCGCCTTCGGTCAGATTTCCGTATTGCCCTTCGGAAGATTCCTTGCCGATGTACTTAAAGTAAGGCTTTCCGTCATCCGCTTCCATGAAAAGGGTATAGGAGCCCGGAGCTAACTCGGAAAGCGTGATCACTCTGGTTTTATAACCGGATTTCGTAAGCTCAATATAGCGCCCGTCATCGCCCAACGGGTAGGAAACATAGGCTGTTCCGTTCCCCCCTGTGCTGAAGGTTTGATCCAAAATGCCGATTGTTACGCCGGAAACCGGATTTTGATTCTTTTTGTCCAGCACCCGGATTGAGGCGGAAGCCATGTCCGTGGCCTTTACGACAATCGATTCCCGGATCCTGTTATGCCTGGTGGTCAGCGTTATGATGGCCGTCCCGGCGCTCTTGGTGATAACCAAGCCTGTTGAAGAAACGGTCGCCACGCCGGTATTGCTGCTGGAAAACTCGACATCGCGGTATTCGGTGTCCAACGGATAGATGGAATAATAAATTTGTTGACTCTCGAAGCTCGACAGCTTCAGGAAATCCTTGCGGTTATAAATCTCTATCCTTCTTTCACCAATGGAGGCCTTCGGGGTAAAGCCAACGGAGAGACCGCCGTCAACCGTGGTGGCGGTGAGAGTGACCTCACCGGAATTAAAGGTCGCGAGCGGTGTGACCCAGCCGTTTGATGTAACCTTCAGCTTGGAAGAATCGGAAGATGTCCAGACAATATCCCGGCAAAGGACGTCAGCCGGCTCAACAACAACCGGGAACATCGTCTTTTCGTTAATTTCCAGCTCCCTGAATTCGTCGGATTCACTTTCCCTGCTGATACCGGTGACACGTTTTCCTGTTATCGTCACATTACAGGGCGCGCTTTCCAGATTTGACCCGTCAACGGTCGCCGCTTTGATGATGGCCGTACCGATACCGACGGCATATACCAAGCCGGTAGCGGAGACAGTTGCAACGCTTTCATCGGAGCTTGTCCAGCGGAAGCGCTTGACGGACACATCTTTCCCGTCGTTGCGCGAAGCCGTCGCCGTTATTTTTTCGGTGGGATTGCTGTTATATGTAACATTTAGCTGGATATTTGTCTTGTCGATGGAGAAGTTTTCGGCAAGTCTCGGAACAACTCTTAAAGTGATCCGGTCAGCGAACTGATCTTCTGAAGTTTTCGCATAGACGTAAACCTGACCGAAGCCTACAACATGGATGATGCCCTCGCTTGACACAGTGGCAACTTCCGGGTTACTGCTGGACCAGGTAATGGTCTTATCGCTTGCATCGGCAGGCAAAACGGCAGCCGACAGCTGATTGAGTGTTGTATAGTCGCCAATGTCCAGGTCTGAAATCGAATCGTGCTGCTGTTGATTTGCTTTGTCTATATACGTGATCTCAATTCCGGTTGCAGGAATCCCCTCGACAACCACCACAACCGTATCCCTCAGTCCGCCCATAGCCGTCAAAGCGGAAATGGTCGTCTCCCCGGGTACGTTCGCCGTAATGAGCGCAGCTGTAATACTTGCGTCAAGTCCCGCCGGCGTGACGTCTTCAGTTGTAAGAGAAGCGACCACAGGATCGCTGCTGGCCCAGCTGACAGCGCCGACGCCGTCCAGCGTATTGTCCGGATCATCGTATAAAATACCGGCCGCCACCAAATTCAGTGTTTCTCCGGGGTGAAGCACAACCTTTTTCACATTATGATCATCCGGGGTAATGCATGTGTTCACTGCCGTGTCTTTGTCATATTTATCCAATCGAATTGCGGCGAGGCCAAACAGCGACTGTCTGATTTCCGGCAAAGCGCCGTCCTGAAGAACCCATTTATCTGTCGGCCAAATGGTATCCAGCAGATTCGTCGCCAAAGCGCCAAACCAGTCCAAGGTCTGAACATCGTAGCTGTGGTTGTCGTATTCATAGACGCCGGCCCAATCTTCATCGCCTTGGTCATAAGCCACAAAATACGCGGGCGGCTTGCAGTTGATATAGTTATCGAAATCAGGGTCGCCCTGATAGTGATAGTGCTTCGCCCAGCCCGAACCCGTATCAGCGAATATAATTGAGGCATCCGGCGGGGCAAAGGCGTATCCGATCGGATTGGCCTGCAGGCTCCCGTTTTTGGTTGCCGCCCCTGCCACGAAAAAGCTGTTCATGAGATTAACATAGGCGGCGCCCGTATCCCAGCTGTATTCGGGATCATGGGCAAAGGCATCCCGCTTGATCTGACCGATGAAGGAGCCTGCCATCATCAAGGCGTCCGGGGAATTTCCGTTATGTCCGGCCACGTTTTTGTCCACGCTAACCGTGCCTGTATTGTAGAGGTTTTTAAAATCGCTTCTTATTTCGTTCTCTGCCGGTAGCGGCGGCTGGGACGGCGCATCCCCGTCTTTATAGCTTGGCAGATAGGTTGACGCCGCGAGGTGAAGATAGCCGATCAGACCGCCGACTTTTGTGGACCCGGAGAAATTCTTGCTTGTCGTCTGTTCATCCAGGCGCTTTTTGCCCTTAGTAACAGTTGAATTATAGGTTTTGTGGACCGTATCGTCGCTGAGGCCGGAATCGGTATAGGAAGTGGTGTCAGTGTAGTAGCTCAGTACATTGCCGGAGATGGTGTTCCCCGCATGCACCGTGATATTGCCGCGGTTGTAGCTGTTGGCAACGCTGTCGCCTGTGCCGGGGCCGAGATCGGCCGGCATCGTATTGGCGGTCAGATAGCCGATCAGACCGCCCACCGACAAAGACGGCTCAAAAACGTTCTTATAGGGCAGATCATTGTCGGCAGCCCAATCGAGGGCTCTGTCCGCTCCGTTCGATCTGATTTTTACGGCGTTGCTCCTGCTCTCGACTGTAATGCTGCCCTCGTTGGAGTTGCTGTCAAAAACAAACAAATTGTCTTTGTTGTTATTATAGGAGTATCCGTTGCACGAAAATTCATATCCGACCAGACCGCCTACCGCCGCGTTGGGCGCTTTGACAACGATGCTGCTTGTGCTGTCCACCGTGCAATGTCTGATGATGAGGTTGCCGTTCCAGTCCCCGATCAAAGGCTGCGTAAGCCCGCTGCCATTTCCGTTTCCCGCGACCCCCACAATGCCGCCGACCGCTACAAAGGGAACCCGGAAACGTCCTCCGATGTCTTCCAGCACGAAATCAGGATCTGCCGTGAAATCAACGCTGATCCTCATCCCGACCAGATGGATGTCTTTCAGTTCGGAAATCTTGATGTTATCAGACCTGTATATTTGCGCGACGGATTCGAACAGACCGAAAGAATATCTTTTCACATCGACGGACAGGCTGGATGAGCCGCCTTCGTCCGGATGGTAGTAATCGCCCGAAATCAAATAGTTACCTATATTGTTGTCGACAGCGGAAAGCCCAACGGCATCCGCCTGTTCGCGCGTATATTCCATGGTCAGGTTTTTGATCCTAAAGCCGTTGCCGTCATAATTCCCGCCAAACCAGCGGATCGGCACCCAGTTTACTCCCGCCATGTCGATGTCGTTGGTCTGCTTGAAATACACACCCTCATAGTGGTTCTGCCTACTTCGCGTCTGTAGCGAAAGCCAGACCAGATTGGCGCTGTCCTCCATGAGGTACGGGTCGTCTTTCGTCCCGCTGCCCGACGGCTGTCCGGCAATTTTCCACTTCGCGTAAAGAGTGACATTGCTGCCGCCAAAAATATAGGTTTCCGGGGGATTAATATCTGTGTCGCTTCCGTCGGACGCCGTATTCCAACATAGAAATTCAACGGGCGCCTGGTCCGACGTCCTGATGAAGCCGCCTTCCGGCCCGTCCTGAACCGTCACTCCCTCCCCGTTGGCGTAATATCCGTCGTCGGCGGGCGCCGTACCGGGCACGCCGTTTAAGTCATAGGTGATCCGGAACAGGCCGCTGGCGTCGGCGGTCGTTACCTTTTTCACATCGGACGTTGTTCCCGCTAACTCATCCCTGTACCCGGTAATCCTGCAGTAATAATCCGTTTGCGGTAAAAGCCCGGTTACCTTCGCCGTAGTGCTGTCAGCCGGAAGCTCCTTGCCTCTGAACCCTTCGACAAAGTCCGTGAAGCCGCTGTCTTTGGCCACTTCCAGCACATATTTTGTTTCACCCGCAACGTCATTCCAGTTCAAGTCAAAATATGTGGTGGATACAGATGTATCCGCCTTCCAGCTTACTTTTTCCGGCTTCGGCGTCGGAAGTCCGCTCACCGCAAGCATGAAGCCCGCGCGGTAATCCGCGAAATCGCCGGCTGTGAAGTCCGCTTCGTCAAAGACAAGCTTGCTGATGATGTTCGAAGACAAATCGCCCGTTTTGCTGTTGCCTTCCTGGTCTGTATAGGTGATATTGGACAGGTCCAGCACCTTGGCGGACAAAGTATGATAATACAGGGAATCCAACTCCGGATCGAGTTTGGCATCGGATTCACAGTTTTTCGCAGCGCTGTTGTCGTTAAACGCCCGCTTGGTTTTGGTCATGGCGGCATTATCCAGTTCGGTCCGTGCCGCCAGCACAAAGGGAACACTCCCGCTATCTTTGTTGCCGCTTTCCCCGAAATTGGCAGCCCCGCCGAAGTTAAAGCCTCCCGGTATCGTCACATAGGAGTTGTCGGCAAAGACGATCTTGAACGTATTCATGGGGACGGGAACGCCGGTCAGCAGGAAACGCAGCGATTTATAGCACGCGGGGGAATTAAAGACAACTTCCGCATTCGTGCTGACGCCCTCTTTGATCGCAATCGCATTGGAGCTATCATACGGCTGAAGCTGGAAATATGTATTGGTTATACCTACTCCCTCCAGCTGATAAACAATCTTTCCGTCCTGCGGCAGCATTCTGGTCGGTTCCCCGGGCGCTGTACCGGAAAACAATTCTTCACTGCTGATCCATCTGGATCTGAAGGTATCGGCAACGAAAACAGACTGTACCGGAAAGCCTTCCGGCTCAAGAGCCGAACTGGTTGTATACGCGGCTTGATTGCTGTCCGATCCGGTCGGGTCCCTTTGCCAGATGTCCCCTTCCGCAATGATATCCGCGTTAAAGCCACGCACGCTGACCGGCCTGTATAAACTGGTTAAATCCGACATACTGCCTGAAGAGGTTCCGGTGCCCAGGTATGTTGTGCCCGAACCGAAAGCTTCCATCAGAACTGGCGAGTCAGTGATAGCAGGAAAGTCATCGGAAGTGGGGGGTTGACTTTCCTCCGCAAACACATTGAGCGGTACCAGGTTTGTCGATAAAAACATCGACAAAATCACGCAGGAAATTACTCTTTTCAACTTCAGCATATATAGTTCCGCCTCCTTAGCATAATAATCAGGTTTTTGCCACTACTCTTTCCAGCTGCTTTTTCTTCACGGGTTTGAGCAGATAATCAAAAACACCGGCCTCGTATGCCCTCACGGCATCATCTTTATTACAGCTTAAAAGCACTACTTTTATCTGTTTATTAATTTTTTTGAACTTTTCGGCGAGACATTGCCAGCCGACTGCATTATCATCCGCATCCAGCATTACCATATCCACATTATGTCGTGCCAGATATTCCCGAACCTCTGGAAAATGCTCAAAGGCAGATACATTTTCGACCTTCATATTTGAATTCAGCAAATCCTCTACGCCGAAAAGCTCCTTAGGTTTGCCATATAACAGCACGTTCAGGATACATCCTCCCCGATCCGCAATAATTACATATTTTTCGACATTTTGATTATAGCAAATCAAGTCTTTACAAAATCTATACACTATACTCTATAGCCCTTTTTGCACATCAAAAGGCTGCTGCGCAATTCCCCATTGTGCAGCAGCCCTTTCGCATAACCATATGATGCTAAATTGTCTGGAGTTTTTTCTCGTAGAAGCCTGCCTTTTGCTCATCGGCATTCTTTTGGTAGTATGCAATCAGGCTGTCAAGCAGTTCCACATACCGGTACTCGTAATGGCCCTGGATTGTATTGGCCCAGGTGTAATAGCCATCCTCAAAAAGCGCTCCCTGATAAAGCTCCGCCGCCTTTTCCATGTAAGCGACCCTTTCGTCAGCATACGCTCCATTCCCAGCGTCGATTAGTTTGTCAAATTCCAGCATGTCACACTCAATGAGCTCTGCATTGATGCGCATCTTGCCCCGCTCCGATTCGATGGGGATTCTGACACCGGTTTTATTCTCCTGCTTTTTGACATAATAATAGGCCATATACAGGTTGGACATGGCGCTTTCGTGCTCCTGCTCCAGCCAAAGGGCTTCGGCGATTTTATCCTTGGAAACGAAGCTGCCTTTTTCACTAATCAGAAAGGCAATCAGCTCTTCTGCCTTGCGGGTTCTCCAACCGGAATTGATTTCCTTGCCATTCACCATTATGGAAAAATGCCTGAAGCAGTTGATTTTAATGGTGGTCTTTTTTTTCGGCGCAGCAACAGGCTTGATCCGCTCGAGTGTTTTTAGTAGTCGGCTCTTTGTCACCGGCTTGACAATATAATCGATTGCATTGATTTCATAAGCCTTCACCGCATATTGGCTGTACGCCGTTACAAAAACGATATTCGGAACACAGCCTGTATCCATAAGCTGCTCAAAAAGCTCAAATCCATTCATTTGCGGCATTTCTATATCCAAAAAGATGATGTCGGGCCGGATTTCTTTCAATTCATCCAGCATTTTTTGGCCGTCCTCATAGATGCCGGCGATTTCAATGCCGCCGATGTCCTCCAGCTCCATTTTCAAGCCTTGCAGTGCGTAATATTCATCGTCAACAATTACGGCTTTCATGTGACATCCACCTTTCTCTTTGGCAATGTCATAGTGACTTTTGTTCCTATGCCCTGTTGGCTTTCTATGAAAAGCTGTGTGCCATACAGCATTCTAAGCCTTTTTTGTATGTTGGTCAAACCCACGCCGCCCGCTCCTTGCTCCGGCAGGATCGCATCAAGCTGCTCCGGTGTCATTCCTGCTCCGTCATCCTTGATTTCAATCAGATAGTGTTCTTCCAGATTTTTCACTCTTAAAACAACTGTCCGACCGGTTTCATTTTTGCGTATGCCGTGACGTATGGCATTTTCCACCAGTGGCTGCAATAAAAGCGGCGGCAGCCGCAGACCTTCGGTATCGTCAATCTCGTATATCACATTCAGCCGATCTTTAAAGCGCGCCTGCTCGATTCTGACATAGGCCCGGATGAACTCCAGCTCCTCCTCAAAGGTAATATACTTTACAAGATTTTTAAAATCAAAGCTGTGTCGCATGTAGTTCGACAAATCCAATGTCAGCTCTCTGGCCTTTTCTGAATCCATCCTGCACAGCACAGCTATGACGTTGAGCGCGTTGTAGAGAAAATGAGGTTTTATTTGCGCCTGTAAAAATGCCGATTCATTAGATATCGAGGTCTGTTCGGCGGTTTTATACAGTGTCATTGCGTTTTCCTTGTCCTGTTTCAGCTTATCCTCAGCAGCCTTTCGCTCGGTGATGTCGTATATCTGCGCCATCCAGCCGAGGCTTGTACCCTTGGCGTTTTCGAGATGTGTGACGGTGACTTCGAAATAACTTTGGCTGTTATTGACACAATATGATATTTCATCTTTGCAGCTCTTCCTTTGCTCTATCACCTTCACCAATTCCGGCACATGGGCTAAAGCGGCGGAAACAGGCAGGCCGATGATTCGTTGTCCATATACGCTTAAAATGCGTTCGGCAGACGGGTTGATGTCGATCAAGCGGAGGAACTTGTCATACACGATCAGGCCGGGCTTCATTTCATTGACGATATGGCTCAGCGCAATTGGGACAATTTCAAACAAACCATGCCGGAATATGCCATGGGTGAGCAAAATGCCCGTAATTGCGAAGCTGAAGGGCGTCATATCAATGTTGTAAAAATTTATCCCGAAGAAATGCAGGAAGGTCGTGCATGTGGGTACCAAAAGACCGATAAACAGGTATTTTGCCTGATCTCTGTAATGAAAGTACTTATCCATCCATGTATTCGCCAGTATAGCGAGGGTTACCACTGTCAGTGAAAAGTTGTATGCGGCAAACGGAAGCATAGTTACCCCGAATCGTTTGCCTATAGTCGGAACAATGCCGCCGGCATTGAGGTAAAGGGTCTGCCTGATCAGTCCGTGGTAAGGGTCCGTCCAGAGCAAAATGTTCAAAATAGCAGGCACAACCAGAAGCAGATAGGGCAAGTACTTCTTCTTCAGCAAAAAGTCTTTTCTGGAAAAACTCAGTGACAAGTAAAGATACAGCACGGGGATGATCGTGATCGGTATATATTGGATGTTCGCGAATATCAGCTTGTCCCTAAGGTCTTGGACGGAAAACTCCAATCCTTGGGCGACCGACCACAAGAGCATCAGGCTCAATATACCCAAAGAATACCAGGTTCCGGTTTTGTGTCGATGTACAAATACATAGCTGAGCATTACCACGGAAATCAGAATCAGTAATATTGTCAACATATGATACGGATACCAATGAAAAATCATTTTTTCACCCTCTGCCGGATTATGACTTTGATACAAAATCAAGTCTGCCAAACTTCAAATTTTTGAATAATATCATCATATATCACTACAGTCTTCAGCGGCTGTCTTGCTGCGGGTCAGTATGGATTTCTACATTATTCAACATATTCCTGCCTTAAATATCCTATATAACCCCTAAATCCCTTTACCCTGTCCCCGATTTTTATGATTTAATTATAAAAGCCATTGCCCAGTTAAACTGTAACAATAGCTTTTTTTAATCGGTCTGTTTACCTGTTATATAACCAATACAAGAAGGCGGCTGCTTCCATCCTGGTGGTGCTCGCCCAGAGGACCTTTTTAACGGTTCAATATCAGGATTAACGGCAGGGTAACAGCTATTGATTCTCCGCCGCTGATTATTAATAACCGGACGCATAGTACCCCTTAAATATGTGTCCGAAAAGCCTGAGAGCTTATCCAAACACTCTAATCAAAGCACTGCGGGAACATGTCTACACACTCCACGTCCAATACAACCGATACGTCAATTTTATCTCTCAGCACCTTATTCCTAAAATCATCGCCATCCGTCGTAAAAGTCATATATCTCGCCAAGTGCTGAAAACTAAGGATTTCTACGTATCTTTCCTTTGCATTCCTATTACACACTCAGCAGTAGACTGCACCAATCAGACTTCGCTCCTCTCGTCTTCTTGGGCATTCCTTGCATGGGTGGTTACTTTGCTTACTTCGTCTCTACACTCCTTGTAAGCAAAGTAACCACCTCAACATGCGCCGTCTGCGGAAACATATCGACAGGCTGTACTTCCTCTACTCTGTAGCCACCTGCTGAGAGCATGCGCAGATCTCGTGCGAGCGTAGCCGGGTTGCAGGAAACGTAGACAATTCTTGAGGGTTTTGCATCGATAATACTGTCCAAAAGCGCTTTATCACAGCCCCGCCGGGGTGGGTCAACTACAACCACATCCGGACAGATGCCCTGTTCAACGAGACGGGGCATTACTTTTTCGGCCTCTCCTTCGATAAACTCAACATTCTTCACGCTGTTTTCTTCGGCATTCCTTTTAGCATCGTCAACTGCCTCTATCACTGACTCGATACCGATAACATGTCCGGCCTTTTCCGCCAGAAAAAGTGAGATAGCGCCGATACCGCAGTAAGCATCAATTACTGTATTATCCGCAGTCAGCCCTGCATACTCGACGGTTTTCTGGTATAACACCTCCGCCTGGACATTATTAACCTGAAAAAAGGACGGCACGGAGATAGCAAAACTAAATGGACCTAGGCAATCGGTAATCTCACCTTTGCCTGAAATAACCACGGTGTCCTGACCCAGCACCGGCCCGATTCTGCGCGCATTCCGGCTCAGACTTATTCCGACAACCTGTGGAAATTCATGGCATATTTCCCGGGAAATTGTCTCTATCTTTCCAATAGTTGTGCCTGTGCTGACAAATACCAGCAGAATATCACCGGTTGCCTTGCTCTCTCTGATCATAATCCGGCACAAGCCTTGTTCCGGTATGATGGCCGTTTTGACATTATGCACTGTCAGGCGCTCCTCTAAAAAAGCGAGCAAAGAAGTAACTTGGGCTGAAAAAAGATGTCGGCAGGCCTGCCCGGCCAGCTGATGGGAACCCTCTTCATAAAATCCCAGTACAATCCTGTCGTTTTGTTTTCTCACCTGAAAATGCCCTTTATTACGATAACCCCATGGTTCATCCATGCCGAGTGTGGGATTTACTTTAATCCCTGTAAAGCCGCCTATGCGTTCCAACGCCTCGCGGACTTGCTGTTCCTTGATGCGCAGCTGGGCAGGATAAGCTGCATGTTGAAGCTGGCAGCCTCCACACGAAGAGTATACGCTGCAAATCGGAGATATGCGATCCTCATGGTACGAGAGGATTTCCGTGATTCTCGCGTACAGAATCTTTTTTTGTATTCCGGTAATCTCGATAAGCACCTCTTCACCCTGAAGCGCGCCGGGGACAAAAACGACCTGACCGTCAATTCTGCCAACGCCTGCGCCATCGTGAGTAATCCCGGTAATCTTCACTTCATATGGTTTACTAAAATCAGCCGCCACGTCCATTCCCCTAACCCCCGGTGCCCGGGAATTGCTTGCTCCCCTTCGGCCACACATTCATTGAGGTAAGCGTACCACATTTCTCGTCAAATTCGCTACCGGATTATTACCTGCAAATCTTATTTATACATGCCACTATTCCTTCTATCTCAGCTTTACAAATTTCTAGAGCGTTATTGTCAGCAATGAATTGTTCATCTTCGTAACAATAATATACATATTAGTGACTTCGCCAATCATAAGTTTTTCTTCCAGACTATAGAAATCCAGGCAGGCGCCGCAGCTTGATATTGTAACACCACGGTCTTTTAACTTTTGCAGATAATTAATACAGCCTGAACCTTCTGTTGTAATATAAACTCCGCTGTTTATGAAAATTAAATCTGTAGGAATCCTATCACATTCAGAAAGTGAATAAATATAATTATTCATTAAAGCAATACCCAATTTGGGATCTCCGTTGCCTAACATGTTGGAGGTAATAACAATTGTAAACTTTTGCCTGTCGGTATTACCATTTTCCTCTGGTGTAGGTTCTTTTTTAACTAAAATATAGTACAAAGCCTCTTTTTCTTCTATTGAAAATCGAAAACCCTCACTTTGAGCGAATTTAGATATGTTTTCTCTTGCTGCTTCATCATCCACGATGATTACAGCTTCGCCTTCACCGATTGAATCAAAATAATTTTTGGTATTAATCACCGGTTGTGGACATTTTAATCCTTTACAATCGATTATGTGTTCCATTATTTACCACCACCTTCAAACAATTTATTGCATACCATTTTTGTTGATTCGCCAGTAATTCTTATGCAATGTTCAAGATGCTCCGAGCTGCCAAAATCGAACTTTTTAATTAATACACGGCAACAAGTACTTCCGAATTGCTGTTTAAACTCATCATGCACTTCCTTGCTTAAGGCTATAATTTTTTTATTATCTTGTTTCGGGCCTGTCCGGCCATACTTTAATCCTAACGCAATGATTGCGCCGTTAAGTGCTCCACAAGTGCACCCAGCATGACCAATACCGACAGGAAAGCCTGAAGTAATTCGGACTGCTTCAGGGGGTAACGGACGACCGAGGTAGTCATTTACCACAGTAAACACGGCCTCCGAGCAGAGGTAAGCGCCACTTCTATATAATTCTTCGGCCTTTTGTTTTAGCTCTTGCATAGTTACCTCATTCATATAAAATCACCTTCTTGCTTTTTTATAAATAATACCGTGTCTGTTCCGCAAATACCTCTGCTATAATAACATTTCATGGGAGCAGTCCTTTTTATAAATTTTTCTATGGACTGACAAAATATAAGAAAACAAGAGCGTATCTCAAAAACGGATTGAGGTACGACCTTGCTTTATCGATTTAACACGTTTCTTATTATATGCTATTGGATAAACTTACCGCCCTCAATACGGTGAACGGGAGTTGGTACGGCTCCTTTGGCCAGAAGTAGGTTAAGCTCTTCGCGGGTAAAATCAGCTGTCTTGTAAATATAAAAATCAGCTTTATAGCCTGCTCTGATAAAACCGCTGTTTTTTTCCCCGAGCGCTTTGGCCTTGTACCCTGTAAGCAGTGCTAGCAATTCTTCATTGCTCTCGTCGCCTTCTTTTCCTTTGACCGCAACAAGGAACACTTTACTATCCGCACCTGCGCCGGTTATGAGGCTCTTGGACATTTCCGCAGCGCTAAGTCCTGCCGTCCTGGCAGCCTGAGCGAGGCTTAACCCCTCATACGGGGGTTCGCGCAGGAAAATGTTTTCGGCCGGATAGCGCGGGAAGCTTGTCCTCAGCAGATGCTCAACGACTTCATCATTCTTCTTTATTTTGACAGGACAAGGTATGACAGAAAGCCCGCCGGCATCAAATATTTGTGACTCTTTAGCGTTAATATAGCCCACTGCCGCAATATATCCATCCGTGATCGCGATATCGCCGCGAAACGGCTCGTTCTCACCTGAACCGTCAATGATGAGGGCATGTTTGAGTACAAGGTCATAAGGCTTGGTGGCACGAAAAAGATAGCTATATCCCTGAACCCTCAATCCTGTAAAAATATTAAGTACGAGGAAATATGTTATTATTCCGATAATACATACGATAATAATCTTTTTTAGAACACCCAAGAATAACCACCTGCTTTTAGCAGTTTTAATTGAGACTCCGGTCAGCCTGGACCGGAGTCTCTTTTGTTTCTTTAACGTACCAGCTAGCTTAGCGCATCAAGTTTTTCCTTCAATAGCTTGGTGACAGCTCCGGGATTGGCCTGACCCTTAGTCTCTTTCATGATCTGCCCGACCATGAAGCCAAGGGCTTTTTCCTTCCCGGCGCGGTAATCCGCGACTGACTGCGGGTTAGCCGCAATTATCTTCCCGACAATAGCTAATAATGCGCCTTCATCGGAAATCTGCACCATACCTTTTTCACTGATAATAGCTCCCGGTTCGTTGCCGGTTGCAAACATCTCGTCAAAAACGGCTTTAGCCATCTTCCCGCTTATGGTGCCCTCAGCCTGGTATTTCAGCAGGGCGGCCAACTTATCGGGTGTAACCTTGCAGTCACTTATTTCCAGATTGTTAGCGTTTAATAGCCGCAAAAGCTCGCCCATGATCCAGTTCGCGACTATCTTCGGTTCGTTGTATTGGCTGACAACACGGTCGAAGAATTCCGCAATCGCGCGGGTGCCGGTGATAATCCCGGCATCGTACAGCGATAAACCCAGCTCATCAACAAGTCGTTGTCTCCTCGCTTCGGGCAGCTCCGGCAGTGCTGCTCTGATTTCGTCGACCCATGCCGGTTCGACAACAATTGGCACGAGATCAGGATCAGGGAAATAGCGGTAATCATGCGCCGCTTCTTTACTGCGCATTGATACGGTAACGCCCTTTTCCTCATCCCAGGAACGCGTTTCCTGAACGATTGTCCCACGCTCTTCGAGGATATCTTCCTGTCTTGTCACCTCGTATTCGATAGCCTTTTGCAGTGAGCGAAACGAATTCATATTCTTAATCTCTGTTTTAGTGCCTAGCTTTGTACTCCCAACTGGTCTCAAGGAGATATTGGCATCACAGCGCAGCGAACCCTGTTCCATTTTAACATCGGACACATCGATGTACTCGAGAATAGCTTTTATCTTTTCTATATACGCCCGGGCCTCTTCAGCCGAGCGCATATCCGGTTCAGAGACTATTTCAATCAACGGTACGCCTGTCCGGTTATAGTCGGCCAGCGAGTATTGTGATGTTGTAATCGAAGCCCCGCCATGCAGCAGCTTGCCGGCATCCTCCTCCATATGGACGCGTGTAACGCCAATAGTTTTCTTTTCGCCGTTGGTTTCTATTTCGAGACGGCCGCCCTTGCAGATAGGCAAATCGTACTGTGAGATTTGATAGGCTTTCGGCAGGTCGGGATAAAAATAATTCTTGCGGTCAAATTTGCTAAAACCGGCAATCTCACAGTTCAGGGCCAGTCCGGCACGCACCGCAAACTCCAGGACTTTTTTGTTCAACACAGGCAATACTCCGGGCAAACCCAAACAAACAGGGCAGATATGGGTGTTTTCCTCACCGCCGAACTCAGTCGGGCAGGAGCAGAATATCTTCGTGAGTGTCTTGAGCTCGGCATGGACCTCCAGCCCAATGACTGTTTCGTACTTCACAGCGCTCATGCCAGCTCACCCCTTTCAAATGGTCTCGGCCTCGTCAGCCTGGTGTTCTGTTCTAGCGTATATCCAACCCTGAGCAGCGTGCCTTCGTTAAAGGCCTTCCCGATTAACTGCAGCCCGACCGGTCGATGGTTTACCATGCCAAAGGGTATGGATAAGGCCGGAATACCTGCAAGATTGATCGGGATAGTACAGACATCCGACATATACATGGCCAGCGGGTCGTTCGTCTTTTCACCGAAATTAAAGGCTACGGTGGGCGCTGTTGGGGTGAGAAGACAATCATATTTTTCAAAGGCCTGGTCAAAGTCTTTTTTAATGAGTGTGCGAACCTTGAGAGCCTTCAGGTAGTAAGCATCGTAATAACCGGAGCTTAACGCGTACGTACCCAGCATGATGCGGCGCTTGACTTCGTCGCCAAAGCCCTGACTGCGCGTCTTGCTGAACATCGAGATGATATCATCCGACTCGACCCTGAGGCCATAGCGGACCCCGTCATATCTGGCCAGGTTCGAGCTGCATTCGGCTGATGCGATAATATAGTAAGCCGGAAGGGCATATTCGGTATGAGGCAGCGAAACCTCTTCACAGACAGCGCCGAGTTCTTCGAGCTTCGTAGCGGCCTGTCTGAGATAAGCTGAAACCTGCGGGTCTATTCCTTCACCGATATATTCCTTAGGAATCCCTATTCTCATGCCTTTGACATCATTGATGAGCGAGGCAGTGAAGTCCGGAACATCGACAGGCGCCGATGTTGAATCTTTGGGGTCATAGCCGAAAATGGTATTCATGATCAGCGCGCAATCGGTCATATCTTTAGCCAGCGGCCCAATTTGGTCAAGCGAGGAGGCATAGGCAATCAGACCATAACGCGAAACATAGCCGTAGGTGGGTTTCAGCCCTATGACACCACAGAATGCCGCCGGCTGGCGAATGGACNNCCGCCGGTATCGGAACCCAGCGCGAAAACAACCTCTTCAGCAGCCACTGCGGCAGCTGGGCCACCGCTTGAGCCACCCGGAACAGCATTAATATCATACGGATTATTTGTCGGTTCAAAGCCGGAATTTTCCGTAGACGAACCCATCGCAAATTCATCCATATTGCATTTGCCGACAAGAACGGTTCCGGCGGCATCTAGTTTTTCCGTCACTGTAGCATTGTATGGGGGGACAAAATTATATAATATTTTCGATGAACATGTCGTTCTGATGCCCTCGGTACACATGTTATCCTTCAGAGCTGCAGGGATACCTGCCAAAGCCGGGAGCTCTTTGCCTTGTGCCCTTTTTTCATCTATGTTCCGGGCCTGTTCCAGAGCCCGTTTGTTTGTCACGGTCACAAACGCGTTAATGTCCTTCTCAAGCATATAAATCTGCTCAAGGTGTGCCGTGGTCAGTTCGACACTGCTTATTTCACGTTTTTTCAGAAGCTCACTCATTTCATGAGCCGTCAGACTAGTTAAAGACAAGTGATTTCCTCCTCTCTTACATCAATTAAACTATCCGCGGTACTTTAAAACATCCATTTTCTTCGTCCGGGGCATTTGACAACGCCAATTTTTTATCCAGACACGGCTTAAGCTCGTCCGCTCTGAACACATTCTTCAACGGAAGTACATGTGCGGTCGGCTCAACTGTACTCGTATCGACGCGGTTTAAAATCTCCATGTATTCCAAGATCGCATTTAATGACCGCGTGTAATTTTCCTTATCCTGTTCGGACAGCTCCAAGCGACTGAGCAAGGCTACGTGCTCGACATCCTCGACAGTAATCTTCATTTGCTTCACCTTCCTTGTACACAACATTGTTAATCACTTTATCTTATTATAAAGGCCGCATTTTCTTCCATATCTTGCATTATATCAAAAATTTCTTCTGTCTGCAGGCGGTCATTTCATCATAATGTAAAATTACTATTTCATTGGCCCAACGGTCTAATTATCAATCCAACATTTTTTCAAATTCTGCTTCCGACAAAATCCTAAGCGTCGTCTCGACTCCCGAGGCCAGTATTTCCTGGGCTTTATCGAGCTTCGACCCGGCGTTCTCGCCGGCAATGACATAATCTGTTTTTTTGCTGACACTGCCGGACACCTTTGCGCCCATATCAGCGAGCAGTTTTTCAATCTCCGGGCGGGAATACTTTTCCAATGTCCCTGTCACAACAACCGTTTTATCGCGAAACTGGTTCTCGTTGACGAGACCGGCCTGATGCTGCGGTTTGACCCCGACCGACAGCAGCCTGGCAATGCTACTTTGTATCTTTTCATCCTCAAAAAACGTGATAATACTGTCTGCAACAATCCCGCCGATATCCGGCACAGCCAGAAGCTCGTCGGTCGAGGCCTGCATAACGCGTTCGAGCGAGCGAAACCTGGCGGCTAGATCGCGTGCTGTTTTCTTGCCGACATTCGGGATTCCGAGTGCAAAAATAAAGGAATCAAGCGTACAGTCCTTGCTCTTTTCAAGGGCGGTCAGCAGGTTCTGCGCTTTCTTCTCCTGGAATTTCTCAAGGCCCAAAAGCTCTTCTTTCATAAGGCTGTATAAGTCCGATATCTCGCGGATATCAAGCGTCTCAAAGAGCTGTTCGGCCGTCTTCTCACTGAAGCCTTCGATATTCATGGCCTCGCGCGACGCAAAATGGACAATGCTTTTGACCATCTGCGGCTTGCAAGACAGCGAATTTTCACAGAACAAGTGAACACCGTCCTGGATAAGGTGTGAACCGCAGGCCGGGCAGCTTGCCGGTGCTGTGATTTCCACAGTATCGACAATATCCCCAGTATCCATAGTTTCAATAAAATCCCCATCTATCCCCATATGCATAACCTCATTCGTTTCTTCCGACGAATCCGCGGCGATGCCGGTTATCTCCGGGATAACGTCATTGGCGCGCCTGACAAAAACGCGGCTGCCAATCCTGACGCCTTTCCTGCCGATATCATCCATATTATTAAGCGTAGCCCGTTTAATCGTCACTCCACCGATGTCCACAGGCTCTAAAAGTGCAGTCGGCGTGACCTTGCCTGTCCTGCCGACGTTCCACTCTACGGCAAGCAAGGTCGTTGTCGCGTCCTTGGCCTCAAATTTGTAGGCCAACGACCATTTCGGGAACTTGATCGTATAGCCCAAAACCTCTCTTGTTTTGAGGTCGTCAACCGCAATAACGAGCCCGTCAATCTCAAAATCAAGATTATCGCGCTCCGTGGTAATTTTCTCGATCTCACCGATAACCTCTGCGATATTAGCGCACTTTTTCTGATAGGAATGCACCGGCAGCCCCTGTGCTTTGATAAACGCGAGTATTTCGGAATATGTCGCAAACGGGTTGCCCTCCCAATAGCCGAGGTCATAAAAATAAGCGGCCAGTTTTCTCGCGGCCGTTTCCGCCGTATTCAGGTTGCGCAGCGCACCGGCAGCGCCGTTACGCAGATTCTTTAACGGAATCGCCGCTTTGGCGTTATACTCGGCGAAAGCCTGCTTTGTCATGAGAGCCTCGCCGCGCACCTCCATGAATACAGGACTCGCAATGCTCTGAGGAATTGTTTTAATAGTCCTGACCTGTGCGAGAATCTCTTCACCAATCTCGCCGGTGCCGCGCGTTGCGGCATGAACGAGCTTTCGCTCCATATAAGTCAGGTTAATCGTGAGCCCATCAAATTTCAGCGTCACAAGGTAGGATAGCGGCGGCAGCTGCCCGGCGCCGCTGCTGTTGTATTCCTCAACAGCCTTGAGGAGTCTTTTCTCCCAGGCCATCAGGCCGGAAATATCCTGAGCCTTGTCTAGGCTCCACAGCTTCGATCTGTGCGCATGTTTCTTAAACTCGCTTAGGACCGTATCGCCAATACGCTGCGTCGGGGAATCCGTTAAAACTTTCCCCGTTTCTGCTTCGAGAGCACGCAGCCTGTCATAGTCAGCATCATATTCGGCATCGCTGATGCTCGGGCTGTCTAAAGTATAGTATTCGTAGGAATACCGGTTTAGTCTTTTAACCAGCTCCTGCATAAGCTCAAGTTTTGCGTTGTCGGACACTCAAATCCCTCCTGTTGACCAAGTATTGCACAGGATATTTTACACCTTTCTCAACGGAGCGTACGAAGCCAGCAAGGTCTTGAGGCCCTGATCCGGGAAAGCTATTGTCAGCTCGGTGTTTTCACCTTCGCCCTTGCTGCTTACGATGACCCCCTGCCCCCACTTGTTATGTTCAACCTTATCGCCAACGAGAAATACCGCTCTGTTGACGTTGACGTCAGCAGCACGTCGCTCTTGCGCCGGGGCTAATGTTGTTGTAAAAAAGCCCCGTTTGTCTTTATATTCTTCCCACAAATGCTGTGGTATCTCATCCAAAAACCGCGAAGGCAGGTAGCGGTTGGTCCTGCCATAAAGTGTGCGCTGGCGCGCATAGATCAGGCAGACTCTCTCTTTGGCCCGCGTAATCGCTACATAACAGAGCCGGCGTTCTTCCTCGAGCTCCGTATCTTCAAAGAGCGCGCGGGAATGCGGAAAGATCCCTTCTTCAAGTCCGGCTACAAAAACATTCGCAAATTCCAGCCCTTTGGCCATATGCATCGTCATAATTACAACTGCCTGGGTTTCATCCTCGTAAGTGTCGAGGTCGGTTATGAGTGAGACCTGGCTTAAAAAATCAGCAAGCTGCGGCTCACTCGTCCTGTTGTCATATTCCTGCGTAACAGTCAGAAACTCCTTCAGGTTCTCGATGCGGCTCTGGGCCTCAATCGAATTCTCCGTAACAAGCTCGAGAGAATATCCCGTTTGTTCAAGGATGCTTTCAGTCAGCGCCGTTACAGGCACATTATCTGTCATTTCCTTAAACCCCGCGATGAGCGCCAAGAAACTCTGGATACCCTTAGCAGCCTTCGAGCCGGGGTTTTGTCCGGCATATCCGTGTAAAGCCTCAAATACCGGGATATCATTTACGCGGCTGTATTCCTCCACCTTTAAAAACGTAGTCTCGCCAATACCGCGGCGCGGCACGTTGATAATCCGTTTTAAGCTCACGCTGTCACTCGGGTTGGCCAGCAACTTCAGATAGGCCAGGATATCTTTGATTTCCATGCGCTCATAAAACTTCTGACTGCCCACAATGATATATGGAATTCCATTCTTGATAAAAAGCTCTTCAAAGACCCTGGATTGCGCATTAGTTCTGATTAAAACCGCACAATCCTGATAGCGTCGGCTTGTGCCGACCAGCCTCGTGATCTCGTCGCTGACAAAGCGGGCCTCGTCTTTCTCATCGAGCGCCTCGTAACGCAGGATAACATCGCCGCCTGGGTTTTGAGTCCAGAGACTCTTTTTCTTGCGTCCTTTATTGTTGCTGATGACACTGTTTGCCGCATCCAGGATAAACTGCGTCGAGCGGTAATTTTGTTCGAGCTTGATGACGCAAGCCTCAGGGTAATCACGCTCAAACTCGAGGATATTGCGGATATCGGCCTGCCGGAAGGCGTATATAGACTGGTCATCATCCCCGACGACACAGAGATTGCGGTACTTCTGGGCCAGAAGACTAACGAGCGCGTATTGCGCATGGTTTGTATCCTGGTATTCGTCGACCATGATATAACGGAAGCGCTCCTGGTATTTCTCCAAAACATCCGGAAGCCTTCTGAACAGACGGACAGTCAGCATAATCAAATCGTCAAAATCTACTGCATTATTCTGCTGCAGCCTTTTCTGATATATTTCATAAACCTTCGCCCCTTTTTCGAGCAGATAATCGCCCGCTGCCGCGCGGGCTGCCTCGGCAGGGTCCTGCACACTGCTTTTGAACCGGCTGACAATGCTCAGCAGACTGCGGGGCGGGAATTTTTTCTCATCCAGATTCAATTCTTTTGCTGCGCCTTTGATCACCTGGAGTTGATCCGTACTGTCATAAATAGTGAAGTCAGCCGTATAGCCGAGCGCTGTAATCTCACGGCGCAAGATGCGCACACAAGCCGAATGAAAGGTCATAACCCACATATCATTCATCGCCGGGCCAAGGAGCGCGGCAATACGGTTTTGCATCTCGCGCGCAGCCTTGTTGGTAAACGTAATCGCGAGGATCGACCCAGGCCGGACGCCGTCATGATGGAAAAGACGCACAAGCCGGGCCGGAATCTGGGTTTTGTTCTGTGATTCGCTATTACCAAGCCATTTTCTCATGAGTTCGAGATCTTCTTCAGCTAAATCATTTGGCAGTATTGGTTGCGGGTTATATTGCGGTCCAAATAGATATAAATGCATGACGCGGTGTACCATCGCCATTGTCTTTCCGGAACCCGCTCCAGCCAGGCAAAGCAAAGCGCCCTCTCCTGTTTCAACAGCCTTCAACTGTTCCGGGTTCAAATGCGAAAAAAGCCGGCTATGCACCGCATCCCTTAATTTCCAGTATTCTTCGCGAGGGTTATTTATTAAAGCCACCTTGTGTCCTCCTTGCAATTTTGGCGCTAAACATTTTTATCATCAGGGGTATAGCAAAAAAGAAAGCTGGACATACTTCATACTGAACAACTCCTCTTATCTCCTCCACTCTATAGGTCCAGGGAAAAACCCTGGTCCCTTTTTTTGCTATCGGAGCCTTTAATCCAGCTTTATTTATCCGGCTTATTTGTATCATTGCTTGGCTGGCCGGTGGCGTCTCTCTAATTCTTCAAAGATAGTGGCAAGTTCGATATTCTTATCCCGCAGCATCACTAGCAGATGATAAAACAAGTCCGCTGTCTCATAGATAATCTCGTCCTCTTTGCCACCTTTCGCGGCAATAACCACCTCGGTAGTCTCCTCGCCAACTTTTTTCAGAATCTTATCAATTCCTTTTTCGAACAGGTAGGTCGTATAAGATTCTGGCGGCATCGTTTCCCGACGCTCCCTGACGAGCTCCTCGAGCCACGATAAGGCAGCCCAGGCAGGAGTGACCGGTTTTTCATACTCGACCAGCGGCCTCGAAAAACAAGAAAAGGTACCTTCATGGCAGGCCGCGCCGGTCTGGTGCACCTGAACAAGCAATGTATCGGCATCACAATCATAATAAATTGCGGCTACTTTCTGGATGTGACCGGAGGTCTCGCCCTTCGCCCAGAGCGACCGGCGGCTGCGGCTATAAAACCACGTGCGCCCGTCCGATAAGGTCTTCTGCAAAGCTTCTTTGTTCATATAAGCTACCATTAGCACTGTCCCGCTCTGTACATCCTGGACTACCGCAGGGATTAAACCTTTTTCATCAAATTTCAAATGGTCAATTCCATCTGGGGTGATCTTCATAAGCGAACGTCAACCCCCTTTTCATTTAGATATTTTTTGGCCTCATTAATTTTTATTTCCCCGAAATGAAAGATCGAAGCAGCCAGCAAACCACCGGCCTCGCCAGCCACTGCGCCTTCATAGAGATGCTCGGTATTGCCGACACCGCCCGAGGCAATAACCGGTACGGTAACAGCACGGCTTACCGCCTTGGTCAAAGGCAGGTCGTAACCCTCCTTGGTTCCGTCACGATCCATGCTTGTCAGGAGAATCTCACCGGCGCCCAACTGTTCGGCCCGCTGCACCCATTCTATCACATCGATACCTGTAGGTTTGCGGCCTCCATGCGTGTAAACCTCCCATTTGTTCTCGCCCACCTGGCGTGCGTCAACAGCCAGAACAATACACTGGTTGCCAAAAAGCGCGGCGCCCTCATGAATGATCTCGGGGTTTTGCACGGCTGCGGTATTCACGCCCACCTTGTCGGCCCCGGCTTTGAGAATCCTGCGCATGTCCTCGACCGTGCGGATGCCGCCGCCAACTGTAAACGGGATGAACACCTTTTTGGCCACCTCAGTGACCACGTCTATCATAATATCTCTATATTCCGCCGAAGCGGTGATATCCAGAAAGACCAGTTCGTCGGCGCCTTCCCTATCATAAAAGGCAGCCAGTTCGACAGGGTCTCCGGCATCTCTCAGATTAAGAAATTTAGTTCCCTTGACAACCCGGCCTTTTTCCACATCAAGGCAGGGGATAATACGTTTTGCGAGCATAATTAATCCTCCATGACCTGCAAGGCCTCTTTGAGACTGATAGCTCCCGAATAGAGGGCTTTGCCCATGATAATCCCCTCGACGCCAAAGGGTTTCAGGGATTTGACCGCGCGCAGATCTTCGAGATTGGAGACACCGCCGGACGCAATAACCTTCAAACCGCTTGACTGAGCTAGCTTCTTAGTGGCTTCAAGGTTGGGTCCACGCAACGTACCATCTCGCCGTGTGTCTGTAAAAATGACTCTTTTGATGCCGACCTTGGCGATTCTCTGTGCCAAAAGCTCGACGGTCATTTCCACCGTAGATTCCCAGCCTTCGATAGCTACGAGCCCGTCTCTCCCGTCTATCCCGACAATGATATGCTCGCCAAATTCCTCACTGCATTTTGAGACCAGTTCGGGTGTGAAAATAGCGGCAGTACCAAGAATAACCCTGTCAATTCCCAAGTCGAGCACCTTATGGACCATATCCATTGAACGGATGCCGCCGCCGAGCTGAACCGGTATCTTGACTGCCTGTACTATCTCTTGGATTACATCAAGATTTTGCGGTGATCCGGTAAAAGCTCCGTCAAGATCTACGACATGCAGACGCGGCGCCCCAAGCGCTTCCCAGCGGCTGGCCATTTCGACCGGTTCATCCGAATATACTGTTTCTGATCCTTTTTCTCCCTGCACCAAACGCACACACCGACCATCCCTTAAATCAATTGCCGGTATTACTTCCATTTCTGACCATCTCCCCAAAGTTTTCTAATATTTTTAGCCCGATCCGGCTGCTTTTCTCAGGATGGAACTGCAGTCCCATGATGTTATTAAAACATACCACCGCCGGGAAATCCAATCCGTAGTTCGTCGTTGAGACAACATGTGCAGCATCACAGCTCTTTACATAATATGAGTGTACAAAGTAGACATAGCTGCCCTGGTCAATATTTTTTAAAAGGGGGTGAGCTTGTTTTATCTCCAGGGTGTTCCAGCCCATATGCGGTATTTTCAAACCCTCGGGGAAACGTGTAACCCTTCCCGGCAGCAAGCTCAAGCCGGCATATCTCCCATGTTCATCGCTTTCCTCAAAGAGGAGCTGCATACCTAGACAGATTCCCAAAAAAGGTACCCCGCGTTCAGCCATTTCGCTGATAGCCGGAAGCAGTCCGTATTTTTTGAGATTATCCATCCCTGCTGCAAAAGCGCCTACCCCTGGCAGGACGACAGCCCGTGCAGCCCGTATCTCTTGTATGTCACGTGTTACATAAGGGTCAAGCCCGACACTTTTTAAGCCCTGCAGCACACTGGCCAGGTTGCCCACATCATAATCCAGTACTGCTGTTTTCAATTACAAAACCCCCTTGGACGAAGGTATTTCACGACCTTCAACCTTTGCCGCCCCTTTTAAGACTCTGCCTGCCGCCTTAAAGACCGCTTCGGCAATGTGGTGGGAATTGCTCCCGGCCAGCTGCCGGATGTGCAGCGTTATCTTAGCAGAACTCGCAAAAGCCTGCCAAAAAACCTCAATAAGCTGGCTGTCGAATTGTCCGATCTTTTCACTCGAGAATTCCGCGTTAAAATACAAGCCGGGTCTGCCGCTTATATCGACGGCACAAAGAATTAAGGCTTCATCCATAGGCAACGTCAGCGAGGCGTAGCGGGCTATTCCTTTTTTGTCGCCAAGAGCCTGCTGAAAGGCTAACCCCAGGCTGAGCCCGATATCCTCAACCGTATGGTGGTCGTCAACCTTGTAATCGCCATGTACCCCGATGTTTAGACGTATATTACCATGTCTCGCAAATAACTCCAGCATATGATCCATAAAACCGATACCGCTGCTGCCCTGCATGATCCCATCGCCATCCAGGTTCAGTTCAAGCTTAATGTCTGTCTCGTTTGTCTTTCTTTCAACAAAACCCTTGCGTAAGGTCATCTCTTTTCCCCCTCTACTCATATTGCTCAAACTCATCTTACTCTATAGCTCATCTTGCTCCGGCTTGACGTATGGCTACCGCAGCCCCGTGAGCAGTCAGTTCTTCCGCCTTAGTCAAAACCGCAATCGCGCCGGCCGCCTTTTGCAAGCCTTTTTGCGTGTAGTTAATGATACTCGAACGCTTGCAAAAATCATCGACACTTAAGACAGACGTATAGCGCGCTGAGCCCCCGGTAGGCAAAACATGATTCGGCCCGGCCCAGTAATCGCCGAGCGGTTCCGGGGAATAAGGCCCGAGGAAAATAGCTCCGGCATTCTTAACCTTCGTCAGATAGGCCCATGGTTCAGCCAGCAGGAGTTCAAGATGCTCCGGCGCTACGCGGTTTGCCACCTCAAAAGCCTCAGCCAAATCCTTGACCAGAATAATACTCCCATTATTGGCAAGTGCCGCCTTGGCAATCTCCAAACGGGGCAATTTGGCAAGCTGGGTTTCTATTTCCTGTGCTACCTCTGCTGCCCACACTGCATCGGGCGTCACGAGCATAGCCCTTGCTCTGACATCGTGTTCGGCCTGTGAGAGCATGTCCGCTGCCGCATAGCCCGCATCCACACTGCCATCGCCAATTATCAGTATTTCACTCGGCCCGGCCAGCATATCTATGCCGACGGTCCCGAAAACCATTTTTTTCGCAAGTGTAACGTAGATATTGCCCGGCCCGACAATCTTATCAACTGCACGAATCGTTTTTGTACCATATGCCAACGCCGCAATGGCTTGAGCCCCGCCAATGCGATAAATCTCACTGACCCCGGCCTCCGCGGCAGAGACGAGGGTTGCCGCCGGAATTTTCCCGTCTTTTCCGGGCGGTGTGACCATTACTATCTCACCAACCCCGGCAACTACGGCCGGAATACAAGTCATGAGAACCGACGAGGGGTATTTGGCAGTCCCGCCCGGTATGTATAGCCCAACCCGGCCAATGGGACGATACATCTGACCTGTGATTGAACCTTCGCCGTCCTGGGCAATCCAATCCCTCTGCTTTTGTCTGTTGTGAAACTGCAAGATATTTTCTTTAGCTCCGCGCAGAGCCGACAAAAATTCGGCACTAACCTGTTCATATGCCGCATCAATTTCAGCTTGCGCCACACGGAGATTTCCGGCGCTTATGACACAACCATCAAAAGCCTTCGTGAACTCGATTAAGGCCTGGTCACCACGACACCTGACTTCTTTCACGATCTTTTCGACACTGCTATAGAGCACGGGATCTTCAAAAGAGGGGGGTTTGATGCGCTCCCATGCCTCCGGTGAAGACCAGGTCATGACTGATATCAAGGTTACTCCCCTCCTTCGAGCAATATTTTCTTCAAGCTCGTAACGAGTCTGTTTATGCCGGCCGCTTTCAGGCGATAACTGGCCCGGTTGACAATCAGGCGCGCCGAGGCCTGCCCAATCTCTTCGAGCGGAACCAGGTCATTCTCCTTCAGGGTCTTTCCGGTCGAAACAATATCAACAATAACCTCGGAAAGATTAACACGCGGAGCTAATTCCACATTACCGTGCAGCTTGATAATCTCAGCCTGCATCCCTTTTTTCTGCAGATACTCGTTGGCAATGGCCGGGAATTTCGTAGCGATGCGCATGCCCTGTTTCCACGGGAATTTGCCTTGGGCGTCCAGCGACTTGGCAGGCGCTGCGACAACGAAGCGGCAAAAACCAAACTTTAAATCTAAGAGCTCATAAAGATTTTTCCCGGCTTCAATAATACTATCCTTGCCGACAATCCCCAGATCGGCGGCCCCATGTTCAACGTATGTCGGGATATCCGTCGGACGGCAGATAATAAACCTCGTGTTATTGGTAGTATCTTCAAATACCAAAGTCCTGGCTGAATCAGAAAATCCGGCGGTATTAAGACCCGCCTGGGCTAAAATCTCAATACTCGGCTGAAACAACTTGCCCTTTGGCAGCGCTATCGTCAATTTATTCGCCACACTTCTTCACCTCAGAAAACCAAATTAACTCTGCATTCTTATCACGCGCAAGCTCTTGGGCCTGCGCCTTGTTCATAGCTCTGAATTCCAGGACAACCGTCTGCCCGTTTATTCGCAGCAATCCGGCCTCTTCCACCATCCGTGCTTTACTTGCCCCCAACCCGTCCGCAGTCAGAAGGACAGGCTTAGCGGGCTTTTCTTTTTTGGGCAGACTCATCAGTAGTCTTTCGATACCAAGCGCGAAGCCGGTGGCCGGGTAATCCCTGCCAAAACGCCGCAGCAGCTTGTCATAACGCCCTCCGCCCCCGATAGGATAACCGATGCCGGCCGTATAAATTTCAAAAACCATTCCGGTGTAATAGGTCTGACTGCGCAGCGTACTCAAATCCAACTGGATATACGAGCTATAGCCGTAATTATCTAACAGCGCAAGTATCTCCTGCAACTCGGCCAGCGCTGTCCTCAGGCAGGCAGGCAATCCGCTCATCAACTGTGTAATGTCGGAAACCGCTATGGGTTGCGTCAGCAATTCCAACAGTTGCTCCTGACGTTTGCTTTCGAGCCCTGCTTTTTCGAAAAAGTGGCGCAGCCCGACAAAATCCTTTTCAAGCACAAGACTTCTGACTTTAGCAAGATCCTTATCTTCCCAGGACAGGCTCTCTAAAAGACCCTTCAGCACTCCCATATGACCAAGACTGACAGTAAAATTCTCCAGGCCAATTGATTTTAAGGCTGCTATCGCGAGCGCCAAAACCTCGCAATCCGCCTCCGGCCCCTTTTGTCCAATCAACTCTACCCCTACCTGGTTGAATTCCCGCTGCCTGCCGGCCTGGATATTTTCATACCGGAAAACCTGAGCCCCATACATGAGCCGCCACGGGGGCTTTCCCTGAAGCTTGCCGCCGGCAATACGCGCAATTGGCGTAGTCATCTCCGGTCTTAAGGCTAAGATACTGCCATCCCTGTCAATTAGTTTATAGAGATGGTCCGGGCCGCTTTCTTCCTCAACTTTTGTCAGCACCTGATAATATTCCAACACCGGCGTCATAATCTCGGCATATCCCCAGAGCGCTATTTTATTCAGCAGTTCGTTAGTAATATCTCTTTTCAGGTAGGCCTCTTCCGGCAGCCAATCCCGCATACCTGCAGGAATAGCACAAATTTTTTCCGTCTCCATCTCAATCCACACAACCTTTGCTTTATCATATTAAAGTATTAACTTAGTAATATGTTATATTGTAAGAATAACCTCTACAAATGTCAAGTAGGTAAATAAAGAGAAACCGGCTATAAGCCCGGTTTCCATGCATAATTATTATTTTTTGCCCTTTTCATTTTGCCCTTTTTCCTGAAGGCGATTGAGGATCAACCGGTAACCGTCGGCGCCAAAATAGAGGCTGCGCTTCACGCGACTGATGGTAGCAGTGCTGGCCCCTGTCTTTTCAACGATATCCGTATAGATTTGTTCACGGGCAAGCATTTTGGCTACTTCAAGCCTTTGCGCCATATCCTTGATTTCCCCGACCGTACAAATATCCTCAAAAAAGCGGTAGCATTCTTCCTCGTTTTCGAGCAGCAAAATAGACTCAAAAAGCCTGTCGGTCGCCTCATCTTTTAACCGGCTGTTATAAGTCATAGCGGGGGTCACCTCTTTATCAGACTCCATCTGCATGTAGTTTCACTGTTTCTTACTTGGGAATAATCTCTATTTCTATTTGCATATGGCAAAATCCTTTTTCATGCTACAAAACTTTGGCATTGCCGCTATAAATCAGACCACGCAAAGGATCGACAGTAATGACCGAAACCTGTCTTAAAATAGCTACCGCCTGCTCAACTCCGACAATTACCGGTATGCCCAGATTAAGCCCAACTATCGCAGCATGGGAGGTCAAACCGCCTTCTTCAGTTATGATAGCTGCCGCGCGTTCTAGGGCAGGCATATAGTCGCGGTCGGTGCCACCGGTGACGAGAATATCTCCCTTGGTGACATTAGCCAGCGCTTCCGAATAATCTTTGGCCACAACCACGCGCCCCGAAACCGAGCGATTCCCGATACCCATCCCGTGCGCCAGAATGATCCCGACCGTATGGACCTTGATGAGATTTGTCGATCCTGGTATCCCGACCGGAATCCCCGCCGTGATTACAACCAGGTCACCATTCTTAATATACCCGGCTTCGAGAGCCGTTTGCACAGCCGTATCAATCATGGCGTCAGTTGTTTTGCTTTCTGTTGAGACAAGCGGGTAGACCCCCCAGACAAGCAGAAGCCTCCTGGCTACATCGGGATCGGGCGTAACTGCAATAATTGGAGTAGCAGGACGGTATTTCGAGACCATCTGTGCCGTAGAGCCAGATTTTGTTGCAGTTATTATTGCTGCCGCTTCAAGGCTTTTTGCCGTAGCGCTCGTGGCATGACTAATAGCCTCAGTCGTTGTGCGCGCCACCGTTTTTGCCCTCTTGATGCTTATTTCCTCCCAGTTCAAGGACCGCTCAGTCCTCTGCGCAATCCTGGCCATTGTCTGGACAGCGGCTACTGGGTATTTTCCGGTGGCAGTTTCTCCGGAGAGCATGATGGCGTCACTGCCGTCATAAATCGCGTTGGCTATATCACTGGCTTCCGCCCTCGTCGGACGCGGATTTCTGATCATCGAATCAAGCATTTGCGTTGCTGTAATCACCGGTTTCCCGGCCACATTGCACCTGTCGATTAATACCTTTTGCACGATTGGGACCTCTTCGGCAGGGATTTCTACGCCCATATCGCCGCGCGCTACCATGATCCCATCAGAGACCCTGATAATCTCATCGAGGTTGTCAACCCCTTGTTGATTCTCGATCTTCGAGATGATCCGGATCGTGGAGTTCCGGTCCTCGACTACCTTGCGGATAGCCAGTACATCGGCTGCGGTGCGTACGAACGAGGCGGCAATAAAGTCAAGTCTCTCGTCAATGCCGAGCGTGATGTCGCCTATATCATTCTCAGTAAGCCCCGGCAGATTGATATTTACGCCCGGAACATTAAGCTTCTTTCTGTCACTGAGCTCCCCACCGTTTTCGACGAGACAGTGGATGTTTGTTCCGTCGACCTTCTCAATGAGAAGCGAAATAAGCCCGTCATCTAGAAGAACGCGGGTTCCCGCATGCACATCATTGCTAAGATCAGCATAATTAACCGAAACCTTTTCTTTTGTGCCGACAACATTATCGGTTGTCAGGATAAAACTGTCTCCTTCTTTTAAATCGATCTTCCCTTTCTCAAATAAACCGATGCGTATTTCCGGGCCTTTTGTATCGAGCATAATCGCGACAGGAATTCCGGTCTCAGCAGAGGCTCGCCGGATATTGGCAATGCGTCGTCTGTGTTCAGCGTGTGTACCGTGCGAAAAATTGAGCCGGGCGACATTCATACCGCTGGTTAATAGCTCTCGTAATATCGAGACTTCTTCACTTGCCGGTCCGATCGTACAGATAATCTTGGTTTTACGCATAGCTGGCGCAAAATATGCGCCGTCACCTCCTTTGGTACAGTGAACCACGACGCGGGACATATTCTGTCCCGCGGTTTTTTCTGCACACTTTCAACACCTTAACTCTATATTAATTAATTTTCTCAGCTTTATTACACAGGCATAAAATTACTATTAATAATCTCCAGAGCTTCTTCTGCCTCAATCTCCGGTACGAGGACCTCAACCGCAGAGGAGTCTCCAAAATGCGGAATACCAACAGGACGGAGTGTTACGAGCAATCCTTCGTTAGCCAGGATGCTTTTTATTTGTTCGGCAATGATTTTGTTTGGAGAAATGTAAACTACTGTCCACATCCTAACAACCTCCAATCTATTATTCGCCTGATTCCACCGTTCCATTTTTCGTTAAGATATGCGCATGCCCGCGTACTTTAATGGCCGAGGTATGCTCGGTGAACTGAGCAATCATTACTTCCCCGCGGTCAAGTTTCTCCGAGTGGTGAAACTTTGTATCTTTTCCCCTCGTTAACCCACTAATGGTTACCCCATTATCCAGGGCTTTAATAACCACATAATCACCCAAGACCGGTTTGCTATCTTCCACCGCACTCACCCCTTCTGCTTCAACGGTATTTCTCCTTCAGGCTCTCCTCGACAATCGGAGGTACCATGCCCTTTAAACAGCCCCCAAGAACGGCGACCTGTTTGATGAGGTTAGAACTCAGGAAGGAATACTCGGCAGAGGTCATTAAAAAAACTGTCTCCAACTCTTCACAGAGATATTTATTCATCGCCGCGACTTTCATCTCGTATTCAAAATCCGAAACTGCCCGCAAACCCCTGATCAGGGCTTGAGCCTTTTTCTTTCTTGCATATTCAACAATTAGCCCGGAAAAGGTTTCCGCTTTGGCATTTGCGATATGCCCAACGCTTTTTTCGATGAGATGCAATCTTTCATCTAAAGTAAATAAATTCTTTTTATAGTTATCAGCCGCAACCGCGATGATAACCTCATCATATAGTTTACTGGCCCTTTCGGCGATATGAATATGTCCATTAGTCACCGGATCAAAAGTACCGGGATAAATAGCTATACGCAACTCTCTCACCCTCCAATTACATCTTGGTACTCACTGCCATTGTTTCACTTTAAAAAGCCATTTATTCTTATACGAAAATAATCTCTCTTCCGCTTCTACAAGCTCTTAATTCGTGATGGCTTTTTTATTATCCTGCAAGTCGTGTAAAAAACCGGGGTGTTTTGAGTAAAAAATCGAAAATTTATAGCTCACGTCGTGCAAAAATGACGGAAATCAGAATACTAAGCTCAAACAATACGAGCATAGGCAAAGCTAACATTAATTGCGTTATCACATCTGCGCCTGGTGATAAAAAAGCGGCCAGGATAAAAATTGTTAGGATTACATAGCCTCTTTTCCTTTTCAGCAGTCCGGGCGAAATTATACCTGCCCGGCTCAATAAAAATGTAATCAGCGGGATTTCAAAAATGATACCAAACGGCAGCAAGAACGATATCACGAACGAAACATACTTGCTGACTGAAATCATTGCCGTCAATCCTGCAGAGAAATTAACGAGGAGAACTTTAAGCCCAAGCCCGAGTACACACACATAAGCGAAAACTATCCCAGTTACAAATAAGACGACGGCAAAAAAGAGCGAGAGCCAAAATATCTTTTTTTCATGGCGGTATAAGGCAGGCAGGATGAAACTGAGCGTCTGCCAGAACACCAGCGGGCTTGCCAGTACCAGACCCCCAATGAGCGCGATTTTCAGCTGAACCAAGAATCCCTCAGTCACACCGATAATTACGAGCTCTTTCCCAAGCTTATCGACCGGCTCCATAATAATTCGCATAATCGCTTCACTAAAAAGCCCGTAACTGATGCACATACCGACAAGTACAGCCAGCAGTGAAATTATGATTACGCGCCGCAGCGCTTCGAGATGTTCAAAGATCGTGGTTTTTTTTTCATCCATCTGTTTCACACCAGTATTCTTGTTTTTCTTCGACTTGCTTCATTAGCCTGATTCATTATCTTTTTTATTCACTTGTTTTCTTTTTTGTCTCTTCTTCATTAATCTCTTCTTTAATGGTATCCTCCGCCTTTTTTATAGCGCCCTTAAATTCGCCGATGCTTTTCCCGAGAGCCTTGCCAACTTCAGGCAGCTTGCCGGGCCCAAAAACAATCAACGCAATAATTAAGACCACGAGCAATTCCGTAAACCCGAAATTTCCGAACATAGAAAATGCCTCCTTATAAGTTACCCAGATGTCCTCTGTTCAAATTATAACACAGCCTGGCTCTTACTTCTTCACAATACTATATGATCCGGAACCAAGCAAGCTTTCAATTTTTCCATACAGCTCCCGGTTTGTGTCAACCCAGTAACGGGGATCGCTTTGGATGAGCTTTTTCATTTCCTCATAATACAATAAGAGCGGGGTATTGCCCGGATGCTGCCTGACAATAAACAGCAGTTTATTCCAAAGTTCTTTTTCATCAGTGCCGGCCGGTATCTTGACATAAAGCTTTTCCCGGACGCTCCCGTTCACTTTATCAGCAAGCAGACACATCTCCTCAACAAACAGCTTAGGATTCTCCTCCTGCAGGTTAATAATGCCGGACACACAGACAGGAAGATCATTTTGCAGGAAGCTGCTGTACTGCGCAAGTTTTTTGGGGAAAATCATCGTCTCGAGGTTCCCGGTCAAATCTTCGAGGATAAAATAGGCCATGGATTCGCCGCGTTTTGTAATACTGCGGCGCACTGCGGTCACCAGCCCGGCCACGACAACCTTATCACGGTCATTGCAGCTCGTGAGTTCCTCAATAGTATGGCTCGCAATCCTTTTGAGGCTATCCTGAAACTCCGCGAGCGGATGACCGCTCAAATATAGCCCGAGCACTTCTTTCTCCATCTGGAGTATTTCCTTCTCGGTAAAATCGCGCACGTTTTGCAGCGGAATAGGTGGATTAAAATCAGACTTCTGATTTGTAAAATCAAACAGCGAAAGCTGGTTGGAATTCTGCTGGCGCTGCCAGGCCGCCCCCTGCTCGATGCAGGCGTTTAGTATCTCTAAAAGCTGGGCACGTGTGCCTTTTACGGATTCAAAAGCCCCTGCTTTAATGAGGTTCTCGATGACGCGCCGGTTAACCTGGCCGGCATCGACCCTTTCGCAAAAGTCCTGCAAACTCAAAAACAGGCCATTTTTACGCTCGGAGATAATGGTCACGATAGCCTGGTACCCGACCTGTTTGATGGCTGCAAGTCCAAACCGTATCTTGCCGCTCTTGACCAAGAAATCCTCTGTACTCTCGTTGACGTCCGGAGGCAGGATCGCAATCTTTCTTTGCCGACATTCCTCAATATAAAAAGGGACCCTGTCTTTTGATTCGATAACGCTCGTCAAAAGCGCCGCCATAAACTCAACCGGATAATTGGCTTTTAAATAGGCGGTCTGATACGCCAGCAGGGCATAAGCAGCCGAGTGGCTTTTGTTGAAGCCATACCCGGCAAAATACTCCATCAAATCGAAGATTTTTCCGGCTGTTTGTTCCTCAATCCCGTTTTTTTGTAAGGCGCCGTCAATAAACTGCCTGCGCAGTCCGGCGATAATCTCCGGCTTCTTCTTGCCCATCGCCCGCCGCAGCAGGTCGGCCTCACCGAGCGAGAAGCCGGCCAGGTCGCTGGCTATACGCATGACTTGCTCCTGGTAAATGATCACGCCGTATGTCGGCCTGAGTACCTTCTCGAGGGCTGGATGCAGGTATTGTATCGCTATCTCGCCATGACGGCGTTTGATAAAATCCTCGACCATGCCGCTGCCGAGCGGACCGGGGCGGTACAGCGCCACCAGCGCAATGATATCCTCAAAGGTCTGAGGCTTTAAATCGCGGAGAATAGCCCTGAGGCCGGAGCTTTCGAGCTGAAAAACCCCGATAGTATCGCCATTCGCAAAGAGCTGGTAGGTTTTTGCATCATCGAGAGGGAACTCTAATAAATCGATCCTAGCCCCGCTGCTTTTTTCGGCAAGCGTAACCGCTTTATTGATCACCGTCAGGGTTCTCAACCCGAGGAGGTCCATTTTCAAAAGACCTATCTCTTCAACCGTATCCTTGTCAAACTGCGTTGAGACGAGTCCCTCCGAGGTTCTCGTCAGCGGCAGGTATTCGTCGAGCGGTTTTTGCGAGATAACGAGCCCGGCGGCGTGTGTACCGGCATGTCTGGGTATTCCTTCGAGAGCTCGGGCTGCAGTTAAAAGGTCGGCAATCGTGCTGTCCTCGGCTGCCAGCTTGCTAAGCTGCGGTTCAACCTCCAACGCCCGCGCAATTGTCACTCCCAGTTCTGCCGGTATGAGTTTGGCCACCTTGTCAACGAGCGCAAGCGGCACGCCCATCGCCCTGCCGGTATCCCGTATCGCTGCGCGTGCGGCCAGTGTTCCGAAGGTTATAATCTGCGCAACCCTGTCCGTGCCATATTTTTCAACAACATATTCGAAGACCTCGCCGCGCCGTTCAAAGCAGAAATCGATATCAATATCCGGCATACTGACGCGTTCCGGATTCAAGAACCGTTCAAAGAGTAAATCATATTTCAAAGGATCAATATCCGTGATGCCGAGACAATAAGAGACAAGGCTGCCGGCTGCCGAGCCGCGGCCAGGTCCGACAAAGATACCCTTCTGTTTGGCATAGCTGATGAAGTCCCAGACAATCAAAAAATAACTGCTATAATCCATCTTTTTGATTGTCGCAAGCTCAAATTCCAGCCTATCCTCATGTTCCTTAGTAATCTCCGGATATCTTTTTTGCAGACCCAGTTTACAGAGCTCCGCGAGATAACTGTTAGCATCATAACCGCTCGGAACCTGATAATAGGGAAGATGGTTTTCGCCAAAACGGAAATCCACTTGACAGCGTTTGGCAATCTCTACAGTGTTGGTAAGCGACTCCGGATAATCGCCAAAGAGAAGACCCATCTCCTCTTCTGATTTCAAATAGAACTCATCCGTCTCAAAGCGCAGCCGCTGCGGTTCCTGCAAAGTCTTCCCGGTCTGGATGCAAAGCAGGATATCCTGCACCGAGGAATCCTTGCGACGTAGATAATGCGTATCATTGCTGGCTGCAAGCGGTATACCGCAATCCTGGGCGAGGTCAATCAGCGCGCTCTTGATCTGCCTTTGTTCTGCCAGGTTATGGTCCTGCAGCTCAATAAAGAAATTGCCCTCGCCAAAGATATCGCGATACCCTAGCGCAGCTTCACGGGCTGCAGCTATTTGGTTCTGTAAGAGCAGCGACGGGATTTCACCGGCCAGACATGCCGAAAGAGCTATGAGCCCCTGGCTGTGTTTTCTTAGGAGCTCCTTGTCCACGCGCGGTTTATAATAAAAGCCTTCGAGCCATGAAACAGAAACCAGCTTCAAAAGGTTTTGATAGCCCTGTTGATTCTCGGCCAAAAGGACCAGATGATAAGGCGAATCATCCTTACCGGCAGCTTTATCGTGCAGCGTCCTAGGAGCAACATAGACCTCGCAGCCGATAATCGGTTTCAATCCGGCCTTTTTCGCTTCTTTATAAAACTCAATCACGCCGTACATGACACCGTGGTCGGTAATCGCAATTGATTCCATACCCAAAGCCTTGGCCTGGGCTATTAACTCGGGAATCTTATTGGCCCCGTCGAGCAGACTGTAACAGGTATGATTATGCAGATGAACGAAGCCCACTCTATGCCCCTCCTTAGCTTTATTTTTTAATAATGCGTGAATTAATAAGACCTTTGAGCATTAATTTACCGTTACTGTATATGTTCACGTCGATAACGCAGGCCTTCTTCTCAAGATGGATGACTTGCGCATAAACCTCAACACGGCTGCCCACTTCGACAGTCTCCAGATGATGAATAGTAAGATTGCTTAAGACCGTATTCAGCCGTTGCCTGCGAGCAGCTATGTAAGCGGCGGTAGACGCAATCGTCACGAGAATGCCCGGACTCGCCGCACCATATTCATTGATCATAAACTGTGTGATTTCACCGGAGACTTTTGTGCCCTGCTCCCATTTGTCGAGCGAGAATCCGCTCATGACTAGGTTATCGACCGTCTCACCGACATGCGGTTGTTTTTGTTTCTGCTGGAAGGCCTGGAGGATATCCTGCCTGCTGACGACCCCAATCAAACGCCCCCCGTCCACAATAGGTATTAGCTCAAATCCCTCCCAGAGCAACGCCCGCGACAGGTGTGAGACAAGGGAGTCCTTGCCGACCTTGAGCACATCCTTTGTCATAACGGAAAGAATACTGGCCTTCTGGTCAGCCCCGGCCACATCTACGGCTGTTACTATCCCGATGACAATCATATTCTGATCGACAATCGGGAAACGGGAATGTCCGGTCTTTTGGGCCAGTCTGTGCCAATCGGCTACAGAACCGTCGGCAAGAAGATAGTGAACATCTGTGACCATGATGTCTTCAACACGCACAAGTTCTTTTTCGGTTAAACGGTCATGCAGCGCCCTGTTGAGAATCGAAACGGCCTCAAAGGTATCATATGGGCAGGATATAATCACTAGCCCTTTTTCTTCGGCGGCATGAATAAGCTCCTCCGTTACCCTGAAAGCCCCGGCGATAATAAGATGAGCGCTTTTTTGCAGAGCAAAAAGCTGTATCTGCGCAATATCGCCGACTATCAGCAAAGCATCCTTTTCGAGGTATTTATTCAGTATCTCCAGACTATTGGAGCCAATCACAAAGCGGCTTGGGGCGGTCCCTAGGTTCTGCTGCCCTGTGATTACTTCTCCCTCTAAAATCAGACTAATCTCTTTGAGTGATAATTCTTCTATCCCTCTCTCTTTTTCGGTCTGAATACGCACCGTACCTACCTTCGGGATAGAACTCACAAGCCCTTGGGCTTCCGCCTCTTTGATCGCCCGGTAAGCGGTACCTTCGCTGACGCGCATATCTTTGGCGATTTGACGGACAGAAACTCTCGACTCAACATTTAGGGCCTTGATATACCTGATAATCTGCTCATGCTTGCTCAGGCTGTTCCCCAATACTTCCGGTCCTTTCATCTGGCCACCTCTACGCAATACTTTCTTTCTAGTATATCAAATCCCCTAATCTATAACAATCGTTTTAAAACGCCGCAGTGTAGTATAACAATAGATCCTGAACGAAATATTTAGGAGGGGTTCTGGCCCCTCCTTTTAGTTTGCGGTTTCGATATTCTTACTCTTCATTCTCCGGGTCATAATACCGCCGATGCGGCCTGATTCTGCGGCAGTTAATTCCGCCCAGCCATACTTTTCGATCTTATCCCACAATCCCAGCTCCCGGGCAACCTCAAATTTCAACAGGTCCCGCGCTGTAGGCTCCTTCTTCTTTTCTCCGGACATCTTATCCTCCTTGTCTCCTGTAATTTCACTTTATTAAGACATAGGATAGACAAACGTTCCGGTGAGTATACGACAATTATCGGCGCAATCAGATCAGCCTCGTGCGGAATATATCTGTCAAACCGATTTTTTCAATATTTTTTTTGATAGCGGTAGCGTCTATGTTGTATAAGCCTTGTTTTTGCATGCGTGCAAAGTAATTCCCACCGGAAAAGGTATAGCGGTTTTTGATGCCATCGACATCATTCATCATTTCATTCGTATACGCAATGATATCGCCAAGCGCTATAGCCCGGGGCAGCTCCAACAGAGGCATCCCCAAGAATAGTCTGACACTGTTATGTCCGGCCAGACTCCCTGTTCCGATAGCCTCCGTGTGCCCGACAAACAGCCCGGACTTTTCCCCGGCACACAACAGGTTCGTCACTCCGCTGACTTTCATCGCATTATTGCGCGGCGCCATCGAAAGATAGCGAATCGAGTTAGCCCTGCCCCCGGAATAAGGATCGTCAAAACGGGCGAATTCGAAGCCCGGTATTTTTCTGAGCTTCTCCAGAGGATAATATGAAGTCATCAGCTTGGCATAACCAGTATCCAGAAGGACAATATTCTCAGCGAACTCCTTGAGTGCGTATTGCTGGCAGACCTTGATGCTAAGCTTGCGCAGATTGATATCCTCCGGCGGTATCGCCACAATTACGACCCCATCTTTATTCAAGCGCTCCTGGTATTCCTCGCTTAGCGATTCCTTGCACAATTTGCACGAGCCGCTCATAGCCCCATACGAATCATCACCGCGCTGTCCTAAAAGATCTTCGACGCCAGCCCGCTGGCTTATGCTGATGCGCGGGCCAAAAGTCGGACAGCGCAAAATACACATAGAGCAGCCATTGCCATAGCGCAGGCAGTTGCCCATCGGCCCTGTCGAGCCGGTGGTTTCTATATATACGTCGCCTTCAATCCAGCGTTCATCTGCAGTTAAGATACTTTTTATCCCTGCTCCGTTCATCTGTACGTCTACCGCACGGACTTCGAACTCCAGGTTTATTCCCATTTCCTTCAGCTTTCTGCGTACCAGCGGTTCAATCTTGATAACATCGTACAACGTAGCGTGACTGTGTCCGGGAAAATCAACGTTAGTATGCCTAGCCGCCCTATCGGTAATATCTATGAGTTCCGCCGCTCCGAGGGCTTTTATCTCCTCGGCGGCAGTGTATCTCCCGTTATTACGCATGATTCCGCCGACATTACCTAATCCTAAAAGCAAATCAGTTTTTTCGAGGATCGTAACATCAGCACCGGCTTTTTTTGCCGTAACAGCAGCAGCACATCCAGACCAGCCCCCGCCAATTATGATTATCTTTGCCATGCTCTTTTACCTCCCGCCGCCGAATATCTCAACCGGATTTAGTTGGGTTTTACATGTTTTTATTCTCGTTCCATCGGTCGTCCTCGTATGACAGCTGCCACAGACACCCTCGCCACAGCAAAAGCTGGCGCCATTTGAACAGGCAAAAAAAACATCCGGCGCCGTCGAAAGCAGCAGGCGACAGATACCCTCGTGCATTTTGTCGGAACCACTGCTGTATACCAGTTTAATACTGTTTTCCAAAACAGACTGCCTGATATATTCTTTAATCTCGTCGGTGAGTGTCAGCGTCTTCAGATCGAAAACCGGTTTGATCTTTATCTCGCAACCCAGCTCGCGGAAATACTTCTCGGCAAAATTTGCTCCGGCACGCCCCTGATCCAAAATGACTTCGACGCTGTTGCCGGCTAGAATCAATTTTTTTGCTACCGGTACAGCCGGCGCCTGCCCAATCCCCCTCGTGACCAAAAGCGCTTTTTGCTCCTGCACTCCTTTGATGTATTTTAGCCCCAAGACGCCGTTCCAATATGGACCCCGTAAAGAAACCTCCGTAATATTGAACTCGTCGAGCGCCCTGGTTTTCACTCCCTTGATTTGTATGGCTACATCAACAGAAGCCTCTCTCTCATCAGCCGACATTATCGACATTGGGGCGTCAAAGTAATTAGGGTCTTTGATATTTTTTAAAAAAACATAAGCGCCAGGCTGGCTCAGTTCCCTTGCTAATGTTTTGTTAACCTGGATTTTTAGGATTATTACCGAATCGGATATAACCTCTCGCTTGAGGATTCGGCCTGGCAGTGCTTTTCTGTGTTCTTTCTTTTGCGACCTATTCGAGATATATTCCTGGTAAATGCAGACCCCGTTCCAGTTGCGACAGTCGCAAAAAGTTTTGCGCTGAAGCTGCGAACACATCAGACATTCTCCTGTTTCCGCTAAAAAACAAGGGCAATACTCTGTCCCGGCATCTATGCAGTTCAATACTTGCTGCATCCTCCTACACCCCCCTATGCTTATTAGGTTATTAAAATAGGCGTAAAAGGTTCCAACGGGAGCAGAAAAAAGGCCCGTTCGCAGGAACGGACCTTTTTGTATAAGCAGCCGGGCTAGAATAAATACTTCTCGGTTTCTTTTGGGCGTGTTTCCGACTTAAGATATACTGCCATATTGGGTCTGACTTCGTCATCGAGACGCAGATATTCTTCTTTTAGATTAGACAAGTCTTGTTCGATTGAGACGATTCTTCTTTGAACACCAGCAAGCTCAGCCAGCGCCATATCCAGTTCTCTTCTTTTCTGGTTTTCCCTCTCCCGCAGCTCCTGCATGGTGATTATTACCGAAGCGACCGCATCAAATATCATTATTTAGATTTATACCTCCCTTTTAAATAAAGTAACTCAACAGTATAGAAGCAGAAATTGCTGCCATGCCCGGCGGTTTACCGATTTGGCAGCTTTTATAAGGAATATTGCTCGTTAAAATGCTGGGCTCCCGGTTTTTGATGTTATTGATTATCGCAGGTATATTTGTCAAAAGCGCTATCATATCATTGAACTGATCTTTCAGCAGTTCCCTAATGTTAAAACTGTATTTATGCAACAAATACAGCAGGAGAAATATAAATGCAGCCGGATAAAACCAAAGGATGATCCTACACATCCGATACGCACCGCACCAGGGTGTAATGGCAATGAGGAACTGCCCGTCGCCGCCGTCGAGGACTCCGAGCCAAAACAGTAATAAGGAATAGCCAAACACTAAGATGCTTGGCCCTAGCCAGTTCCCAATAATATAAACTAGCAGCCGGAAGCCTTGTTCGGTAAAAGAAAAATATTGACAATAGCTCCAATACGCATCGGCCGTATAAACCAGGCCAAATAAAAAAACTGGAACAGTTAGACTCCTGTATATCATGCGTTTGGATACATCCGTGATGGTGGCGATAACGGCGGCGGCGAGGACAACAACACAGCTCATAATCGCCATACTAAATACCTCGATAATTTCGATTCAATACCGGCACTGTTTTTTACCTTTACTTCTATTACATTCAGCCCCGGACTGACACCTATCGCCGCCTGATAGACTCCGCTGACCGGAAGCGCCGCCCATACCTGCCAGGCACCCCCATTAATGCGGACGGTATATTCCATATCCTCAAGTGATTCTTCAAGTTCGTTAGTATATTCTAAACAGAGATTAAAGGTCGGGTTCCTTGTAGCCGTTGCTCTGCTTGAAGCAAAAGCAAATACCGTCGGCTTTAACAGCACCGCCATAGTCCTCTCGGCGGCAAGCTTGGCTGCCACAGACGGTTCATTTTCCTTGACGAAGCTCACGACAGAGTATCCTGAGTACCGAACCGACAGCTGCTTTACACCGGACATAGATGGTTGTTCCTGACGAGATGCCCGATGGAATAACCCAGCTATAGTTCTGTGAGGTTGTATTTGTGATCACCTGGGCTTGATTCCACGTCGACGCAGTGTACTCCCAGGTATACGTGATTGCTCCGCCGTCTGCTACAGTACTCGTGGCCGAAAGAACAACACTATCCATATTGAAGCTGCCCGCTATCGGCGAGGCCATCACAGGAACGGACGGCACGTAAGCATAAACCACCTGAACGTAGGGTCTGAAACTGACATAATTTATTGTCTCGGGTTTATAACACAGAACTGTCGCCACATTCCAATCCGGATTGTTGGATGTCACATTGCTTGCAGCGGTGAAGGCCTGTGTACCGCCGACATAGTTATTGAAGAGATTTAAAATATTAAAACCGCGCCATTCGTAGCTAGAGGATATCCCTCCCCAGGAATTTACGTACTGCCCCCAGGACGGCACCCCGCTGAAATACTGATCAAAAAAAGTCAGATTGCCCGGATTAAAAAAATCATCCATCCAATGAGTCCGGACGTTTCCATATAAAAAAAGGCTTGCTGAAAGAACCTTAATCCCGACCGGCAGCGATGCGGTAAAATTGGCGTTAAACGTTGAGGGATCATTGTAAGAAGCAGCCCACATTGCCATATCGTTGCCGCCGTTTGAACCGCCCGTGAAGTTCAGAACAGGAATATTTGTTGTAACTGCGGCAAATGAGTGCGCAGGAACACTGCAAACGAGCCCCAAAAATAGCATAACAACCTGCATTAGCCTTTGTGCTTTCACTTTAGTCTATAGCCCCCTTTTCCACTTAGGTTAAACCTCCGGCCTTATTATCTTCAAACCATTGTCTAACGGGTCAGGTGAATAGGATGATTCCTTAAAGCGGACCTGTAAACAACAGCAAATTCCGCATACGATACATAACAAAAATTGGCGCCCTCTGCCGCCACAAAATCAATATCTAGCATAGTTCCTTCCGTGACATCGGCATCTATAAAAAATGCTCCCTGCCAGGTATTGTTTTTCTGCTCGGCGGGATAAAGCGGTGTAAGATCACCCCTCATACTGCTAAGTGTTATGACAGTGTCAGCAAAGGAGATATCCGCAGCAACGCCTTCGATAGCCCCAACCGTGTTAATTTGAAAAAACACGTTATAGCCGGCCCAGATTTTAACCTGTTCATCTGTAGGCAGCTCAGGATTCCCCGGTATAGACGGACCGATAATTTCCGTTATTTGAAACTCGCCAATCCACATTGAAGCGTCAAGGATCTGTACGCTAAGAATCTTCGGTGTTATCTCAGCATCTTCCGTGTGGAGGACAGCCCGGTAATTTGGCTTTATGCCAGGCGAAGCAAATCTGACAGCCTCCCCATTATTCGTGATCGGCAGCCAGGTTGTCCCATCAACTGTCACTTCCCAGGCAATACTTGTCCCGGAAGGTAATTCCACATCGGCAGCGAGTCTTAATCCCCAAACGCTGCGGCCTGCTAATATTTCTTTGCCCATCAGCACCTGGTCATTGCCATAGCCTGTTGCTGCCAAACCGCTAATGTTCAAGCCCCTATTTTCTATCATCTCATTGCCGTCAAAGGCATAATAACTAATTATTGAATTGCCATCCTCATCATACTGCCCAACAGCATACTCATAACTCCCAGGCTTTAAAGCAACCGCAAATGGATTTCGCAGACCACTATTAATCGATAAAAAAGGGTTGAGGACCATCTGCGAACCGTCAAAGCTGTAAGCACGCACAGCAGTATCGTCCAAAACCAGATAATATTCTTCAGTACTGCTCAGGCTGATACCCTTAGGATTAATAAGCTCCCCAGCAGCTATGCTCCGCTGCAGGTCCTGTACAAGCGCACCGTCATTTAAAAAATAATACTTAACCGACTTGTCAGCCTTATCAACGACGGCATATTCATATTCCCCGGCTTTCTGGGATAGACTGACCGGGCTTTGTGTTTCTCCGAGTTCAAGGCTCAATATCTCATTTAAAACCATCCTTGTGCCGTCAAAGCTGTACCAGTTTATTTTCTGACCATCGAGAACCGCATAATCATAACTATCTTTCGCCAAACCTACAGCAATAGGTTTATTCAATCCATTTACTGAAAGTGATGTATTTTCCACCATTGAACTGCCGTCGTATTGGTAATACAGCGCCTTCTTATTTCCCTGATCCAAAACAATGCACTCTCCCGGCTGCACTGACGCGACACCGACAGGGTCGTTTAATCCTGAGGAGATGCTAAATCCTTCGTTTCTTTGCATTTCTCGTCCATTGTATTGATACGTTTCTAGAGCTGTTCCGTTTAATACTGTTACATCAAAGCTGTCTTCATAAAGCGCAATGATGTTACCGGGATTCTTCCTGGCCAGGGTAACCCAGCCCTTATCTATATCGACCTCCGCAGTGGTTATGGCTTTATTAATGCCGGAAGTATCATTAAAGCTGTCTTCTAGATAAATAGTCGCCGCATATGCCGGAGCGGAGAATAACATTAATATGCTGTATAGGCTTAGAAATGCTGCAACCCCCCTTTCCACTCTTATCCCTGCCGTTATCCTCAAAAACTCACCTCCTTTGATGTTGCATTCCTGCTAGTCAGATATCACTTCGGCAGCCGCATAGATATAAATTTCCTGCATTTTCCCGGTAAAATTATGTTTATATCTAACCTTGATAAGCGCAAACACTCCCGGATCGTTGAACGTATATGTTATATTCTTTACGCCCTCAAGCCAAAAGTTATAGGTATAAGGATAAGGCCTTTGACAGACATAGTAATCCAAAATCTCCGGAGCTTCCTGAATCGGTGATGCAACCGCAGGGGTGTAGTCCTCGCGAAGGCCAAGATTGACTGTGAAGACGCGGTCAAAATTAGCCCGTGCTGTATTAGAATCAATAACAATACTGCCCTGTGCCAGCATCTCTTTATCAACGGCTAAAACTGCCGCCTTTACAGCCCTGTTCAGCGCAGTTTTAGCTCTTGCAGAAACATATTTAGCATCCGTGCCGTCTAAAGTAATACTCCAAAGCCACCAGAACAACGGGATCAGCAAGAGAAGGAATATCAACAATATCCCGTTATTGTTCTGCCAAAATTTCTTGACTATCTTCATGTACAGACCTCATTGATAAGGTGGGGAGTCCTAAGACTCTCCACCTTGTTTTTGTGATTTTGGCCCCAATTCTACTGAGGTTGCGTATAGGTTTCTATAGTCGCCATTGACGACCTCATTACATAGCACCGTCAAATACTGACCCACCCGGATATATCTTTCGGCGAAATCGGCCATTTGGAATCTGTCGTCATCTTTGGGGTTGTGAAAGGCAACATTCTCCCAGCTTGTCTCCTCCCTATTGATCCTGTTGGCGATGGACACGGATACCAGCGCTTCACTTTTCTTGTCTACCCTCCCCACTCTGCCTGCTAAAACAACCTGTCCCTCTTTAGCTAACCTTTTCATCAACACAACATCCTCCTTCTTCTTATGGTAATTTTTCACTCATAATACTTCCGCTGGCCGACATCTGCCAATCCTCCGGCGGCGGCTCTCCGCCGATAGCCTTAACGCCGCTTAAAATGCCGGAATGGCCGGGCACCGCAATGCTTATCTCGATAATTTCACCGCGTACCCTTTCGACAAAAGAAGCCGGCATGACCGATATTTCCGTTCGGTCAAAACCCCTCTCCTCCAAAACATCCAATAATTCCTGTCTCAATCGGGTAGTTAGTCCGCCTTCGACAGCAGCTCTTTGCAGTGAATAATCCAAAACATCGTCCAAAACGCTGCGCTTGTGTTGAACAACAGCAAAACTGAAGGGCAAAAAAAGGGCTATATAAATGATAGGTATGATAATCAATGCCTGTATCAAGATATGCCCGCTTTTGTCCCTGACAAAACCTCTGATTACCTCCATAATGTGCTCCCCTTATCTAATCCAATTGTTTTGAATCGCGTTATTTTGCACATCCCATTTGGCTTTTAAGCCTGGCAGTATATCGTTATTAATTACGATATATGTAACTGCTCCGACAGCAATCAACGCGATAATTACCTCGACCAGAAGATACCCTTTGTTTCTCCTGAAAAATGCTGCGATCATATATCTCACCCATTCTTATTCGGATAGCCAGTCATCCGCTTCAATTTTTTGTTTGAGAGTAATACCGGCAGCCTTAATACTCTGTCCCCAATTAGACCAGAAGGCATAGCTCAGCGCCCCCAGCAGCACGACTGCCACGAGGAATTGAACTAAATTCCCTCTTCTGGTTTTAAAGAACCTGTTAATTACCCACATGATCATCATCACCTATATTTCTGAAGTGTTTGTCCAGGTCGCGATTTTCTCGTTTAAACTATTCATCTGGGTCACCATCGGATCCTTAAATTTATCTGCGTAAAAAGTAAACGACAATGCGCCGATAATTATGATATAGATAATATTTTCAACGAGACTGCCCCTTTCCGTTTTGCAAAACCTCCGCATTATCCTAAACATGATTTCACCTCCCTTCGAGTGTAATAATCAGAAGCTCCGGAGGAGCTTCTCCACCTGTATGATCAAAGGATAAAAAAGCACTATCAATATCAAGATAAACGGCAAAAACATTTGCAGTGTTATTAATAGCGGCCTGACCTTTGACCTGGCTGAGATATTGATGTTTTTTATCTCATCTTCAATTTTCCTGTTCTTTTCGAGAAAATCAGCTATCCTATCATCCCCGACATCGGCAACCTGGACGAGCAGGTCGACAATGACCTGAAAGCCGGCTACACCAACCCCTCTTTTCAAGACATCCAGCGCTTTTATCTTGTCGGTGGGCCAGCCATTTAGACATATTTTCAGGTAAGGCTTAAGATAATCCGTTGTCTTAGCAGCCTCTTCGAGGGCTTCCTTCAGGTTAAGCCTCGCTTTCAGACACATAAAAACTATTTCCGAAAATAGACCCTGCTCAGCGGCAACCTTCATTTCTCTTCGTTTAACCAGATAATGCAGAATCAACTGCGGCGTAAAAAATGACATCACCGTGAAAAAAAGAATAACAAATATGGGCATACCAAAAGAAGATCCTCCGCTTACGGCTACACCTTCGCTGAAACTAAGCTGCCGGAAAGAATGCTTTATCGCATCAAAACCATAGAACAATATAGCCCCAAGTATAGCAAGAAAAGGCAGCAGTGCCCTGCTAAGCAGGATATCACGTGTTTTTATCCCACACGGGTTGCCGGCGCGTCTTAATAAATCTTCAATTTCCAGAGCGCTCATTGTTTTGGTCCGCCCGGTAAGCATGCGCACCGGCCTTAAATAGCTCAAAGGCCTAAGTATATTTAGAATGAAATTATTATTTGGCTCACGCAAATCACGGCCAAACCGATTTTTTCTTCCAGAAAATGACCCAATAAAAAAAAGCCCTGTTCCGAGCCCAAAAAGAAGCGCTAATACCTTCATCGTAACCACCTGTTTATTTAATCTTTGTATTGCCGGTACGGATTGTCGTTATAATCCCCAGTAAAAAAAAGGCCACCGCCCCAAACATGATTTTTTTGCCCTCGGGTGTCTGGGTTAGTATGTAATGCGTCTCGGGATTGATTCTGCAGGCTAGAAAGTACATTACCGGAATAAACAGGTATAAAAAGTAGCTTTCGAGACGCACCCCGATAATTTCCATGCCACGTTCTTTCTCCTTGACGAGAGTAGTATTCATATCCAGATAGATATTGAAAAGCATGGCGCTGATATTAATCCCCCTGTTTACCCGTAAGTTCAGAATATGCACTAAACGGTAAGCCCAGCGATTGTTTACTCTTTCGGCGAAAGAGAAAAGGGCCTTTTCGCTGGATCTCCCGCTGTTCATGTCTCTGATCAGATAGTCTATTTCCATTTTCAGAGGGTATTCAATTTTCGGCAGAATGTTATTCAAAGCCGAGACAACATTAGGCAATGAACCATATTCCGTAATAAAATACTGGATAGCTTCTGCAAGCTGTCTTTCCATGAGGTTTTGCTTCTTGATAAGAAAGTAGGTTATATACGCCCATGGGGTAAGCCCGGCACATACTGCCAAAGGGATAACAGCCGCCAAGTTATTCAGGTATTTGAAGGCAATTCCTCCGCCAATGATCCCGGCAAGAATAGAATATTTTAGGAACGAGTGAACACCCCAGTTTACACCGGAAAAACTCGTTTTCTGCTCAATGTATCTTTGAAAAGAACGGACACGATTATTTTCGAGAACAGCTCTTGCTGCATCTGTCCGGGTTTCCTCCTCGTGAAACGATAATAAGTGTTTTCTCTTGAGTACGAATTGACCGACCATGCAGATAAACAGAAGTACGCCCACAATCCAGGTCAGATAAATACAGGCAATGAAGCTGCTCATATGAGGCCCTCCTTTCTTAATTCTTCGGCAGCAGCTCCATGAAAAAGCAGATTATAGACCAGCTCCGCGCGCAGCTTGTTCCCATTCCTGACTAAGGATTCATTCTCCCAGACGAACAAGTCATTGACTATCAGCTTTTCATGGACGTCATCGTAATCGATCTCAGAAATCCCGATAACCTTGCGGCCACCATCGGAAAAATGGTGCATGGTGATAATAATATCGAGCGCCTTCGCTACCATCATCCGCAGCAGATTCAACTGATAGGTTTTCCCTGATTCCATGATCATCAGCATCATGTCGTCAACGAGGTTCGCCGGGGAAATACTGTGGGCTGTCGTCATGCTCCCCCTGTTCCCGCGGCGTTGAGCTTTTAAAACCTCTTCCATTTCGGCTCCGCGTGCCTCCGGGATAATCAGGACATCAGCTGAGAACCTGAGAGCATGCTTGAAAATATCAAGTTCGGTCACTCCAAACTTCTCTTCGGTCTTGAGTGAGAAAACATTTCCGTCTGGCCTCCTTGCCTCGATCTCTGTTTCAAACTCCGGGCTCTCCAGCACTCCTATGCGAAAATCGGCAGGGTAATAATCAGTGAGAAAACTTAAAAGCGTTGTCTTACCGGTGTTCTGCGGTCCTATTATCGTTATGTTTGCCCTGTGCCTGACAAAGAGCATCAAAATTCCCAGCGCTTCCTTCGTCATAGTCCCGGTCCTCAGATAGGCCTCCTCGGTAGCCTGGAAAACAGAGAATTTCCGATAATTGAGGTACGGCCTTTTTGCAACTGGCGGAACCCCCACATAGACCCGCGATTTATCGAAATTTGACTGGGCAAAGGCCTCGAGCCGGTTAACTTCTTTTGTCGGTAGACAGCGGTCGATTACCTGCTTCAGCTTTTCATCACTGGCAAACGATAGATTTGCAGCCCGCCGTTTAATACCGTTTTTCTCATACCAGATATTGCTGTACCCATTGACATTTACCTCCTGTACATCAGGGTCATCGATAAGCTCTTCGATTGGGCCAAGTCCGTACATGTTCTCAAAAAGCGACCTGATTAGCTGCTCCTGGCTCAGTCCAGCAACCCGGTATAGACCGGAATCAAGAAACCGTCCGAGCATGCTTTTAACATACTCCTTAGCCGAGGGATTACGCTTCACCGCCTCATTGAGCATCAAGCTGTGAAATTCTTTATATTCCGGTAAAACAGGGGGATTGGTCATATAATCCGTGGCCAGCTCGACGGCTTCTCCATAACCGATCTCCTTGTAATATAAGGCTGAATTGATCATCTCTTTTCACCTCGCGCGAATATTCTCGGCATTAGTCCGCCTTTTTTCTTTTTCTCCCCCGTAACTAAGCCGTATTTCTCCAAAACATCCCGCAAAGCTGAGATATATGCCAAAACCGCTCTGTCGTGCTGATTATCAAATAACGAGGACTCTCCTGACCGGTAAGCGCTTGATCCTATGTCGGGTAACACGCCTGCTAATTCCAGATTGAGCCCTTTGAGAACAACCTCTGCCCCAACCCCAAGCTCGGGATGATGGCGATTAATTAGCACCTTGACTTTGTTCGGATCAATACCATATGCCGGAAATAGGCCAATACTGCGTTTAAGACATTGCCGCGAAACATAATCCGGCTGCAAAACAGCGAAAATGATCTCGGCATTTTTCAGAGCTGTGACCGTCCCGGCATTATCAAGAATACTCCCGGCATCAATGATTGTTTTGCTGAACAGAACCCCGGCAACATCAAGGATAGTATTAAAATGCGTTGAGTTATACCTGCTGTATAGCTCCGGTCTTTCAATGCCACCTACAAAATAGAACCCGCTTTTTTTCTGGATTTCTTTTGCATATTCTCTCAGTATATCCGGCGTTAAGCTGCCCCCGCTTATATAAGGTAAAAGCTCATCGATAACGACTTTATCATCGAGCCCCAATCTATACTTCAGACATGGTGTCTTGATATTAAAATCTAGCACCCCTACGGCATCCCCGTCATTGTCCCGGCATTGCCATAATAGCCGCGCCAAGCCTTCACAGGTTAAGCTGGCTCCGTCACCCGGCTTCGGGCTCCAGAGGGCTGCGACGGTCGGCTTTTGTCTTGCTGTACTTTTGATCGCGTATAATAAGCGGCTGATGTCCTGCCCCGTTACCGGAGAAAACAAGCTGCTAATCCCCTGCTTTTCTAATGCCTCGCGGCAGGCAGTGCCGGAGGTATCAAGATAGATAATGCTCATATCCGGATGAAGACCCGAGACTTCAGCAACAAAGTTCACCTGCCTTTTCATCTCTACTATCTGATCGCTAAACACCAGCAGTTCTGGCTGATGCATTTTCAGAGCAGCTAAACAACCGTCAATATTATCAGCCCTATCCAGTATTAAAATATCTGCGTGAGTTGACAGAATATACTCGTCAACACTGGGAATCCCTGTAGCCAGCATTGTTTTCATAACGAAGCGACTCCCTTCCCATGTCTGACAAGCACATCTTTGGCATAGCGCAGCTTATCAAGATAAAGCACAATCTCTTCAGGTGCGGCAAGTACTTCAATCCCGGCCTGAACCTGCGGCTGACCTTGTGTTAAGTAACTGCCATAGATATCCTTCCCGGTATCATCAACTACTGTGGCAACAACTTTATCGACCAGCGCCGTTTCAACTCCGGAATAAACTGACTTCCCCGGGGTATAGACCAAATAAATATCGACTATTTCCCCTGGCTTTAAAACCACATTTTTTACCGGAATATAAAGATATCTCTCATCCTCGTTGGCAATGACCCTTCCTGTATATATCCGCGAAGAAATGAGCTGTTCCCCTTCATATAAAGTAGTTGCAGCCATTTTCTCCATTAAATTGTCCAAAGATAAAACAGCATTCTTCGGCACATATTTTGAGGAAATATTCATGATCCTGATGTTATCCGTCGTAAATTTTTCCAACGGCTGTATTTCTTTAGCAACGACAACGACCGGAACTTCCCTCTCCTTAGCTCCGGCCAGTTGATAGATAGCATAGGCGGAACCACAGGCAAGAAAAAGCCCGAATAGCATCAATATTATTCTTTGTCTGTTCAACCTCTTTACCTCCTTACTTTCCAAAACCAAACAGCTTTTTCTTTCTGAAATTTGCCGTCCTGCCTCTGGGATCCCCTTCATTCAGATAATTAGCCAACTCATTGATGGCATGAATAAAACTCTCCGGCGTATATCCCCCATCATAGGCGGGTATTCCCTCTACAATGCTTCTATACGCCGAGGCTACGGCAGCCGTTATATTTACCGGCAACAATTTAAGACCAATTATTTCGGAAATATCTTGAGCCCTCGGAAGCCCGGCACTTATGTACATATTTAAAAGCAACTCGAATTTTCCTAAAGAAATACTATGATCTAAGCTGTTTAAAGCTGCCTTCATAAGTCTAGCCCGGTTGGGATCGAGACTGACCGGAACGAGTACCTTTGAGGCCAGATCCACAGCAGTGCGCGTCATAATACTCCCAATATCCTTACATCCGTCAATAATGAAAATATCACAGCAGCTGCGCAGCGTTTCGTACAGGTATATGAAATCTTCCCGCGAGACCTCCGGTAACTCTGCTCGCCCGGACGGAAGCGTCAGAACGGTGAGATTTTTTTTATAGATGTGACACTCATGGAATATTTCTTCGGCAGCGTAATGGTTTTTTAAGGCCTTAATGAAGCCATATTTCTCCTCTTTTGCTTGCAAAAAGTAATTCTCAACTGATCTATTGGTTGTATCGGCATCAATCAATACAGTCCTTAGCCCCATCTTGGCAAGAGCCACAGCTATGTTAACGGAAAGAAAAGTCTTGCCTGATTCCAAGGGTGACCAGATTAAAACAGTCTCTCTGTTTCCACTTATGGTTCCTACTCTTACATACTCAGTTTTTTCAACTATTTCCTTCACTTTTACTTCTACCGGGACCTCGACTATTTTTTCTTTTTCCACATATCTAGGTATGAATTTGACCTGGCTTTTATTATCCGAGGCAAGTCTGAAATGTGCCACATCGGAATAATTAGCCGGTTGATAGATGCTTTTAATCAGGTCAATAAGGAGAATATCTTTCCCAGATACGATATCCCACACACCGAGCTCTACAGCCTTTCTTAACAGGGGAGCGCCTTGCTCAAGTGAAGTCAGAAAAATAATCCGCGTATCTTTTTGGGCGCTGTTTTTAACCTCTAATCTTATCTCCTCCAATAAGATATCCAAATCAATTAAACCCGGCAGCTTATCGTAGAGGATAACGACGTCAGGCTCTGCAGCCTTGGCCTTTTCTACTAAGCGTTCCCGGTACATGGCCTGATCGGCAATTAAAAGGGGCCCGGCCCAACGGCTCAAACCCTCAACTCCGATACTTTTTTCTAATTCCTTTATCCCCTTTTCGGATTCGAGCTTCTCAAAAACAGACTCGATCTCCGGATGATTCACGGCCAGAAATACCTTCAATTTATCACCCTCTCCTAATTAAATTTGCGATTGCCGGCCACACTCAGCTCACCACTCCTCATTCGTGGCCGGGCGTGTGTAAATATCGTCATACATATCCCCGTAGATCGTAACGTATTTGTCCTGACAGACCGACAGCTGTCCCCTCCCGCAGTCTTCGATGATGAC
>DIVP01000063.1 GCA_002422465.1 Peptococcaceae bacterium UBA6129 | reverse complement strand
AAGATCATATTTATCCTTGAAATGATAATAGAATGCTTGCCTTGTCAATCCACAATCATCAACAATATCCTTAACGGATATATTACTGAAGGCTTCCTTTACCATCAGTCCTTTTGAGGAATTTGCAAGCGCCAGTTTCGTTATATTTGAATCGGACATTATAAATCACTCCCCAATGCAATTTGAACTTCTTTTAAGGCGCATATGTATTTTTTTTAAGATGTACTCGGCGACGTGTTTTGCAATGCCTAATGCGCTGGGTGGTGCATATCAAATCCTCGTATCGCGACAGCACCTCAGTAATGACATCCTCCCAAGGTTTAGGTATCGTCGCCCGTGCTGTCATGCCGATCTCCTTAAGTCTCATGGTATTATCCAGTGCCCACGATATTCGTTCCGCCATGTCAGAGGTGGTATCCTCGGCCAGTAGACCGTTCTCGCCGTCTCGTACCACCTCGGCGGCACTGGAGCCATATGCCAACAGAGACGGTGTACCCAAGGCTGCTGCCTCACGCACCACCATCGGCGCATTGTCATAAAGCGATGGGAATACGAAAAGATCAGCTCGCGTATATAATCCATCCAGCAGCTGCGGGTCGGTTATATGCCCCGTGTAGATCACCACACCGTCCAGCCCCATTGATGTCGAAAGCGCGCGTATCTCGGTTTCATGCGGACCCTGTCCTGCCATAATCAATCGCATATCCCTGCCCTGAAGGACAAGTGTTTTCACTGCCTCCAGTATACGGCGGATATTCTTTTTCCAGTTCATCTGCCCGACATAAAGTAAGAGTTGTTTCTGGCCGAGGTCAAAGCGTTCCGCTACCAACTGCGCAGCTTGAATATCAGGCTCCTTACGGTCGGTACCATTCTCCACTATATCTATACTTCCTTTGAAGCCGTACCCGCGCAGTACATCGGCGGCTGAGTTGCTGACCGTCCACACTTGATCACATTTTGACAGGGATCCAATGACGAACCGGTTTCCGATTTTAGACAGCGTGCGACTATGCGTGATCTGGTAAAAATCGTCGTAATACTTGGAATGGAAAGTACCGACTAGCGGTATGCCTTGGTGTCGCGATATGCGGTATGCCTCATGCCCCGCAATGAAGGGGCTGTGCATATGCGCAATGTCCAGCTTCACGTTGGCGATGCGGTGCAGGTAATGGGTGTCCAGAAAGGGCATACCTGCGTTGTATTGGGGCGATACTGGTAGTGGCATACTTCTATAATCCACGATCTCATAGGGCAGCCCGCCCTTGTATAAACTCACCTGTTGTGGTGCGATTACATAACAAGCATCGCATAGTTGCCCCATTGCTTGGGCATAGTTACTGACTACTCGCCCAACGCCATCGACAACCGGTAATAAGGTTTCCGTAAATTGACCTACCCTCATCAGGCTTCATCCGTCGAGTAGACAGACTCGACACTCCTTTCATTTACTGCTGTTCACAAAATATTCTTGTGCGTCAGGGTCAAACAAGGATTGAATATATTCGCTGATTTCTCGTATGCTCATGCCTTCGGTAAATAAAAAAGTAATCTTTCTCTCAAGATCTTGCAATTCTCGTTGATATCCAATTATAGTTCGGTATACATTGCGATCTATTAGTTCGTCATCCTGGATCCTTGCATATTCGTATTCTAATGTTCCGTGTGGAGAGTCGTTTTGCAGGGTGATGTTTTTTATGTCGTCTCTTCTATAACTTAGATCATAATTTATTCTGGCTTGTAATATGGCTTCGATCTTTTCCTCCAACAGTTCAGATAAAGTTGCTTCATTGCAGCCTTCACCTTTTATATCGTATGAACCAACAAAAATTTTCACGAGTTCTGTGGGTAATTTTTTACTTTCTATCTTTTTGCTCATAAAGTATTTCCTCGCCTTTGTTCTTATTAATAATGCTTAATGCCTGTTTTGCACTCATTGCCTCAAAAACTAGAGCATACTATCCTGCATAGATAATATTCTTCAATTTTTGCATCCGTATGTCAGTTTTTGCGATCACATCGGCACAATCTTTTAGCTCATGTACCATTTCATCCGTTTTTTGATCAGTCAGCTTATAGGTCAGATCATGCTCCAGCGAAGCCCAGTAATCCATTGCGAGGGTCCGGATCTGAATCTCGGTCTTAACTCTTTCTATTCGGTTGGGCAAGAAAACCGGCACTTCGACATCTAGATGCAAACTACGGTATCCGTTCGGTTTTGGATTCTGGACATAGTCTGACTTATCTATCAGTTCAATATCATCCCATTTTTTCAGAAACCGAGCGATCACATAGATGTCGTCAATATATAGACAAATGATTCGAACTCCGGCAATATCGTTTATATTTTCCATGGCTGACTGGATGTTCAGATTACAGCCTTTTCGGATCAGCTTTTCCGCGATGCTTTTCGGAGTTTTCACCCGCGTAACAAGTTTATAGATTGGATTATGACCCTTGGTGGCCTTGAGTTCATCATTTATGCTTTCTATTCTTCTGAAAATATCGTTAATGGCCGAAGTATAAATGTTCTCGACGGGTAAAAATGCGCTCATAAACTCAGCCATTTCAGCAGGAACCACATCGACCTTGTTTCCTTCAAAAACGCACCTGTCTTTTAAGTAATCAATCTGCATCCTAAGTTCCCTTCCTGATTCGTTCAGAATAGTTATCGTTCATTTTTAGGGTTCCATTTATCAACGCGCTTTCTTGCCGCACTAATTTGTTGTTCAGATTTTTCTGACCAAAGCTTATCCGCCAATGGCGCCCATTTTTCAGCTATTGGCGCTGTTTTTTTGCATAGATCGTCTACATTTTCCGGCGACTTCATGTCTGTTGATTTTGCTCCCGACTCATTAACCATTTCAACCAGATAGCACGGATTGTCCAATAGAGGGCAGGGTCTAAGTAAATTATCATTAAATGGTTGACAGCGTCGATATAGCATGAACAACGGAGATCTCAAAGCTTCAAGTAAGGATTTCTCTCTAATGTTGGAATCAGAATAATGAATGAAGGCGCATGGTTCGATATCTCCGTTTGCATTAATATGCAAGTAGCGGCGGCCTCCTGCAATGCAGCCACCCGCAAACTCACCATCATTCCAAAAATCCATTGTAAAGATAGGTTTGGTATTTCTGAAAGACCGGATCTGCCTGTACATGAAAGCACGCTGCTGCGCATTGACCATGAGTTCTGGAACAGCATCTTTACCAACTGGAATATAAGTGAAAAACCAGGCAAATTTTGCACCCATAGCGATCATCTCATCGAAATATGCTTCGCTGCCAATGGTTTCAACATTCTTGCTGGTATAACAGCATGATATGCCAAACGGGAGTTTGCGCTCTTTCAGGATACCCATCGCTTTTATCAGCCTTTGGTAGGTGCCAACACCTCTTCTAGCGTCTGTTGTAGCTTCAAATCCTTCGACACTGATCGCTGGTATGAAATTCATAACCTTCAGCATTGCATCAGCAAAGTCTTCATCGATCAG
>DIVP01000060.1 GCA_002422465.1 Peptococcaceae bacterium UBA6129 | reverse complement strand
CGTGAAGCCAGAAATAATTGCCAGATTATTTTTCTGACGACTTCACGCGACTATGCAGTGGATGCCTTTGCAGTAAATGCGGTTCACTATATCATGAAGCCATATTCAGTTCCGGATTTTTTCGATGCAATGGATAAGGCTGTCGGAAAAGCTGCGGAGAATAACAAACAGTATCTGAGCATTATTAATCGTGGCAACGTTTTTGCAATCAATCTGAAAGCTGTTTTGTATGTAGAATCGATAAATCACAGTCAGTTTATATATAGCATCAATGAGCGTCCGATTGAATTGAGGATGACCATGAGCGAGCTATTTGAAACTCTTTCTCATTCCAGCTGCGATTTCCATCGAGTGGGAAAAGCTTATATTGTAAATCTCAAACAGATACGCCAGTTATCCTCAAAAGAAGTGATATTTTGTGGCGGAAAGTGTCTCAATGTTCCTCGCGGGGCATTTAACCATCTGAAGGACGCTTTTATGCTCGCGCTTTTCGAGGAGGTTAACAAATAATGCAATACTTTAATTTGTTTTTGCGTACCTTTGAATCAGCGGCGGGCATAGCCGGAATGCTCTTAGTCTTATCGAAGCACCGCGGGAACTTTAAGACACGCTGCATCATATTTGGCATAGCAATTTTAACAGCCTGCGCATTATTGATGGCTGTCTATACGTTCGCGGATAAAGCGGTTGTGCCGAGCATCGGGCTTGCTATTTTAATCGTTTTGATGCTCGGAGGATTGCTCATTACCACTACTGACAAGCTACAGGTGAAGCTATTTAACCTTTTTACCTTTTTAAGCGTGTATATGTTGATTTCATTTATAAGTGAGTCACTGGCTATCTTTGTCCCCAATCCGGAGAGAGAGTATTTCTATTTTGCCTTTCGTGCAGTCCTCTTTGCCTCAGCCATTTTTTTGGAACATAGATTTGTGCGCAAGCCTTTCCGCCGCATGGTTTATATCGTACAAAATGAGTGGAATTTTGCCGTGGTCATAGCTGCAGCATTTTTTATCCTCAATGTACTGCTCAGCTCCTACCATATGATGGATCAGTATAATCTTACATATAATAACCTTATGGTAACTTCCGCATATGTTCTAATGACTGTCGTCTATCTCTGCATCTTCGTATTTTTGCAAAACGTCGTTCTTCGTTATGAAAAAGAGCAGACCCATGCGGCTGTGACGCTGCAGCTCAGTTCTCTGGAGCGCCAGATCGCGCTGCAAAAAAGCGCTGCGGAAGATGTGAGGCGGTCACGCCACGACCTTCGCCATAACTGCATGGTTACAATCGGCCAGATAACAAGTGGAGATTATGACGGAGCTGTTCGTTTTCTTAAACAGTTTACCGACCTTGTCGAGGCCTATTCGATTAAAAGCTATTGCATGAACAACGCCATAAATTGTGTTCTTTCTTCATTTGCTGAGAAGGCTGAAAAAGCGGGGATATCCGTTGAAATAAAGGCAAATATTCCGGAGAAGCTTCTGAAAATCGATGCCGTTGAGCTTGCGTCTGTTTTTGCCAATGCCTTTGAGAACGCCATTGAGGGCTGCCTAAGCGCGGGAGGCGCTTCTCCGTTCATAACGATCTCCGCAGATTATTCAAACAGCCGGGTGCTGCTTTCGGTTAAAAACACTTGCGGCTATGTTGAATTTGAAGATGGGTTGGCGGTTAGCACAAAACCCGGCGGAGGTACCGGAACTAAGAGCATTTCATTCTTCGTCCAAAAGTATCACGGCATCGCTGACTTCTTTTCGCAGGACAATGTATTTGTTATGCAGGCTTTCCTGCTCGACGAATAACTCAACATAATAACAACATATATGTCTAAACCGGAAACGGTTTGGGCATATTTTGTGCCATAAGTGCGATTTACGCAAAAAAAGCGCGATTTACGTCGTAAACGGAATTGAGCGGGATAATATGCTAAGCTTTGAATGCTGAAATGTATTCAGTAAAGGGATGCTAAAGGAGAAGAAGTAATATGCAAAAAAAAGCAAAAAGAGGCATTGTAATCCTGGTTATGTGTGCACTTATGCTATCTGGTTTCTGTGGCATTGATCAGACCGCGAAAGCGGCAACAAGCGTTGACGAAACGGTAACTGATTATTCAAATCCGAGTAATTGGCTTACTAAAGATACTAAAGGAGATAAAGCTGTTGATGTTTTTTATGTGTATCCAACAGCCTACCAAAAACAGAGTAAGGATGATCCGAATTACTGTACTGTAGATAATGCAGAAATGATTAAAGGTGCAAATGGCGCATTCAATCGGCAGGCAACAGCATTTTTGACTGTAGGTAACATTTATGCACCCTATTATCGACAGGCTGATGCAATTTATGTCCTTGGGTTGAAGCCAGCAGAGCAAGACGCAGCAATTGACCTTATACCTGCAAAAGACGTAAAAGCTGCATTTTACTACTATGTTGATCACTATAATAAAGGCAGACCATTTATATTGGCAGGACATTCTCAGGGATCAAGTGTACTTCTCAATCTGCTCACTGATTTGAGCAATAACCGACCTGAAGTATATAAAAGAATGGTTGCCGCATACGCTATTGGCTGTTCAGTTACAAAAGATTATTTAGAAAAGCAAGAGAATAAGCAATTAAAGTTTGCAACAGGACCCGATGATACAGGTGTCATTATTTCGTACAATACCGAAGGAATTGGGGTTAAAAATAGTCCTCTTGTACTCCCTAATGCTATATCCATCAATCCTATTACATGGACGCTAACTGAAAAGGCAGCACCTAAGGAGGACAATGCAGGTTCAATAACACTAATTACTCCAGCATTGTGCGATACAACACCTATCAAAAATCTGGCTTCTGCGCAGGTAGACACTAAAAGAGGTGTGGTTATCTGCGATTCGGTTGATATTAATAAGTACTCTTTACCAGGTTTAGAGCCAGGTATATACCACTCATTTGATTACCCTTTCTACTTTTATAATATCCGCTCAAATGCAATGAATAGAGTTAATCATTATATGATTAACTCTAACAAAGTCAGTTTTAATGATGTATCGGATACTGCCTGGTACGCCGACGCCGTCAACTTCATCGTGGCCTATGGCATCACCACCGGCACATCGGAGGGCGTCTTCTCGCCGGACATGCAGCTGACAAGAGGTCAGTTCATGGTTATGCTCCTCAGAGCTTATGGTATCGCCCCGGTTGCAAATCCGACGGATAATTTTACCGACGCGGGCAGCACGGATTACGCCGGCTATCTGGCGGCGGCGAAGAAGTTTGGGATATCACAGGGTGTAGGCAATAATATGTTCGCGCCGGATATGGAAATAACACGGCAAGAGATGTTCACTTTGCTGTACAATGCCCTCAAGACCGTCGGGAGACTCCCAACAAAGGATAACGGCAAGACACTTTCCGATTTCACAGACGCGAGTCAGATTGCATCGTGGGCAACGGATTCCATATCATCACTGGTGAAAGCCGGAGCCATCGGCGGCTGCGCAGGATTGCTTAATCCTTTGAGTGCCACCACAAGAGCCGAGATGGCGCAGGTGTTGTACAATCTGTTGTCGAAGTAGACTCCACAAATAGATTTCACAAATCCGAACTTTTTCCGATAGGGGAAGGGTTCGGATTTGTCGTATGCCTGGAATTAATCGTACTACGACACTTGCCCAGTCGCTTGAAAATGATTTCAGATTGAATTTACCTGAGTTGACAGTATCATATAGCGCTATCACTGGCGAATAAATGGCATTCAAAACCATCTTATGGTTTAAGATTGACAAAGACTGCTGTTCAAGGGATACAGTAAATATTGAGTTCAGTAGGCTTTCCAGGTATAAGCTCAAATGGCGGCATCAGTTGGGATAAAAATTTCAGTTCCAGATGCGTCCAGATGATTTAATCGCAGCTACCGGCTATGAACTGCTCTCCAGAAGTTAGGCAGAATTGATTATATTCAAACAATACATGATCTTGTACCGGCGTATCAACCTATCACAATATCTTGGTTATCGTAATAGGCTGGTTCGGGAGAGCGCCTGAATGGCATTCAGGAGGTCAACGGTTCGATCCCGTCCATCTCCACCATTCTTAAGTAAAAAGGACTCGAACCCTCGTAATTTGAGTCCTTTTGCTTTACTTATTTTTATATTTGCTGCAAAAGACTGCATTTTCACTGGCAGTCTTTGTTGGTTGATGTTGTTTGACGAAGTCATATATAAATAAAAATGTCTTATAAATTAGACATTATGTCTTGATTATGATACTATTTCAATGGGAGGTGGTAATAATGGGGAAGAATTTGCGAATAAAGACCGCACGAGCCGCAAAAGACATGACGCAAAAAGACCTTGCAGATGCTGTCGGAGTCGCCCGCCAAACGATGAACGCTATTGAAAAAGGCGACTATAACCCCTCGATAAACCTGTGCATAGCGATTTGCAAGGTTCTTGGCAAAACACTTAACCAACTTTTTTGGGAGGATGATGAGTATGAAAATCAATAATAATGGTCTGGACGAAATGCAAAAAGAAAGACGTAACAGCATTGGCAATCAAATGTTCATACTGATGTTTTATGCCCTTTTACTTGATTCCGGTCTTTACGGAGCGGGGATTCGCTGGCTTAAATATCCTGTAAACATTATGGTAATTATCATGGTTTGCATGTGTATATACCTTATTAGAACGATAACGTCAAACGCATATCTACCTCCAAAAGTTCAAAGCAGAAAAACCATAATATCCTTGATCATAGCGATAGTCTTTTCTGTTGTTCTTGCGATAGCCGCATTTAACCTCTTTGGGAATTTATCAGCTCAATCTGCTGTTGAAGTTGCGAACGATAATTCCGTGTTAATTCTCTTTATTGTATCTGCCGTTGGTTTACTTATTTCGCTGATTGTAGCCATAATAAAAAAAGTAAATAACAAAAATGATAGCGATGATTAAGATGTGGCGAACGTATAAGCATAGCGCGAATTAAACGTTGGCATCTATATTCACCTAAATTCTCATATACAGAACAAGCAAAAGGACTTGAACCCTTGTCCCCCTGTGAGGATGTCAACTGTTGCTGACATCCTTTATTACCTAACTTATCAAAATTTTGTCGAAAGAAGTCGATTGTAGTTACAGTCGACTTCTTTACATTTATATGGTAGAGTATTGTTAAATGTTGTGTATATTAGAAAAGAATGAAAGAAAATGAAAACCATTTTAACTGAAGAAAGATTTAATATCATAACAGCAGAAAATAAAGCTTTCATTTTAGCGTTTGACAATGAGATTTCAAAGCCGCCCGCTTTTCACAAGCATATAGCCATAAGGGGTGGTTCCACCCTTGTAGCAACCGTCCTCTACAAGCAACCCCAAACTGGTTTTCGTGCGGATAGAGGTCTTTTCGCTCTCGCCGTCCGCGGCTGTATGTATCCTGCTTGTCGGTGGAAACACGATACAGGCACAATACTCGTTTTCCTATATCTGTTTCGCACGGAGTATAATTACGAATATTGACTAGCTCGCTTTCGCGAATATCTAAAACAGGCATGGCCGTTAAAATGTTTATAGCTGTATTGGTATAATTCATAAATCAATCCGTAGCTACTCACCCTCACCGAAAAAAGGATAAATACATATCTTCCATGTTTGGGGTCATCGGCTGTGCAGCAGGGTGTGGCCGCTGCTCGGAAATGAGGCGCAAAGTGCTTTTTCCGTCTGTATGTGTAATATTGCTGCATGAATACTGTTTTGCCAATACCGGTTCTTCATCTATGGAGAGCGTCACAGTCCATACCCTTCCATCCAGCAAGGCGAGCAGTTCCGCAGGTTCCTTCATTTCCAACACTTGCCCTTTTTTCAGAAGTATCACCTCATTTGCAACCGCTTCAAGGTCGGAAACGATGTGTGTGGACAATAATATAGTTTTATTCTGTGACAAATCGCTTAATATCCCGCGAAAGCGTATCCGTTCTTCGGGGTCAAGTCCGGCGGTAGGCTCGTCCATAATTAATATTTGTGGGTCGTTAAGCAAAGCCTGTGCTATACCGATGCGCTGACGCTGACCGCCGGAGAAGCCGCCGAGTTTTTTTCTCCTTTTATCCGATAAACTTACTAACTCTAATAATTCATCGGTTCTTCGCTTTGCTTCAAACTTGGACAGCCCCTTTAGCTTCGCAATATAAAGTAGAAACTGCTCGGCTGTAAAATTAGGATAAACGCCGAAATCCTGCGGCAAATACCCAAGTTTATCCCTAAATGCCGGACCGAGAGCGGAAATGTCTTTCCCGTCAAGTAATACGCGCCCGGTTGAGGGAACAAGAAGGTCGGTCATGATACGCATTAAGGTTGTTTTTCCCGCTCCGTTTGGTCCAAGCAATCCGTAAATCCCGTGCTCTAACGTGAGGTTTACACGCTCTAACGCGGGGATGTTATCATATATTTTACTGATATTTTCAACCATAAGACTCATAGTTCTTTGCGCTCCTTCCTTTTTTTGATTGCTATCGTTAGGGCAAGGATAAGCATTGTACCGTACCAAATTATCCAAAGCCCCGGCATGGATTGCAGCGATCTGCCCCGCATAAGTTCGGTAAAAAAGCCGTAACGGAAAAACCAAAACAATTCTAAGGGTTGTACTATGTTAGCATTTACAAATATGCTGATGATAAACGGGATGCCGCAAATACATAGCGTGATTGGCTGTGATTTGCTTATATCGCAGACCGCCCCGGCAACTACCGACAAGCCAATGGACCCGCACAGTGCAATCCCTGTACAAACGAGAAAACTCATAATCCATTCGTTATCCAAGACAATCCCTTGACCCCAAAATACTGATATTAGAATATTGGTGGCCGCAAGAACCAATACGCCTATAAAAGCCTCTGTTGCAACAGCAAATTGCCGATACCAAAACAATCTCCGCCGCCCAAACATAGTGCTGGATATTACATCTTGCGTACCATACTCATGGTCCATGGAAAACAGGCGAACTAAGACAATCAAGATTAAGACCGCCATTGTGAAGGCCCCGATTTTATTCCAAAAGTCAGCGGATAAATTCCAAAACAAATCTTCCCGGTAAAGCCGGTCTAAATAGGCGAATATCAGCCGGAGTGCCGTTCCTGCACCTATTACCAGCCAATAAAGCGGCATCTTTGCAATCCGTAATAGTTCTCGCTTCATCGCAGCTCCTTACGTTTCCACAGCAGCCACACAGCAGCAAATTCAATAATAATCGTGACAATCACGAAAAGGATAGGCCGCCATATCTGTGCCCAGTTGCCCATCAGCATGCCACTTGTAGCACTCAGCCGCGAAAAGCTCTCCTGTAACATAAAGCCGCTAAATCCATAATGAAACAGGAAATCGCATACCCTGCCAAACCAAGTTCCCTGTATCCAGAGATACCCAACATAGTAATAGCCCAAGAAAGCGATAAAGCATCCGCCGCATAAAATGATGACCCAGGTGCTTTGCTTTACAATTGTTGCGACAATCAGGACAAATCCCGCGAAATACAAGGCTCCCAATAAGAGAAAGATGTATTGCACGATACAATAAGCAAGGTTACTCATGGGAACCTGTGCAAAATATACTCCTTCCGTTATTTGACCTAATGCTTCCGCAAACCCGAATTTATAGCCATTTACGACAATGCTCAGCATTCCGATAACTGCAACAACGACGGCACAATACTGAACTGTCAGGCTTATTTTAGCTGCATAACTGTTCGTAAGACCGTTTTTTGTCGTGCGTAGCAGGCAACTCGTATTGCGTTCCCTTTCATAGCAGAACAGGCGAGAAAGACCTATCACAATTAAGAACGCCGTAAGTGTGGCTCCGTATGTGTAAATGTCTTGCTGAACACCAAACCATTTCAGACCGCTGGAACTGCTTTCCATATAAAGGGAAAGCAATAGAAATGCAAATCCCAGCAGATAGCCGACCCAAGCCTCACGGAATGTGCGGTGCTTTTTCCATTCAGCGCGTAGAAGCTGCATAGACTGGGCCTCCTGTTCTAATATGATGTAGGCACACGCCGTATAAGACAATACCGGTTACTACAAAGAGAGCGTATAAGCCTGTATGAATTGCCTTTAAAGTCATCCCGAATGGTAGTATCATGGCAGCAAAGCTCAGGAATACCCAAAATACGATTGCAACCAGCGCTATACTGTCCTGATTGCGGAAAGTATGAGAAATCCACAGCAGCAAGGCACATAGAAGAATACTGGGCGTTGCTCCGCATAATGCAAGCCGCAAAAAGTTCTCTCCGGCTACATAATGGATCGTTGCAGAAAGGCATATTAAGTAAACAAGCATGCATACGGAAATAACGATGGCACGAGCGGAGAGCATTTCCGTATAAGAATACTTGAAAGTCTGCTCCAACTCTTTCATTTGCCCATTATCTCTCAATACATACTGGTGAAACAGCAGCAGTACAGGCATGGGCGCAGTACAAAAGCAGGTCAACATCGGCGTAGAGAGACTTGTTGTTGATACCAATGCGCCGGTAAGTAAAACGGCAATAAACATCAGCATCAAAAACACAGCGTTCATTTCGCTTGCCGCTAAACGCAGCAAAGTACCAAGAGAAGATTTTTGTTTTTGCTCCTGCATAGACGCCTTTAGCTGGGTTATGGTTTTTTCTATTTCATTTTCCATTTTGCTGTTCATGTAAAATCCTCCCGTAACAGTTCTGCAAGGTTTCGCTTCGCCACCATTAATCGTGACTTAATGGTAGGGACAGGTGCATCGGTCAGTTGTGATATTTCTCCAATAGTAAAGCCTTGAAAGTAATTCAGGATAATCACTTCACGCTGCACAATAGAAAGCTGTTCCAACGCATTTTCTACTATGGCAAGATTGCTCATTAACTCGTCCACATCATTTGCAGCATGATTTTCTAAACTTTCAATATCTACAAGCAGTATGTGCCCCTGCAAACGGAAAAAGTCCATACACTTGTTGTGCGCTATCGTAAAAATCCAGCTTTGAAACTTATTCCAGATGCGATAAGATTTAATGCCCTGTATCATTGCCAGAAAAGTGTCCTGCGTCACATCATGAGCGTCCTGTTCGTGATTAACCATTTTATAAATGTAACCATATATCCGTGGATACCAGCGACGAACTAAAATATCCATCGCACTACTATCGCCAGCTTTTATTCCTTTTATCAACACTTCGTCGCTGTATTCCATTTACTCACCACCTTGCTCTATAAAGTTAAACGCAAAATAGCCTCAAAAAGGATGAATCCAATTACAATTATTTTTGGTTATTAGACTTCCATATTATACCGAGTTTCTCATGCCGTCGCAATGATGTCGCCGGAGTAATAAAGTCAGATATGCCAAGTAAAGGCGAGGTGAAGAATAATGATGGCAAGTTTCAAAATGGCGAAACTGGACTTATACACAATAAAAAGTCAAATAGCATCCACGAGCCAATGGGTCAAGACCGCTTGTAGGCTCGTCAAGAATTAGTATTTTTGCATTATGAGAAAAGGCGCAAGCGAGCATTAATTTCATCTGCATACCGCGAGACAACGTTCCTACTTTGGCTTTGTGCGAAAGTTCAAAACGCTTAATCGTTTCTGAAAAGGCACTGCGATCCCATTCGTCATAAAACGGAGATACGGCCTTTTCCACTTCGTTTATCGTCCATTCATCAACATAAAAACTTCTGTCAAATACTACGCCGATATTCTGCTGAATTTGCCGTTCACACTTTACATTGTCAAGACCAAATATCGAAATATCTCCCTGCTCTTTGTCGAGCATATTCAGGATGAGTTTTATTGTTGTTGTTTTTCCCGCACCGTTTGAGCCGACCAATCCCATGATATACCCTTTCGGAAGTGAAAAGGTTATATTATTCAGGGTGAAGTTTGAAAAACTCTTTTTCACGCTGCGAAGTTCAAGGCAATTATCAGTCATCTGCTACTTCCAATAATAACTTTAGCAATTTTGCCAGTTCATCATCTGTCATGGATGCTCGGCGCGAAGCAAGAATAGCCTTTCCGAGATTGCATTCTACTTCCTTAATCAACTGTTCTCGCAGCAAATCCGAACTGCTTGACATAACGAAAAATCCTTTGCCCGGCCTGCTTGTGATATAACCTTCCTGCTCCAATTCGTTATAAGCCCTTGTTGTTGTCAGCACACTAATTTTCAAGTCTTTTGCTAACTGACGTAACGATGGGAGCATTTCATCTTCGCATAGCTCTCCGGATAGTATTTCAGCTTTGATTTGTTCCTTGATCTGCGCGTAAATCGGCAGGTCTGAGCTATTAGAAAGCACGATATGCAAGTTATCACCTCTTCAACTGCTCTTTAATATTCAAGTACAGTATATACGGTAATAGCAGACTTGTCAATGCCGTCAAGAAAACTTATATAGTGAAGTTAATAGTTGGTATACCATCGCCTTGGCCGAACATCTCCAGCGTTTTCGCCAACCCCTCGTAATCCCCATGATGCATGTCGATTAAGTCAACAACCCAGCCTTCTGACATTTAATTACTACTACCTATATGGAACAAAAAATATATTTTTACGTCTATTTATACAAACATATGGGGGTAATCAAATTATGAATATAAGAGGCATGGCGCTTTTAGGCGTCATAGTATTATCCGTTGCATTCACTGCCGCACCACTTGCGGCGTCAGACAAAAAGCCTTATTTACCTATAGACAAAATCGGCGTGCAACAAAATGAAGAAACGGTTTATACGGAGATAAAAGACGGCTTGGAATTCACTGTTACGCTGAATAAAACCCGGTTTACCCTGCAGGATGAGATAAATATACATTTAAAGGTTACCAATGTATCCGATCACGAAATACCTACTTTTGCCGGGGTAGCTGCATTCGGCAGTGTGTCGGTTGGCATATCCGACACGGGAAAAGCCTTTCACCTTGCTTATAAGCCATCAAAATACGACTTGCCCGCAGATCAAGTTATAGCGCATGGCAATCTGCAGCCCGGCGCATCCATTGAACATGAGCGCGTCGTACTTCCTAAAATAAATTTAGGTACGGAGCAGATCGACGCATGGGGCGGCGAGTATTTAGTCAGCGCGGGATTGACCCGAAACCCCGACGATACGGTTTCCGTTTCCTTTCCCATTACCATAGAAAGCGACGCTGAAAAGATCATACTGCCTGAAGCTGCTGAAAAAGTTGCGCTTGAAAGTGCTGATTATAAAAAATGGTTTTCGGCACATTCGGGAAAAGCAGTGGCGTGGATGGAGGGTGGAGTGCCCTATGTAGTTTTAAAGGGTGAGCCCGCCGCGAAAGCGGATCAGGCGTACTACGAACAGGTTCTGGAGGAGAGCGAGACGCCGAATAAGAGCTCGCGTTTTGAAAACGGAAACTGGGTTATAAACAACTATTCTTATTATGGGAAATCGCCTCTTGGTATCTATATAAAAGTCGACGCGGTTATGGGCGATATCGTATCAATTGAATATACAGACTATTAATTGAACGACGGTTGTTTGAGAACTCTTTTTTTATACTGTGGTGATGCACCCCCTTGGCGATTTTGCACCCCCTAAAAAGGCAAAACTGAATTATATCAATCTCGTACTCTTTAGGCAAACGGACATTACACGAACACCTACTTTTTTAAAGGCGGCTTTGCCGTAACGGTGTGGCTGTAGTGCCAACTAAGAAATCCCGTGTATTGCAAGCAGCAATTACACGGGATTTTAAACATTTTATTGCCTTTCATGAACAATTTGGTAGTGTCAAGGATTTTTCGCAAATTGGTTTACAGTCTCCGGTATGTCGCTTATTTGGTATCCCTTTTGGCATGAAAACACCCCC
>DIVP01000003.1 GCA_002422465.1 Peptococcaceae bacterium UBA6129 | reverse complement strand
TAGAATTTACTTTTTCAAATGAGGTTGTGTAAACAATTAGTCCCTTCGTCCCGTGCTTTATTGCTAATAGAAATCAAGTAGTGTATATTGTTATATATAACTACAAATACTACGATGTGGCAGAACCACCATATCAGTGTTAATTGAGCCACATTTCCGTAAACTATGAGCCAGTAGTCCTGGAGGAGAGCCACAAGAATTGAGTAGCGCCCAACATCCCATCGTTACTCTTCCAAAATGCCTTTGCGCCTGCGTGTTCTTATCAATTAATATGGTATAATGAGTATGAATAATTTTGTTCAGGACCGCATGTGCATAAACATATTCTTCTACAAAGGGATTGCTATTGTGGCTCCAAAAATTATGGAAACGTGCTTCTCTCTCCGGAACAATGGCTTATTTTGACCCAGAATACTCAATGGACTGGGCGTGAATGTATATGCCATTAACAATGGGTGAAAAGCTAAGAATTTTATTAAGACGCAAAAAAATAACCATATCCGCCTTAGCTGATATGGTGGGTACTTCCCGCCAAAATTTAACCAATAAACTCACCCGTGATAATTTTTCAGAGGAAGAACTGAAAGAAATAGCAAACGCCCTTGGATGTAGATTCGAGGGATACTTTGTATTTGAAAACGATGAGCGGATTTAATATTTGCATCACTTTTGCTATAAAAAAAGACTATGAGATTGGTATAATCCCCTTAGAGTAGACGGTGTAAAAAACCAATGCGTTATGCATGGATGTTACACTGCGCTTGAAGGGGATTTTTTTATGGCTAAAGCGGTCTACTTAACAGGGACAAATCCACTTTCTCAATACGCAGCCCTATTTTGTTCTAATTTCATACCCTCCATGATTGATCGTGAAAGAATTTGAACTACCGATCACATATGCCTGCAGATAAATTATTTTATCCTTTATCTCCTTATACAGGTCTTTATCTAAGATTTCATCATATTCAATCGTTTTTCCGGCTTCTATAACAGAGTCTGTCAACATCATAGTAAAAACCTTTCCCTCCGACCACCTGTAAAGCTCCTTTTTATCTGCATCCAATAAAACAAAATCATACTTTAGCCCGGACGAATGCGAAAAAATTACCGGATATTTTGAATGGTTGATAATGCTCAGCTTCATTTCCAGAGAATCCCCAGTGGCCACTGCGTATGGTTGAATGACTACATCCTGTTTTTCCTTTTCCAGCAGGTTCACCAAGTTTTCTATTACTGCAGCGGCCTCCGCCCGGGTAGCGTTGTCTTTGGGGTGGAATAAATTCAGCCCTGAGCCGACAACTAGTTTAAGATACGACGCTCTGGCCACATCACCGCTGTATACCGGGTTGATCTCACCATTGTCTTTAAAAGATGCCGGGCTTATCTTCATCACCTTGTAATCCTCCCCCATTTTATATTTATAAGCGTTTATGATATAATGCACAATTTCTTCTCTGGGAAGGTTGCCCTCCGGCCGAAAGCTTCCCTTGCCCTCCAGGATATTTGCTGTCATCAGGTCAATCAGTGCGGAAGCATAAGGGGCATCCGGTTTAACATCTGTAAAGTAATCTTTGATATCCGGCGCTTTAAGGTATGCGATCTGAATACCCAAAGCTTTGTGAAGCATCACCGCAAACTCGCTTCTGGTAACGGCCTTTTCCGGGATGAATTTATCTCCCATAAAGAATATTGCACCCCTTTCTGCAAGTTTTCCAATAGTATCCTGCGCCCAATGCCCCGAAACATCTGTGAATTGGGCAGCTCCGTTTCCTTTCCCCTGAGCTGTTGACTGAGCAAATGCCAAAGCGCTGGACGATAAAAGTGCCACTGCGAGAATAATTACTACAATTGTTTTCTTCATATAATCCTCTCCAACCTTAATTAATTTTGCCGGCGTATATAGGTTAGACGTAGAGAAATTGAACTTGTTCCAAATCGCATTTTGCATAATTCGGGCAATCACGGTTAACCTTTTCCCTATCCCTACATATAATACATTGCAGACATGCACTACCCACGATTTATTCTGGGTAAAACTAATTATTAAGGAGTGTTTATATTGAGCAATAATAATGAATCCGTCCCATGTGGATATGCTGGGCCTAGCCATCAAAACTGCAATCAATATGGTGTGAATTGCTGCCCATGTTGTCCGCCGCAAAGCACCAAAATATTATGCCAGCAAGGAGCCACCGGACCTACCGGAGCCACCGGAGCAACCGGCCCCAGAGGAATCCCGGGACCTACTGGTAATGGAGCAATCATCCCCTACGCATCCGGAGCCCCTATTACAATGACATCTGTCACCGGCGGGTTAGTAGGCATACCGGCTTTTGTAGGATTTGGTAGTTCCGGCGTAGGCATTACTGTACTAGGTCCAACGATAGACCTTACCAACGTGACGAACTTTGCTTTTTCCGTTCCGCGCGACGGCACAATCACATCGATAGCGGCTTTTTTCAGTACAACAGCAGAACTTTCCCTGGTTGGTTCAACTGTAACCATTACTGCGCAGCTCTATAGTTCCACCGCACCGGACAATACCTTTTCCCCGGTCGCAGGCACTGTGGTCACCTTAGCCCCCGCTCTTACAGGTGTCCTAGCTGTCGGGACCATCAGCACCGGCGCCCTGACCGGATTAACAATACCGGTTACGGCTGAAACCCGTCTTTTAATGGTCTTTTCTATAACCGCTACCGGTACATCGCTTATCAATTCCGTCTTAGGATATGCCAGCGCCGGGGTAACCATCGTCTGACCATAAGATCTTGCTTCGAGGTTGTTGGCAAATGATTTTGCCAACAACTTTTTCATAACCGTAATCTTATTTTTGATAGGAAGTGATTTTGTGCCGACAATCAGTTTATGTATGATTGTAAAAAACGAAGAGAAAACCCTGCAGCGATGCCTTGTCTCCGTCCAGGACATTGCTGATGAAATAATTATAGTTGACACCGGCTCAACAGATAAAACAAGGGATATTGCCCGGGATTTCACAGAAAAAATCTATAATTTCAAATGGATAAACGATTTTGCCGCAGCCAGGAACTATTCCTACGACCAAGCAACGATGGACTATATTCTATGGCTTGACGCCGATGACGTAATTCTTCCAGCAGATTGGAACAAGCTTATCGAGTTGAAAGATTCCCTTGATCCATCAGTAGATATTGTCATGCTGAAATATAACGCAGCCTTTGATGATCAAGGGAATGTAATACTTAGCTATATGAGGGAGAGGCTTTCCAAAAGATCAGGCAAGTACAGGTGGCAGGAGCCGGTGCATGAATACTTGCTGGCTGTTGGAAATACCATACTTGCCGACATCTGTGTTACACACCTGCGGGAACATTCCTCTGCGCCCGGCCGCAATCTGACCATCTATGAAAATCTTATCTTGCAAGGCAGGGAGTTGACTCCGCGCGGTCTTTACTACTATGCCCGCGAGCTGAAAGACAATGAAAAGTATGTCACGGCCATAGAGTATTTTAATAAGTTCTTGGATTCAGGCCTGGGTTGGGTGGAAGACAATATCAACGCCTGTCATGAGCTGTCCAGATGTTATGATGCGATAGGCGATTACAAAAAATCACTGGTGTCCATGCTGAAAAGCTTTGAATATGATACGCCTAGGGCTGAGATATGCTGTCAACTAGGATATCATTTTAAAGCCGTAGAAAACTATGCACAAGCGCTTTTCTGGTTTGAGCTTGCAACTAAATTGAAAAAACCAAAAAATTGTTGGGGATTTATCCAAGATGATTATTGGGGATTTATTCCTAACATCGAATTATGTGTTTGTTACTTCAAACTGGGCAATATAGAGGAAGCGGTAAAATGTAATAATAAGGCTGCGGAGTATAAGCCACAGGATCCAGCTGTTATTTACAACAAACAGTATTTTGAGAGGCTGACTGCCATTCCGGACTAGGAATCAGTAATAATGAAATACTAAAAAAAAGACATAATCACAGCGGAGTTAGATTTGAATAGGAAAATAATCTTGGCCATTTTTCTAGTCATCCAGGTTCTAGCCTTAATAATGTTCTTAATAAAACTTCAATATGAGTATGCTTATGAGATCTTGATAATAATCGCGGGAGCTCTTTCTCTCATTTGGTATGAAAAAAGAAGCTCCCTTAGCATTCCTGATTACATTCTAATCCTTTCTTTAATCGCTTTCAGCGGACATACTATCGGCGGAGAGCTCCTCAATCTATATGCTACCTCGCTGGTTTATGATAAAATTCTCCACGTTTTTGGCTCGTATTCGTTTGCAATGTTGGCTTATGTTCTCTTAGGAATGGATAAATTGCCTCTGGGACGGAAAATAAAATTTATAATCATTATGACCATCGGCGTATATCTCGGTACTATCTACGAACTTTGGGAGTTTGGATTGGATAGGTTTCTTGATCCTCCTCTCCCATTGCAATCGGGTTTAATAGATACTAATCTCGATTTACTGGCGGATCTAGCGGGCTCTACTTTGGCCGCTCTTCACCTGTCCCGGCGTTAGTCACACGCATCAAAGATTTGCTACATTTTATTAATCAAAAATACAGTCCGTGACATAACCGACCTAACATATTGTTTTGTTGAGAAATGAATTACAGGATAACTTATCCTTCCCCTTTTGTCTCATCAACATATACTAGTCTATAAGGACAAAAGGAGGAATTATAATGAGTTGGTTTTTAACAGTCCAACCTAAGATAAAAACCGAAATAAAAAAGCTGGATCCAACTGTTGAGAAAACAAGTATAGATGATATTTCGTCACCTGATAGTGAAAGTCTTTGTCAAGCCGAAACTCTAAAGTATAAGTATAGCTTAAACTTTAATCAGACTGCGTCCTCTGTTATTGGACCGGAAACTGTCCCGCAGCGCCGTCGGCAAGCCTATAAGCTCCGTCAGGAAGCGGCGCTTTTTGAAAAAGATTTGCCACTGCCCGGCCATCCGTGTAACGGTGACGAATTTTTATACCCCCATAAGATTGGGAACTATTCAAAGGCGCTCCCCCACAACCAGTTGGGACAAGTAAATATCCACGCTTATCAGGCGATGATAAAGGCGCTAACTACCGGTAACCCGGAGATGTTTTCAGAAATACCTTTGGGTGGTGTTGCCAAGCTTGCAAATCCTCAGTCAGCCTACGCTTTTGATCTGACGGGACCTGATTGCAATCATTTAGGCATTATTCCCCCACCCACGTTCAGCAGCGCTAAGAATGCCGGTGAGATGCTCGAATTGTATTGGCAAGCCCTAACACGTGATATACCTTTCTCAGAATACGCTACTAACACACTGACCTTGCAAGCCGCTGCCGAATTGAAAGGATTTTCAGGCTTTAATCCAACGAATTTATTCCGTCTTGATGTTCCAGGAGCTTTGGAAGGCCCTTATATTTCACAGTTTCTCTATAAAAATATTCCGTTCGGCGCAGCAAGTATCCCCCAGCGTTATCGTATTCCTGTAGCAGACAATAACTTTATGACTGACTATGCTAAATGGTTGAATATCCAAAACGGATTACTTCCGACAGATCAAATCAGTTATAACAACACGCCGCGTTATATCCTTAATGGACGCGATTTAGGTGAATATGTGCACCGGGACTTCTCTTTTCAGGCCCCTCTTACAGCTTGCTTAATTTTACTCAGTTTAGGACAGGATGCACTGGCCTCCAACAATCCTTATCTGTTTTCTCCCACTCAGGCCGGTTTTATCACGTTCGGATCTCCACACTTTCTGGATTTTACAACAAAAGCAGTTCGTGTGGCGCTAGAAGCTGCCTGGTTCCAGAAATTCCTTGTTCACCGTCGTCTCCGCCCCGAAGAATTCGGGGGAAGTGTTCATAACACCCTTACGAGAGCCATCGTTTACCCAATTGACCCGGATTTGCTCATTTCGCAAGCAGTCTCGCAAGTTTTTAGCGAATACGGCACCTACTTGCTGCCTCAGGCTTATCCGGAAGGCTGCCCGACCCACCCGGCCTACCCTGCGGGGCACGCCGCCATTGTCGGAGCCAGTATTACAATCCTCAAAGCATTTTTTAAGGAGTCCTTTATCCTGCCCAATCCGGTTATACCCAGCGCTGACGGTCTCGCGCTGCTTCCCTATTCAGGCCCGCCGTTAACAGTCGGTGGGGAGTTGAACAAGCTAGCCGCAAATATTTGCATGGGCCGCGATTTTGCAGGCATACACTGGCGTTCCGACGGCACTGAAGGTATGAAATTGGGGGAAGATGTGGCGATAGGAATCCTCCAGGATTACAGGAATACCTATAATGAGGATTTTATGGAGTTCTCTTTTACTAAATTTGACGGAACGGCCATAACCATCTAGGAGATAGAGCAAAGCTCCATCAAGTATAGACCCTATCTCGGTAATTCTTCATCCAAATAGCCTTCACGCTCTTTTTTCTTTTTGGTAACCCTTTATTCTTTTCCACATATGATAAAAGAGGAATAAGCTATATCTTAGGACTAGCCGAATTTATTTAGGGCTTGGGCTACCTCTCCGGGGACTTTTTATGAAAGGTACCTTTTAATAGGCTTTATCTTGTTTTGTTCTATACTCTCTAATCGGAGCTCTTCGGCAGATATTCTTAGGTATTCAATAAAATCCTATTAAACGTCTATTTTATTAGTATATATGAGCACTTTTTGCAGCAAAATAAACATAATTCTAAAATTAAGCTAAAGTACTAGGAGGTGCCGTATTAATGCTGGGTACAGTAAAATGGTTTAACTCTGAGAAAGGTTACGGATTTATTGAAAGAGAAGGTGGAGAAGATGTATTTGTCCATGCTTCTGCTCTAACCAACGCCAATAAATCCCTGGAAGAAGGCCAAAAAGTCGAATTCGACGTAGAAAAAGGTCAACGTGGGCTACAGGCTACGAATGTAATTCTTTCTTAGATATACTATAATTGTATAAGACAATTATATAGCGCCATGAAAAACCGCTCTCCTGCCTATCAATCACGGCTTGAAAGCGGTTTTTCCATTTTATATGTATTTAATTTCTAAGCCTCTGCTTTTTTGGCCTGACTGCCAATTAAGCTGTCAATTAATTTTTATGGAGACCGACTTTTTTATCATAGAAATATGCTGCATACTTGCAGGTGTCTAAAGGGATAAATTCAATTAGCATCAGGAAGGAGACAGAATGTCCGGGGATTCCGCAATACTGAAGTCATTATAATCATGAGTGGCTGCTTTTTGCGCTATACTCATTTGATTATATATTTGCTCAAAGTTTCTTTCAGCCATTGAGACTATTGCCGTGTCTATTCTATTCGCTTCGGCATCCTGCCGAAGTATGGAAATAGTATCTTCGCGGGTCATAGGTTTACGGTAGGGACGTTCCTCCGTCAAAGCGGCGAAAATATCCGCAACAGCCAGAATTCTGGAACCTAAGGACAAATCATCGAAGCCGAGATGAAAAGGGTATCCACTCCTGTCAAGCCTTTCGTGGTGAAAAAAGGCCCATTGGCTGATGGTCTCAAGGCCATTGATTGGTTCGAGTATACGATAGGAATAGTACGTATGCCGTTTCATCAGGGTCATTTCATCATTCGTCAAACGGCCGGGTTTTTCGAGGATCTCTGCCGGTATGGCAAGTTTGCCCAAATCATGAAGATAGCCGGCTATCCCCATCATGCGGCGTTCTGTTTCAGAAAAGCCGAACAGCTTGCTTATGGCAATGGCACAACTGGCTACGCCGACTGAATGTGTCGCTGTAAAAGGACTTCTAAAATCAATAATCTGATAAAACAGCTTTGCAACTTCTTCGAGACCCTCGAGATCCAGATCTATGATTCTCAGATCTGCTTTCCGTGATAATATATTATCTATAAAAGGCGAGACCATGTCTAGCCAAAAGCACTCTTGCTGAGCGAGTTGTTCGAATATGCGTACTAATTCGGGCGAAAACATCCGTCCGGATTCTTTTTTAATTTTTCCCAGGATGGTTTTATTATGTAAAAGTATATCCTGTTGATTATCCAACAAAAGCACATCAACACGATCCGCAAGATGTAGGATATGGCAGCCTATCTGAACACCATCTTTGATAGTCGGGTCATCACGCTCGTTCCAGTAAATATGATGGCTGCGAATTAGCGGGGCTATATGGGATAACAGTTTGACGTTGTCGAAAAACCTGGCGCCAATCTTACCGTGTCTGTGACGGTCAGTCGATGAATAAGCAAATTCAAAATCAGCCACTGCCAATTTTTCTTTTAATGAAAGAGCCCCGCAGTCATGTAATAACCCGGCCAACAGTATTCTGTTTCGTTCAGATTGTGGCAGACCATATGCCTCAGCAATGTAATAAGAAGTATAGGCAACCCTTTTATGATGGTTTGATAAATCGCTGCTGATTAAATCGATTATGTGTGATAAACAGAGAATCAAGTCCAGCAATGGGATACGAGGCTGTTTTATCATATCCTGAAAACCCCCGATAGACTCACTATAGCCATACTCACGGCAACATCGCAACCGGCCTTACCCAGCCTGCGCTGCCACGCTTGATCTTGATAGGAATGCAGGCCACTTTAAAACCATAAGGCGGCAGCTTGTCAAGATTAGTCATCTTCTCTATATGGACATATTCTTGTTCTATTGCTGAATAATGCCCTTCCCAGATGAGACTTGTGTCCTTCGTGGCCACAAAATCCTTACCCTGGAAAGGAAGTGGTCTGTCCCAACTCCAAGCATCCGTTCCTACAACTCTAACGCCATGCTTTTTGGTAAGCCACAAGGTGGCTTCTTTGCCCATACCACAACCACGTACAAGGTATTCCTTAGTTCCGAAATATGGCGCCGAACCGGAACGAACCAGTACTATATCGAGCGTTTTTAGTTTATAATTGATTTTTTTAAACGCTTCTTCCATATCCTTCGCTGTTACGTTGTAGCCATCGGGTCTATCGCTGAAATCGATCACTACGCCATCAGAGAAACACCATTCCAGAGGTACCTCTTCGATAGTCCTAGCCGGTTTGCCCATTATTATGGAATGAAAATGAATAGGGGAATCCATGTGTGTGCCGCTGTGCGAGGTCAGATTAACAAACTCCATCGCCCAGCCTTCTCCGTCCGGCAAATCCTCAGCCTTGAGACCAGGGTAAAAACTCTTCATGGTTTCCGCCCCTGCGTCATGCATGGCATAGGTTATTTTGGGGATCATGTTATCAGGGTCTCCGGGCAAATTGTGTTCGAGAACTACGCCTAGATCGATGAATTTCATAAATCTCTCCCCCTCATTTTTATTTTGATGCTTTGAAGCATGGTTTACTAAGGTTTACTACTGCTCCCACTGCGCAATGATTTCCGGAA
>DIVP01000002.1 GCA_002422465.1 Peptococcaceae bacterium UBA6129 | reverse complement strand
CTGACCTTCAGTGATTATGAGAGGGGACAATACCTGCAGGGCTTGTATCAACTGTGCTGGCAAAATGGCGGCAGATTCGAGCAGCAAGCCTCCGCGCGTGAGGCCGGAAAGCTGCTGGCGCAGTATTTCCCAGAGGAACAGGCTTATTTTGGCGACGAGACCTCAGAGGTTTTGCGGCAGTATCAGCAGTCTGACGGCGGCATCGCTATTCTCCCTTACGCCGAGAGCGATCTGGCGGTAACAGTCCTGGCAATCTCTGATGATAATCAAGACGATTATGATACAGGAGCGCTTCGAACCTATTTATATCAAAAACTCGACAACACTAAAGAAGATGCAGAGATAAGCCTCGCCCTTTGGGGGCTGGCCGCTCTCAATCAACCTGTACTGCAGCAAATCAATGAGCGCCTTGGACTGACGGGTTTAGCGCCGCAAGAGAAAATTTATCTTGCGATGGCCTCTTTGGAGATTGGCAACGGAGCCTATGCTCAGCAGGTTTTCCGTGAATTAATGACCGCTCACGCAGAGGATTTAGGAGCAGGCATGAGGATGAAAGTCGGGCGCGATCAGGATGAAATCATCGAGGCAACCACACAAATGGCCCTCTTGGCAGCGCGTCTGAGTCAGCCTGAGAAAAACAAGCTCTATCAGTATATCCTTGAAAATCAGGGCAAAGACATTCTGAACGTGCTGGAGCAGGTCCAGATACTCAAATATAATCTGGCTTACCTTGCCGGCGATAAGGTCAGCTTCACTTATGAACTAAATGGCGAAAAGGTTACGAAAACGCTGAAAAATCAAGAAACCTATCAAATTACAGTATTACCGGCAGACATTACGAAGATAAAATTCAGTCAGATAGAAGGAAAGGTCGGCATACTTGCCGTGACCACTTTACCCTATAGTGAAGAAGACATAATACCGCAAGAAGGGTTAAGCATCAGCCGCACATATTCTGTCGGGCAAAAGAAAACAACTGTCTTCGATAGGAATAATCTCGTGAAGATCACACTTAGCTATAACATAGGAGACAAAGCCCCGGCCGGAAGCTACGAAATTGTTGATATTCTGCCGGCGGGACTGAGTTATTTAAACCGTCCCTATCGACTAAAACAACAACTTGGCAAGGATTGGCGGTTCCCCTCTTTAGTAAATGGGCAAAAAGTAACGTTCGCGGTAGGTAAGGGAACAGGGACAATCAGTTACTACGCGCGGATCGCATCACCTGGTGAATACGGCTCCGAACCCGCCCTGTTAAGCAATATCAACAGCAGTAAAATCAGTGTTTTAAGCAATAAGGACAGGATCATCATTAAATGAAAAAACTCTTACTTCCTTGGTTGTTAAGCTGTCTTTTTCTCATACTAAGCGGATGCACGGACGGGAAACTGGCGGAAGTTGCGGAAAAGCCTAATCCTGCTCATCCCAGCAGCTTTGTAACGCGCCAGGAGCTGTACGGTTTTCTGTCGATGCCGGAGACGGCGGAAGCAATTTCCGGCCGGATTGTGAGCGGAGTATTGCCGCACCATCTGACTGCGGGCAAAATGATTGCCGGTGTTATTGCCAAGATTGCCGTACAGAAGCCACGTGTTCTTATCATAGTCGGTCCGAACCATGAGAATGCGGGGGCCAAGGTGATCACCGGTTACTATGATTGGCAGACCCCGGAAGGTATCGTTCAAGCCGAGCCGGAAATAGTGCGCGCGCTGCTCGCCAGCAACATGGTTTCCTGCGACGAGACTGTCCTGGCCGGTGAGCATTCGATCGGTAGCATTGTTCCTTTCATCAGGCACTATCTGCCTGAGACGAGGATCGTGCCGCTAATCCTGCACCATGGTGTATCTATAGAGCAGGTTGACGCGCTCCTCGAAGTTTTGAAACCGTACCTCGAGAAAGATGTAGTGCTGCTTGCATCGGTGGACTTTTCGCATTACCTGTCGCGCAGACAGGCCTACGACAGGGATGAGGTAACACTGCAAGCTATGCGGGAGTGGGATTATAACAAACTGTTTCATTTGGACAGTGGGTATTTGGACTCGCCGGCCTCTTTGGCGCTAGGTTTCCGGGTGGCCCAAAAGAACGGGAGCAGCGATTTTCAGGTAGTGGAGCACAGCAACTCCGGGGATATTTTAAAAAATGATTTGATCGAAACGACGAGTTATTTTACACTGCTGTTTGTTGAACAGGAGAAGTAGCAGTGAGTTATTAGTTGCTCGTATTAACGCCACCAATATAAGGAATAATAAAATAAAGTAAAATAGGGTTGGTGATTATTATGAATAAGATCAAAGATCGTGTCCTATTAGGGACTGTGGCAGGATTAGCTGGGGATATAGTTAAAACAGTAATTGATGAAATATCACATAAGAAGAAACTGTCCCAACGGTCATTTCGCGAGACGGCAGCTGGCGTTTGGGTAAAGAAAGACAGTGAAGCTAAGTCTATTAAGGGACAAGCCCTTGGTGGTTTGCTCGATTTGGGTATGAGCATCGCAGGTGGAATTGGCACAGCATATTTATTGACAGAAACGGGAAAAGATCAACTTATAACCAAGGGAATAATCGCAGGGATTGGGTTAGGCTCATTAGTCGATTTTGCAATCAGTTCATTGCCCCAAAATAAGATAAAGCCTACTGACGCCACCAGTCACTTATCCTATATGGCAAGTCACGCCGCATACGGGCTCGTAACGACCTTTATAGTGGCGAAACTTGGTCATCCCTCTTTATTTGACAAAGAACCAATTAATGATTATCTGGAGCCAACCGAATTTACTACCGAACAGCAAGCTCAGGGACAATTATATAGTTGATTGATGTAGATCCCGTTAATCTGCATAAAAAATACCTTTGCAAACGAACTAGGACTGAATTTGAATGAATCTCATCTCTAATCAATAATACTGAGGCAGGCTTGTGCAAGGTATCCTTCAGAAGGCCTGTTAAGCGATATATGAGGTTTTTTAAGCTATATAGCTGATAGCGGAAATATCAGGAAAAGAGTATACTTAAGCTAAGGAATGATTGGAGGTAATTACTATGGGAGATAAAAGTCCGAAAAACAAAGAAAAAAAGAAGAAGAAGGCTGACAAGAAACCTGTTGCTCCAATATCCTCTTCAATAGTGTCGGCAGTGTCGGCTAACAAGCCCAAATAATTATTGATACTGAGAAATCGTGCTGAAGTTTTTTACTACATCGCTTGAAATTAAACCACTAAAAATCCAGCGGAAAGCTGGATTTTTTTTGAGCAATAAGTTGACGATACGCAAAAATATACAATGAGGACGGTACTGATAATGGAAATACTCTTCGCCATTAATATAATTGCTTTTTTGGTTATGGGCCTTGACAAGCTTAAAGCAAGGCGGGGATGGTGGCGCATACCGGAGTCCATACTATTCCTGTTGGCGTTAGGAATGGGGGCGGCTGGAATCCTCGCAGGGATGCTGGTATTCCGTCATAAAATTCGTCATGCCAAATTTCTGATAGGGGTGCCGGTGCTATTAGTGCTGAATATTATTTGCTGCTATTACGTTACCAGCATAGCCAAGGGCATGCTGCTATGATTATAGAAGATAATGCCAAAATGTGGGATGTGGTAGCTCGACTAAAAAATATATGGTACACTCCATGTAAGGGTTACAAGGATCAACGAGAATAGTCAACTATTAAAATGAGTACTTTGGCATATAATCTTAAAACTGTACTAGATGAAAAGCTGGGGAAAAGAAACTATGAGCCAGGAGATGTATAATCATGAAGACAGTTTGCTTTATCGCCAACACGAGAACAACCTGCAATTTTATTACAGACCAGCTAATGCGTTTTTTAGGTGACTACATTCGGATAAAAACATGGTGCTTGGAAGAAAGTCCTGTTACCAGTTTTTATTTAGACAGCGATATCTTTGTAGTTTCAAACCATGATGCATTAGCTCGTATTGAATCACATCTTCCTGAAGACAGACCTATACTTGTAGCTGACCGAACGTTAGATGTTAATAACCTCGAGAAACTCATTCAACTGGAACCTTATTCCAAGGCTATAGTTGTAGGAACATCTGAAGATACTGCAAGAATGATTGGTAAGATGATTCAAAATATAGGATTCGATAATCTCAACTTGATTCCATATTGTCATAATACTACAGAGAGTATACCAAATGATTATCAGATTGCGCTAACAAGTGGAATGGCCCACCTTGTACCCCCTGAAATTGCTACGATTATTGACCTTGGAGGGTATGGCTTAGATCTTTCTACCTTTGGCGAAGTGATAAAAAAATTGAATTTGCCTATGACTATTATGAACGAAGTCTCTCAGTACTATATCAAGACGATTCTTAATTTTACAAAGCAGATTGATAGTATAGCCCGTAAAAATGAAGACCTTAAAAGAAATCTGGAAGTTATTCTTGCCACCACTAAAGAGGTCATTGTGGCGGTAAATGAATTATTTGAAATAACCTTTTTTAGTTTTGAGGCAGAACAAATTTTCCAAGTTGATGGAAGCACAGCTTTAGGACGAAATCTAAACACTTTATGTGCTCAGATAGACCTTAGCCCTTGTATAAAAAATTCGGAAAGCATCTTTAATGAAATCATTCAAATTAATAATATAAACTGTATTATGACTGCGCATCCAATAGTAGGAGAAAATGGGAAAGTCAACGGAGCCGTATGTACTATGCGTAGAGTAAAAGAAGTCCAAGAGATGGAGAAAGAAGTCAGGAAGGGGCTCAAGAAAAAAGGAAACATTGCCAAATATAGTTTTGACTCGATAATTGGAGAATCTACAGAATTTAAAAAAATGATTAGCAAAGCACGCAAATTTTCCCGAACAGACCTAACTATACTCTTACAAGGGGAAAGTGGCACTGGGAAAGAACTGCTGGCCCAAGCCATTCACAATTATTCGATGCGAAGTAACAACCCTTTTGTGGCTATTAATTTTGCAGCTTTACCTGAGAGTTTATTGGAGAGTGAACTATTTGGTTATGAAGACGGCGCTTTTACAGGCGCTAAAAAGGGAGGAAAACCCGGTCTTTTTGAGATTGCGCATACTGGAACTATTTTTCTCGATGAGATGGGCGATGCTTCGTTGGATGTACAGAAAAGACTACTTCGTGTTTTGGAGGAAAAAGGTATACGGAGGGTGGGGGGGAACGCACTGATCCCCATCAACACTAGAATTATAGTTGCTACAAATCAGAATCTCGAAGAACTGGTGCGCCAGGGAAAATTCAGGAGTGATTTGTTCTATCGTTTCTGCACACTACCGATTTACGTGATACCACTTCGTGATAGACCTGATGATATAATTACATTGATGAATTATTTTATCGAAAAATACGCTCGAACATGTTTGGAATTTGACCCGGAGCTAAAGGAATTTTTGGTTAATTATAAATGGCCGGGTAATATCCGAGAACTTGAAAATATTACAAAATATATTTGTGCAACAAAAGGCAATAGTAAAATAGCTAAATTGGAACATTTGCCGGATTATATAATCGTGAAAACACAAGAAGCTAATTCCCCCCCAAGTAGAATAGAAGAAAGTAATGACGAAAAGAAAAGGGAGCCTATTATTATGCAGGAAGCAGAGATGTACGGCAGAGTAGTCAATGAGTTGCATAGAGAGAACATTCTTGAACCCATCCTATTAATTCTTAATGAGATGCAACAATTGGCGACACTAAGCCGAAATATTGGAAGGTACGAACTGCTAAAAAGGCTTCGAACTATAGATGATGGTATTCAGGAGCACAAACTTCGAAATTGGATGAAAACATTAAATAATATGGGGTTTATCCATTCCGGTATTAAACGTGAAGGGAGTCGTATTACCGAACGGGGAGAAGTATTTATAAAATACGTAAATGATAATAATAAAAAAGTTAAATCTTTTGGTAAGCTTTGAGGGTGGTAAGGCCAGGTCGCCGATGTAAGTCGGCGGCTTTTTTTTACCATATTTTCTTGTATAGGCATTCTTATTAGGAGAACATTTATAGGGGGGTATAGGTCGGATATAGGGCACATATAGGACTTTACGGCGAACATATAGGAGCATTATAGGATGAAATGCCGTCTTAATATTATGTATGCAGAGTATTTTTTGGGAACAGATATGCAGGGAACTAGTTTGTTTACCTTGTTAATAGTTGATAGATACGATTAATGAAACTTATTGGCATAATTATTGCATCAAATTTATTAATGAGACAATTTGTTTATTTGCTTGGTAGAAATAAAGAAAAAAAAGGAGGGGATAATAAAAGAGTACGGCATAGCCAAACTCATGGAATTATCGCAAATGACTAAGGCACGGCACTAATGAATCTTATTTAAAAGGTAAAGAGGAGGGCGAATAATTTGAGTAAAAAGTTTATTAAACTATTTCTGATGACCATCATGGTATTGTTACTAGCACTGGCTCTCGTAGCCTGCGGTGGCGCGAAAGAAGCTCCCCAAGCTGTTGACAAAGAGGTCTCCCTAAATGTTGGTCATTACTTCCCGGCTGAGGATTTCAGAGGACAAACGGTTCAAAAATGGGCCGATTTGGTACAGGAACTCAGTAAGGGCAGTATCAAAATTAATATCTTCCCGAACGAACAACTGGTTAAAGGGAAGGAAGGTTTCCAGGCTTTATCTCAGGGAATAGTTGATGTATACCCCCTTCTAACTAGTTATGTCTCAGGGCAGGTTCCTCTACTTGATATCTTTAACCTGCCTCTTCATCCCGATAACTACACAGATGATGTTATCCTAAAAATATTGGATGAGTCGCGTCCAATCTGGGAGGAGCAATTTGCAAAGAACAATATCAAGTATCTTGGGGTCGCGAATACCAGTGCAGGGCCTTCCTACTGTTATTTCAGTAAGCCTGTGCATACCCTGGAACAATTCAAAGGACTTAAGATGAGAGGCGCAGGGGGCTTGCTGGACGAGGCTATGACAATGCTGGGCTCTTCTGTTACCTTCATGAGCGCCGCTGAACAATACATGGCGCTGCAAACAGGGACTGTTGACGGTTGTAGCACTACTTTTTCCTCATACATTTCCGGAAAGGTTTACGAGGTGGCGCCTTATCAATTGAGAGTTAAATTGTTTCATGCGCCATATTTAATAGCCATGAATATGACGAAATATAATTCTTTAAGTCCAAATCAACAGAAAATAATTATGGAAGCGACCAAAAAAACCCAAGAATGGTCTAGTCAGAAATTGGATGAAATTATCAAAGAACAGGAAGCAACAATCAAAGCTAACAGCAAAGAAATGTACACGCTGCCTGCAGATGAATTCAAAAAATGGGATGAAGTGGTTAAACCTTTATACAATAAATATGTAGAGAAAAATGGCGCTGAAGCACAAAAGCTGATGGACATCCGGGCAAAATATCTCAAATAGATTAAACAAAAAAGTAACCTGCAAATATAAAATGTTCGAATTTAGCCTGGCCCTCCGTTGAAATTATTGGACCTCATCAAAAAGAGAGGCGGAGGGCTTTACACAAAAAAGTGAAGGAGGTTGAGAAATAAAGAATGGAAATGAAAAATTCTTTTGTCAGTGTCATAAAGAAATTAAACCAGATTTCATTTACCATCTCCTCTGTTCTCCTGTTATTTATGGCAGTAGCGGTCTGCAGTGATGCAGTGATGCGGTACCTTTTTAACAACCCAACTATTTGGGTAAATGAGATTAGCGGGTATCTATTGGTGGTTATGACATTCTTAGCTATAGGTCACACTATGCTGCTAGGCGGTCATGTAAAAATGGATATGCTCTATTACAAAGTTTCGCCTAAAGCACAGATAGTTTTAAGCTGTATTTCCTATGTTTTGGTATTCTTATATGTCAGCGGACTGTTTTATTATGCCTTTAACATGGCCAGGGCTTCTTTCCAACTGGGCTGGAAATCTTCCAGCATTTTGGCTGTCCCTTTTTACTTGCCACAAATGTTTATGCCCATTGGAGCAGTTTTGTTGCTGCTTGAAGTGATAGTGCTCTTCTATGAGAAAGTGCTGGAATATAAAAAACTTTCATCTGTTGATTAATAGTTTCAGAAAGCTACATGGAAGGAGGAGGCGTATTGGAAAGTATTCTACAATTAATCATAATTACAATTTGTTTATTGGCAGCCTTGATTATCGGCATGCCGGTCGGTTTTGCTTTAGGTGGAATAACACTACTTGGTTTAGCCTTGTTTGTTGGGCCGGCAACTCTTCCGGCAATTGCGAATATAACATGGGGCGCGGTAAATGAGTTTGTTTTGACTGCAGTTCCTTTGTTCCTGTTAATGAGTGAGGTTATCTCTTTTACGGGAATGGGTAAAGACGTATACGAAGCTCTGGAAAAGTGGTTGGGGAGACTGCCTGGCGGGTTAGCCATAGCAAGTGTTTTAGCCTGTGCGATTTTTGGCGCAGTAAGCGGTACTGGGGTTGGTGTAGCGGCTATTGTCGGAGGTATGGCTATACCGGAAATGCTTAGACGCGGTTATTCACATAAACTTGCGGCAGGTTCAGTGGCGTCTGCCAGCGCTTTGGGCATGGTCATTCCTCCCAGCTTGCCTTTGATCGTTTATGGGGTGGTAGCTGAACTTTCAGTTGGCAAACTGTTCATGGCTGGAATTTTGCCAGGTATCATGGTAGCAGTGCTTTATTGCGTGTACATTCTGATAATCTCTAAAAATAATATCAACAAAGATTTTCATGCACAAAAATACACTTGGAAAGAAAAATTTGTTTCTCTATGGAAAGTATTACCACTAATTATCCTGATACTACTTGTATTGGGAGGAATTTATGTTGGCTTCACGACACCTACTGAATCGGCCGGCGTTGGAGCCGTAGGTGCGATGATAATTGCCGCCATGTACGGCAAGCTAAACAGAAATAATATTTTGACAGCTATTAAAAATGCGACGAAGACATCGGCAATGATCTTGACAATCCTGATGGGGGCAATGCTGTTTGGCTATCTTTTGGGAATATTACAGATCCCGCAAGTTGTGAGTACTTGGGTCGTAAGTCTGGACGTGTCGAGATGGGTTGTCTTTGTAATACTAATGTTTGTTTATCTATTGCTGGGTATGTTCCTTGAGGTAACATCAATTATATTGATCACAATTCCTATTGTATACCCTATTATTATTGCACTTAACTTTGACCCCATTTGGTTTGCAATAGTCTTGATGATCAATATGTGTGCGGCAGTGGTTACTCCACCCGTGGGATTGTGCGCCTACGTGGTGAAGAACGCGGCTCCGGAAATTCAATTGAGTACAATTTTCAAAAGCGTAATTCCCTATTTGGTACTGGATGGTGTCGCAATAATTATAATGATTATTTTCCCGCAATTAACTAATCTCCTACAGGTGGTTAAATAATCATAATTTGTACTCTCCTCCCCATTATCACATCCGTTTCCCGCCCAAAAGGGCGGGATGACGGATGTGGATGATAGGACAAAATGAAATTGCGGAGAGATTAGAACTAATTTAAGGATAGGTGATGAGGATATGAGACAAAAAGTGGAGGAACTAAGGAAGCGGGAACATGAGATAGAGTTGGGCGGTGGTCTTAAAAGAATCGAAAGACAGCATCAGTCAGGTAAGCTTTTTGCCAGGGAAAGGCTCGCTCTTCTTTTTGACCCGGATACGTTTATAGAAATTGACAAGTTTGTTCATCACCGTAGCACATTTTTTGGGATGGCGGAAGTTGAAGCACCTGATGACGGCGTTATAACCGGATATGGCTTAATTAATGGCCGACAGGTTTATGCATATGCCGATGATTTTACTGTTCAGGGTGGATCTTTGGGAGAGATGCATGCCAAAAAAATGTGTAAAATCATGGACTTAGCTTTACGAAATGGCGCGCCAATTATTGGATTGAATGATTCCGGGGGCGCTCGTATTCAGGAAGTGGTTGATGCTATGAGCGGTTATGGGCAGATTTTCTATCGGAATTCCAGGATGTCCGGCGTGGTGCCACAGATCTCAGCCATCGTAGGACCCTGCGCAGGTGGAGCCGTATATTCACCGGCACTCACAGATTTCGTAGTCATGGTAGATCAGACTAGTCATATGTTTATTACCGGACCCGGTGTTATCAAGGCCGCTATTGGTGAAGATGTAACGGAAGAAGAGATTGGCGGAGCAAGAACTCATAATGAAACTAGCGGAGTAGCCCATTTTATGGTAGCCAATGAAACAGAGTGTTACGAGTTGTTGAGACAGCTTGTATCATATATGCCTGCAAATAACCTGGAGAAGGCTCCGATTATAAATAGAGATGATGACCCATCCCGTATCGTCGAAGAATTGTTGGACATTGTTCCCGTTCAACCAAACCGTTCTTATGATATGAAAAAAGTTATCACACGTATTGTCGATAGAGACTCTTTCTTAGAAGTGCAAAGCTTATTCGCAACTAATATGATTATTGGATTTGCGAGGCTAGACGGAGAATCTGTAGCAATAATTGCAAATCAACCCATGATTCAAGCAGGGTGTATAGATATTGAAGCTTCAGATAAAGCGGCGCGTTTTATACGTTTTTGTGATGCGTTTAATATACCTTTAGTGACAATCGTGGATGTACCGGGTTTTTTGCCCGGAACCGGGCAGGAATTAAGAGGAATCATTAGACATGGAGCAAAAATGTTATATGCCTATTCCGAAGCGACAGTGCCAAAAATAACGCTGATTCTGAGAAAATCATACGGCGGTTCATATCAGGCTATGTGCGGCAAGGATTTGGGAGCAGACATGATGTTATCCTGGCCAACCGGAGAAATTGCAGTGATGGGGCCGGAGGGAGCTGCAAACATCATTTTCCGCAAGGAAATAGAAGCAGCTGCTGACCCTGTAGAGGCAAGGAAAAAGAAAATAGAAGAATACCGGGAAGGGTTTCTCAATCCTTATGTCGCGGCGAGCCGTGGCTTTGTTGACAGAATCATTGAACCTCAGAACTCCAGAATAGAACTAATAAACGCCCTGGATATGTGCAGGAAAAAACAAGATAAACTGCCTTATAAGAAGCATAGTAATTTGCCGTTATAAGGGTTTCTAGGATTAAGAAAACTGGAAGAAGGAGAAGTAGTATGAAACCTTTAGATGATATATGTATTATAGATTTGACCAGAGTTTTAGCAGGACCTTTTTGCACGATGCTATTTGCAGATTTAGGGGCTAACGTGATTAAAGTGGAAGCGCCAAAAGGTGACGATTCCAGAACCAACCCGCCTTTCATTAACGGTGAAAGCACATATTTCATGAGTCTCAACAGGGGTAAACGCAGCATTGTGTTGGACCTCAAAAAGGAAGAAGCTAAAGAAATACTGAAAAAAATGGTAAGCAAAGCCGATGTGCTGGTTGAAAATTTTCGCCCGGGGACAATGGAAAAACTGGGACTGAGTAAGGAGACGCTAATAAAAATTAATCCGGAACTAATCTTTTGTTCTGTCTCAGGTTTTGGTCAATATGGGCCGTATAAAGAACGACCGGCCTATGATATCGTAATTCAGGCTATGAGTGGAATTATGAGCATAACAGGTCCTGCGAGCGGCTCTCCAACCCGCGTGGGAGCATCAATTGGCGACATCACGTCTGGCCTTTTTGCAGCTATATCGATATTAACCGCTCTTCATCAAAGACAGAGGTCAGGAAAAGGTGAGTGTATTGATATTTCTATGCTGGATTGTATGGTAGCTATTATTGAAAATGCCATCGTCAGGCATTCTGCAACCGGAGTAGTGCCTGAACCCATTGGAAATAGGCATCCTGTTTCTACCCCTTTTGATATGTACCCAACCAAAGATAGCAATTTAATTATAGCAATCCAGAATAATAACACTTGGGATCATTTCTGTCGTGCGATAAATGCCGAATACCTCCTCGAGGATGTACGTTTTGAAAGTGGGGCTTCAAGGACAGAAAATGAGAAAAGCTTGAAAACAATCTTAATTGATATACTGGCAGGTAAAACAACAAATGCCTGGATAGATATTCTTCTTAAGGCTGGGGTGCCCTGTGGTCCGCTGTATACGATCCCTGATGTCGTAAATGATCCGCACATATTAGCCCGCGAGATGATTATCACTATGAAAGGGCATAAAAAAGTACCGGAGCTGAAGGTCGCCGGGTCCCCGATAAAGCTAGCCAGCCAAAGCTATAAATTGGAAAAGGCGGCGCCAGTATTAGGAGAACATAGTTGCGAAATATTGAGTGAGTTTGGATTTAGTAAAGACGAAATCAAGGAATATAGCGAGAAGGGACTTGTAGGTTAAGTGTGCTCATACAACTTAAGGTTAGTATAAGGAGGAAATATAATGGCAGGTTCACTCGAGGGAATTAAAGTACTGGACTTAAGCAGGGTGTTAGCCGGACCTTTTTGCAGCATGCTTCTAGCGGATTTGGGAGCGGAAATTATTAAAGTTGAACAGCCGGGTGTTGGTGATGACGCAAGGGCCTTTAGCCCTTTTATCGGAAGCGAAAGTGCATATTTTATGAGTCTTAACAGGGGGAAAAAGAGTGTTACACTAGATCTCAAAGACGACAAAGACAAAGAAATATTTTGGGAATTGGTAAAGAGAGTTGATGTAATAATTGAAAACTATAGGCCTGGGACAATGGAAAAACTTGGCTTGAGTTACGATAAAATTGCAGATGTGAATCCTAGAATTATATATACAGCAGTTTCCGGATTCGGGCACACAGGACCTTACAGTCAACTTCCTGCATACGACATGATCGTCCAAGCAATGGGAGGGATAATGAGCATTACTGGGGAAAAGGACCGACCACCGGTACGAGTTGGGACTTCGATAGGTGATATTACAGCAGCTCTATTTGCGACAGTTGGAATTCTTGCTGCAATAAACAGCAGGCATACAACCGGGAAGGGACAAATGGTTGATGTTGCTATGCTAGATTCTCAGATTGCTATCCTTGAGAATGCAATTGTCAGGTACGAAACATCTTCGAAAATTCCAGAACCCTTGGGCACTAGGCATCCTTCTATAGTTCCTTTTCAGGCATTTCCGACCAAGGATTATTATGTCATTATTTCTGTAGGTAATGAGAATATCTGGTCTAAGTTTTGTCAAGTTATGGGATTGGGAAAATATTATGATGACAGTAGATTCAAAACTAACAAAGACAGGGTCGACAATGTCATTAAGCTGGAAGAGATTATTTCTTCTGTCACAATTACCAAAACATCACAGGAATGGTTGGAGATACTAAGAGAAGTAGGTATACCGGTTGCCACAATTAACACAATCGACAAAGTTGTCAAGGATCCGCAAGTGTTAGCGAGAAATATGATTATTGAACTTGAACACCCTATTGGTGGAAAGATGAAAATTCCAGGGAATCCTATTAAGATGTCTTTAACCCCGCCGGTTATCGATACGCCAGCGCCACTATTAGGTGAACATAATTCCTGGCTATTAAATGAATTCTTAAAAAAGGAATAAACTCGCGAACTAAAGGTATGGGGGCTAATAAGGAGGGGCTTAAATTTGTTTGGCTTTGGATTAACAGTTGCTGCTATCGGTATGGGAATAGTTTTTCTTGAGTTGGTGTTACTTATTATCGTTATTAAACTGATAACATTAGCATCAAATTCCTTATCAGCTAAACATGTAGTTACTAAAAAGGCTGTTCCAGCTAAGGTTGAAGAACAGGATGAGGATGATATTGTAGCTGTAATTGCCGGGGTGGCTGCTTATCTAACCCAGAGCGTAGCGGTTGTAAACGCTATCAAACGTATAGATGGAGTAAGTATTTCTGCATGGAGTCAAGCCGGATGTCAGGAGACCAGGTTTTTAAGACAATAAAGAATATTAATACTAAATAGATTGGAGAGCATGACTCTTATGAAAAAGTTTCAAATTAGTGTTAATGGTAAATCCTACGAGGTAGAAGTCGAGGAAATCGGTGGCAGTTTTACTCAGACCCCGAGAGCGGTAGCGCCTTTAGCAACACCTAAAGTCCCAGCAGTGACTGCACCAAAGGCAGCGTCTGCCCCTGCAGCCCCAAAGGCTGCAGCAGCTCCGGTTCCTGCCGGCGCCGAAACCATCGTCGCACCGATGCCCGGAAAAATCATCTCGATTAAAGTTGCCGCCGGCCAGGCCGTAAAAGAAGGGGACCTCATTCTGACACTAGAGGCCATGAAAATGGAGAACGAGATATTTGCCGGCGCTACCGGTACAGTTAAAGAGATCAGGGTATCCGAAGGAGCGGCCGTAAACCCCGGAGATGTACTCGTTGTTATTGCTTAAGAGAAATTATCCAGGAATAATACGAGAGGGGTTGAAATCCAACCATGCAAATTGATTTCTTTGATTCGTTAGCTGAGTTGGTGACGAGTACCGGGTTTTCGTCATTAACAATTGAGCATATCATTATGATGATAATTTCTTTCATTTTATTATATCTGGCTATCGTCAAAGGCTTTGAGCCGCTTCTGCTCTTGCCGATTGCTTTTGGGATGCTTCTGGCCAATTTACCTAATACCGGTCTCATGACAGCTCAAAGCACAGCCATAGATGTTCTGACCGGTAACGAGAAAATGATCCCGGGTGGTTTGCTGTGGTACCTTTACCAGGGAGTTAAGCTCGGGATATATCCGCCGTTGATATTCCTTGGTGTGGGCGCGATGACCGATTTCGGTCCGCTGATTGCCAATCCTAAGACCTTATTGCTCGGTGCGGCCGCACAGTTCGGTATATTTTTCACTTTTATCGGGGCTTTGTACCTGGGCTTTCTTCCGAAAGAAGCAGCCTCAATAGGTATTATAGGTGGGGCCGACGGCCCAACAGCAATCTATCTAACATCCAAGCTGGCGCCTCATCTGTTGGGGGCGATAGCCGTCGCGGCCTATTCCTATATGGCGCTCGTTCCGATTATACAACCGCCGATCATGCGGGCTTTGACCACCAAGAAAATGCGGATGGTCGTCATGGAACAGCTGCGCCCTGTTTCCAAGCTGGAGCTCATTATTTTCCCTATAGTCGTAACTATTGTAGTCTCGCTCTTATTGCCTGAAGCAGCGCCGTTAATCGGTATGCTCATGCTCGGTAACCTCTTTCGGGTGTCCGGAGTTGTCGGGCGCTTGAATGACACCGCGCAAAATGCCCTTATCAACATAGTGACGATTTTCCTTGGCACAACTGTTGGAGCAACAGCGAGTGCGGAAGCCTTTCTAAATCAACAGACACTGTCGATAATCGTACTCGGACTCATAGCTTTCTGTGTAGGTACAGCCGGTGGTACGCTTTTGGGTGTTCTGATGTATCATCTCTCCGGTGGTAAGGTCAACCCGTTGATAGGTTCGGCAGGTGTTTCCGCAGTGCCGATGGCTGCCCGTGTTTCTCAGGTCGTTGGGCAAAAAGACAATCCGCGTAACTTCCTGCTCATGCACGCGATGGGCCCGAATGTTGCGGGTGTTATTGGTTCGGCCGTTGCAGCAGGGGTTCTTCTGACACTATTTAAGTAAAAAGGGCTCGAACGCTTAAGAGCAGACAGATGTCAATAACCACTGGGGTTCTCCGAACCAACCTTTATTGGAATAGCTGCAGTACCTAATCGATGAGATCGAAATAGCCAAATTGATTAAAATCTATTCCGTAATCCTTAGCAGATAAATTCATTAGGGAACTGTTTTATTATTCCAGTTGCCATGACATCGGCCATCTTCAGAGCTTGCTTTTCAATTTCGTCAAATAAGGAGATACCCTTCGCATAATCTTTTGTCAGAAAACTAACAGCTTCTGCTTTGGTCAAGGCAAGATGCTCATGCAGCATTTCCATCCATTCGAGCCTAGACCATTTGGGATTAATACTACTAAGAAAAAACGCTATTTCATCCGCATTGGCATACCATCTTCTTTCTGCGTCTGCCGCTGCAGCATTATCCCCGGCTATCGCAGCTTTGACTAGCTGGGAAGCAATAACCAGATGTTCACTAATCAAGTTGCCGAACCTGGACGCTTTTTCTTTTCCATAAAAAGGCTCTAAGGCGGCAGCCATATCCGTGGCGTTGCGCAGGAGGCGGTTTGTAACAAGAGCCTGATCCGGCAAATTAAATACCATGCTGACAATGGTCAATCTTGTCCAGGTAATGTGCTCCTCCCAAAGTATACGCATATTATTTATTAAATTCATTTTATTATTAACTTTGTTAACTCCATTAGGTATATATATAACTGTTCCCACTATTATGTTTGCAGGATATACCCCGGGATTTATCGATAAAATTGCATCAATGCTGGTATTGAATTTGGCTGCTAACTGCCATAGTGTTTCACCTTGTTGGACAGTGTAAGTGTTTATACCCATTGGACATGGACACATTTTGTTCATCCTTTCCGTTGTTATTTTATTCCTCAATAAATTGTGCCAATTCCTTGTTGAATTTGTCGCGCTGGTCATAGAACAAAAAATGACCGCTGTATTCAAAAGGTATAAGTTTGGAATATTTAATGCCTTTTTGTTGTGCCTCAGCCAAAGGGAAGAGGCATACTTTGTCATGGATACCATGAAGAATTAGAGTTGGGACTTGTATTTTCCCAAGATCATAAAATAGGTTTTCTTCATTTAACCAAGTGTTAGCAATTGACGCAGTAGCCCAACCTGCTGCCTCTAGACCCAATTGAAAGATCCAATCTGAGAACGGCTCAGTTATATCCTGGAAAAATATCATCTCTCCAAAACCCCTCAACATTTTCGGCCTGTCATTATATGTTCCCTGAATGATTTCAAGTACAGCCTCTTTGGGTAAACCATAAGGAAAATATGGCCGCTGGATAAGACTGGGAGCTGCAGCGGCAAAGAGAGCAAGTTTCGCTACCCCATATCCATTGTGTCTAGCCATATATCTGACAGCAATAGCTCCCCCCGTTGAATGTCCTCCAAGTGTGATATCTTTTAACTTAAATGCTTCAATCACAGATCGAACGTCATCGGATAAGCGGTCATAACCGTAGCCTTCCCAAGGCTTGTCTGACTTTCCAAATCCCCGGGTATCTATCCCGATGCATCTATATCCCGTTTTAGGAAGCTGGTCAAACTGATATTCAAACAATTTATGACTTCCGGGCCAACCGTGTATAAACAAGATTGTCTTCTTCCCTTGTGGGTTAAGATCCTCTACATATATATTTACATTTGGCTCTACTTGAACATAATATCCCACATTAATACCTCCATTAAGAGAGTTTGCTTATTAGTAGTTTATTCTCATCCGAATAAAAAGGTACTACCTATCCGGATTATTAACGATACATCTCTTCTTCCAGGTTCTTGTATCGAGCGATATGGGTTCGGCACCTTGCCACAATCAAGTACTGCCGCTTCAAATGCTTGCTGCGCCTAGCATCTAAGGATTTCTATACAGGCTGTTTCATTAATGATCGCGGACTTGACATCCGAGGCCGCTGGGTTTATATTGATTCAAAAGGCTTTGGAGTTCTCCTGCGGGAGCTCGCCAGGAACGGTGCCGGAATATAATTATAAAATACTGAGATTAATGGAGAAAGACACTGATACATACTAAAATATTTAGATAGGGAGAGATTAGACATGACACAAGAGAAATTAGTACTTAGTGAAAAAGTTGACGGGATTGCTTGGATAACTCTAAATCGTCCAAAAAGCATGAATTCATTGACCCCTGCTATGATGCATGAAATAAGAGATGAAATCATAGCGGCAGGTAAGGATAATGAAGTTGGCGTTATCGTGGTTACCGGTACCGGGCGAGCCTTCTGTACAGGCTTAGACTTAAAGTCTCTTGGTAATATTGAATTTAAGGGTGGCGCTGTTGGGCCTGAGTATGATGATTATGGAAATGGTCTTATAAATGCGATTCAGTCGTCTTCTAAGGTTGTAATTGCAATGTTGAACGGTTTTTGTTTTACAGGTGGTTTAGAGATTTTGCTGAGTTTTGATCTCATTGTAGCTGCGGAAAATGCAATATTAGGAGATACTCATGCCAAATTTGGTATTCGTCCCAGTTTTGGAATGAGCCAGCGCTTACCAAGACTAGTCGGCTTCAACAAAGCCAAAGAATGGTCGTTTACGGCGAGAAATATTACGGCACAAGAGGCTAAAGAGGCGGGATTGATAAATATCGTAGTACCTGCTGATAAACTGCGTGAGGAAGTTACATTATTAGCCGGGAAAATTCTTAAAAACAGTCCGGAGGCATTAAAGGCAATAAAGCATCTTTACAATCAAGGCTGGCAAATGACGTTAAAAGAGGGCTTGGAGATGGAAGCCAAGACTTCTTTTGAGATTAATGACACCAATGATCGATTAAAGGATTTCCTTAAATAGTAAACATTTTAATGAAATAGTTAAAAAATATTTCTTAAATTCAGCGACTCTTTTTCCGGGATATGCTTGATATAGAAGATTAAATTATAAAGCTCAGCCATAGACATACTGCTATCTTGATTTTCAAGATAGCTTTTTAATCTGTTTATAATTTCGTCAATTTGGTCCATTTCCCGATGGTTTACTAACATTGGCCAGTATTTTTTGCTCTTTTCCCATGTTTTTAACGTCTTGGTCAAATGACCTTCTGCTTCTTCCCAATTACCGGTTTGCACAGACACTTGTATTTTCTTTGCCGTATCTGAAAGCGTTTCCGCATCCTTTTTTAACAGAGCATAATTACCCCAGCCGGCAAGTAGGAAGACTGCTAACAAAAGCGCCAGCGCAATCGGTACCAGGTGTATCTTTATCATTTCCGGCCATCCTCCTTGAGCTGCCAGAGCAGGGTTCCTGTCGAGTCGACACTGGCAAAGAATAGATCCTCCAGCTTTTCGACACCCTGCTTGTTGACAGTTTCGAGCAGTCTTTTCCGGCTTAGTCCTGCTTTATCAAGATTATGAGTTATGATTTCTCCGTCAATTACTAGCGATAACGGCAAACCGGGGTCAGGCACGAGAATGCCCAAATCTTTCGTTGTAACAGGACGGCTGTTTCCTTTCGGGATAACGCTAAGCTTTCCGTTGCTTTCTAAAATAGCATAATCAACCTCGGCAATGTTCGGATAATCCTTCCCTCTCAGTTGCTCTAAAAGGTCGTTCAAGTTCATGCGTACTCTGCTCAATTCTTTTTCGAGTATTTTGCCTTTTTCAATCAGGATGCTCGGGCGGCCGCCGATAACTGCCCTGGCCTTTTCGCTTTTCAGCGACCAATAGGCGAGTGTAACCTGAGCCATTAGCAGCGTGACAATTGGAATAATACCATTGATAAGAGGTATATCCGTATCGGACATCGGTATGGCCGCAAGCTCGGAGATCATTATCGTGATGACCAGCTCAAAGGGCTGGAGCTGACCGATCTGGGGTTTGCCCATGATACGCATGACAATAACAACTAAGCAATAAAGGATAAGGGTTCGAAAAAAGACAATAATCATTTTGCCTCCTGAAAGAGGAAGTATATTTGAAGCCTGCACGTAAATAATTTGCGTTAAATAGCGTTTTTATATTCGGCAAAAACAGGAATTAAAATTGTTGCGGTGTTATAATACTCTATAACGGAACGAAATACTAATTGTCTGCAGGTGAGAGGATGTCCCTATTGATAGTTTTGTTCTGGTGCGTGGTAAGCCTGGTTGTGATATTGATTCTCCTGACAATGGTTCCTGTAAGGTATAGTATTTGCGGGCGCTTACAAGACACAGTGCGGTTTGAGATTGAGTGGCAGTATGGACCGTTGTCGGGTATGACCAGCTACAGCAGTAAACAATTACAGAATTTCAAGTTGAGCTTTATTGGGATCCCTGTTGGGGGAAAAGCCGGTAAACAAGATGTTAAAAAAGATCAAAACACAATCCCCAAGAGAATAAAGGTTAAAAAAGAAAAAGCCGGCTTTGCAATTAATGATCTGCGTTGTCTGCTCAATAAAGATTTTCTCGCGGCGCTTTTAAAAATGCTGAAGACTATCTATCGGCACAGCAGGCCAGGCGTTTGGAATATCAGCGGCGTGATCGGATTTAATGATCCCTATTATACCGGGCTTTTTGCGGCCGCCCGGCAGGCGCTCCCCGGTATTGGCGTTGAGCCGGATTTTTCGCGTGAGATATATGATATCACAGTGCAAATAAGCGGTAGAATAATTGCGTTTGCCCTCAGCTATCATACCTTGAGATTCCTGGGTTCCCGAGCAGCCAGACTAGTACTCGCCAGACTCTGGAAGGCGAGAAAAAGCCAAAAAAAAAGCGGCAGTATTAGCCGATATAAGTCTGTGCAAGTCCACCACTGAATTAAGGCTATATTTCAATACAGCCGCGTTTAGTACCTGTAAAGAACATCAATAATATTAATGATAAAAATTAAAATAAAAGAGGGGGTAAAGCTAATGGATCCTGTTAATGAAAATCTGAATACGCTGTTTGATAAGCTCGAAAGGTTCTTCCGCACTGAGACGATTGTCGGGGAACCGATTAGTATCGGGGACATAACGTTGGTGCCAATAATAGACATTTCTTTTGGCCTCGGAACCGGGGGCGGCACCGGGAAGGATACTAAGGGCGGTGATGGTACCGGCTCGGGGGCCGGTGTAGGGGCGAAGATTGTCCCGAACTGCGTCCTGATTATTAAAGGTGGCGAGGTTTCGGTCATCCCTATCAAAGACAAGGGTTCTTTTGAAAAGGTCTTAGAAATGGTTCCGGATATAATTAGTAAGATCAACAAGAAAATAAAAGACAAAGAAAAAGATTAACGGAATTGTCAATAAAAATGATATAATAAAGTAACGTCATAGTATTACCAGATAGAAAAATGAGGTAGAGGTATGAATAAGGAAGCTAAGCATTGACAAAGATGCTTAGCTTCCTTATTTCTATTTATCTAAATAATTGCAGCAAGCCTGTGTCAAAAGAAAAAACATAGATAAATGTGAGCAGAAACGACATAATTGTTGCCTTAAACCAGCCTGTTTTTTCAAGGTTGCCGGTCTTGATGAACAGATAGCCGGTCAGGGAAAAAATAACGGCGTTAGCTGCGAATCTGAAAAGCCAGGTATATATGCCAAGATGACTCTGGAGGATAGGTACAAGTGAATCCAAAGGCGATAAAGATATATCGGGATAAGAGAAGGCCAAAAGAAGTGGCAGTTGCATAAAAAGAAAGTGCAGCCCGCCTTTTAGAGGCTTATCAGGGGCGAGGGCCTTTAACGCAAATGGAACGATGAGCAGATTACAGATGAGAAGAAGACCGGTAGTAATGAGCTTGACAGCCTCCTGATCCGGCAGGTGCATAAAAGCCGGGATGCCCTTGCTGATCAGAACTGCAAGTAATGAACTGATAAAAATACCGCTTTTTTTAATTTCGAATACCCTCCCGTAAAAAGAAAATTGTTATACTAATTTTACTACATATTAAGCAAATGGGGGATAAAAAAAGATTTGGGAAAAGTAAAGCAAAATATCTTGAAAGAGGTTACAATATTCATATGAATCGGGAACTTTTTCTTTATTTTTTCGTCTTATTCCAGCTAGGGGTGAAGGCAATTGGAGTTAATGAAAGTAACGGCGCTCACTAAAAAATACCGGATTGGGCAGGAGATTGTCACAGCCTTGGACCGGGTTGATTTGACCGTCAAACAGGGGGAGTTTCTTTGTATCCTGGGGACTTCAGGATCAGGGAAATCTACGCTCCTGCACTTAATGGCCGGTCTGGAACGTCCCACCAAAGGTGACATTTCCATAAATGGCAAGACTCTCAGCGGCATGAAGGAAAAGGACATGGCCTTATTCCGGAGGAAGCATATGGGCTTTGTTTTCCAATCCTATAATCTGATTCCCACGATGACGGCGCTCGAAAATGTCAGTTTGCCTCTCATCTTTGACGGATCCGATACCCGGGAGCGCGTCGGGAAGGCCAGAGAACTCTTGATTCAGTTAGGGTTAAAGGACCGCTTCCGGCACAAGCCCCAGGAAATGAGCGGTGGACAGCAGCAAAGGGTCAGTATCGCCAGGGCGCTCGTAAATAACCCCCGTATCCTTTTTGCTGATGAACCAACAGGGAACCTTGATTCGAAAACGACAAAGGAAATAATGGAGATCCTGAGGGAAAAGGTTTCACAGTCCGGGCTCACTCTCGTGATGGTAACACACGATAATGAGCTGGCGGAGTACGCCGATAGATGCATATATATGGTTGACGGAATGATCACGCAGATAGTTGAGAAAGGAGCCAGGCATGAAGAGGCTTAAGAAAGAATTTAAAACAATTGCAATAACTGCACTATGCTTGTCCCTGGTATTGCTGGTTTTTACGGTATCTTTCGCTGGGGCAACGACAATTGACGTCGGAGGCATTAATCCTGTTATTGTGCTCGAAAGCTTATCAGCTGAGCAGGCTGTGGCAGGCGGGGAGTTTACCCTTACCGTCGCCGTCAAGAACATCTCTAATAATCCCGGGTTAGATCTGGCATTTTCATTTAAAGTCAAGGATACAGAAAGCACCGATCCTTTTACACTTCTGCCGAATCAGGTTACGACGATAGATCAGCTCGACGGTAACTCGACGAGGACAGTAATGCTGAAATTCTCAGTCGCACCGGAAGCCCAGAACAAAGACTACCAGTTTGTAGTATCATTAAGCGGGAAAAATGCGTCTATGCAGAGTGTCGTTAGCGCTGTCAGTATCTTTACAATTCCTGTTACATATGACCTCACCAAACCCGTACTCATTGTCAAAGAGGTCGGAATTAGCCCGGAAAACCCGGATCTGACCGAAGGCTTTGATGTGCATTTTCAAATTTGGAACCTGAGCAAGACTACGGACGCCAGGAATGTTGTTTTACTCCTGGATGGCAAGGATAATTTCGAGATACAGGATATTTCCAATAAGAAAAATATCGCGTCGCTCGAAAAGAATATCTATGAAACTGTAACCTACCGGTTGAAAGCTAAAGATACTAAAGCAGACAATACTGTTAAGCTGAAGATGGACTTTGACTACCTTGGCGCTGAAACCGAGAGCGTTGAGGAGATTGTTAACCTGCCGCTTCCCGGGCAAGATGTGGCGATTGGGGCAACCCCATGGGTAATCATCAATAAATACACTTTATCCGATGAAAGGGTTCTTGCAGGAAACACTGTTACACTGCACCTCTATGTGGAGAATACCAATCAGCGTCCTGTGAAGAACGTCAAGATTTCTTTGGATGTGGTCAAGATAGAGTCGACTACAAGCGGGACGAGCAGTGTGACAACAGGCGGTACCGTGTTTTCGCCGGTGAACAGCAGCAACAGCTTTTATGTTGATTATATTCCGGGTAAGACCGTAATCCAAAAGGATATCGACCTTTATGTTGATCCTAATGCCACAGCGAAAACGTATATTGTTCCGGTTACGATAAAGTATGAAGACAGGAAGGGCACGACCCTTACGTGCGAGGAACTTGTAAATATCCCTGTAACGCAGGAGTGCAAGCTCCAGATTCTCTCGGCGCAGATTCCTACCAACGGATTTGCAGGTCAGCCTATCCCCGTGGTGTCGGAGTTTGTTAATGTTGGCAAGGTTGTGCTCGGAAACTTTATGGTAGCCCTGGAGGGAGAATACACTAAAGAAAACGGAACCTATTATATTGGCAATCTCGACATTGGAGCCAGTGAATACTTTCAGGGCAGTATAATACCGCAGCAGGAAGGCGCCCTCGAAGGTACGCTGGTCTTCAGTTATATCGATAACAACAACCAGACTGTCCGTGAGGAGAAACCTTTCACTATCGATGTTCAGGCCCGGCCGGAACCGGTAATGGGGCCAGACGGCCTCCCTACGGGGAAAGATAGCGGAGGAAAAGTAATCTCCGGGCGAAATGTCCCGGTCCAGCAGGTAGGCTTTATACAGAATGTTAAAAACAAGGCTCCCTTTGTGTTTTTAGGTCTGATAATTATCTTCGAAGCTGTTTATATCTGGCGTCTAAAGAAAAAGAAGGCCGGCGAGGAATTTTTCAATGAATAAACTTGATTTGCTCCAGCTTGCCCAAAAAAGTCTCTGGCGCCGCAAGGCCAGGACAATATTGACTGTAACAGGCGTCATGATTGGGACGACAGCCATCGTAGTCATGTTGTCGCTCGGAATCGGTCTGAATGAAAGCCAGCGCCGCAGCATGGAAAGCTGGGGCAGCTTGAATGTAATCCGGGTTCAGCCAGGCACCAATTATGACAACGAGGGGAATCCCCTCGGTGAGGCGAAGAGACTCAACGATGAGACAGTAGAGGAAATTAAAGCTATTGATGGCGTCTGGGCAGTTACGCCCGCGTATGACGCTGGGGGTGAGGCCAGATTTGGACGGAAACGCGGTGGCCTGCAGCTGATTGGGGTTGATCCCGCCGCAATGGAGAATCTGGAGTTTACACCTTTGTTAGGTCGGCTGTTAGAGCCAGGCGACCGCAATGTCATAGTGGTCGGGAGCGAGGTTATCAACCAATTTCAGGATGAGGCCGATATCAAGAAGATGCAGCGTGGGATGATGATTTCGCCGGGCATGCGTGAAGACAAGGATCCTGCCGACATCATGGATCAGCGGCTCACAATGGAGCTATACAGCGGCACCAACCGTGAGCAGAAGAAGGTTTTTGCCTTTCAGGTCGTGGGTGTCCTCGAAGGTGAACAGAAAGAGCATTCCTATCAGGCCTATGCCCCTATCGAAGATGTTAAAAAGATGCGCCGTTTCTTAAATCAGGCCTCAGGCGGTTCGACGAGCTCTATGTCCCGGGAAATAGCCATGAAGATGGGGGGCGGAGCTGTCTCTGTGAGGCGGGTTGGCGGGAGTAAAAGCAGCAGCCGTATTGAAGCCGATGACTACAGTTATATACTTGTGCACACCAAGGATGTAAGTGATACGAAGATAGTATCACAGGCCTTGAAGGATCAGGGCTTTAACAGTTGGTCGATGGCCGATCAGCTCGAGGGCATTGAAAAAACCTCGCGGACAATCCAGGCCATCCTCGGCGGCATCGGCGCGATAACTCTCCTGGTTGCCGCCATAGGGATCACTAATACCATGATTATGGCCATCTATGAAAGGACCAGGGAGATCGGGATCATGAAGGTCATCGGCGCAACCTTCCGTGATATTCATTCGATGTTTCTTGCGGAGGCCGGGCTGATTGGCTTCTTTGGAGGAATTATAGGGCTGGGTTTAAGCTATACGGTATCCTATGTAATCAATCAGATCAGCAAAGACTTCATGAATAGGGGGATGCCCCCCGGAACAGAGGAGGCTATAGGAATTTCGCTTATTCCTGGCTGGCTGGCCTTATTTGCTGTGCTCTTTGCCATCATGATCGGTATTCTGGCCGGTCTTTATCCGGCCAACAGGGCCGTCCGCCTCAGCCCAATCAACGCGATCAGGAACGACTAGCTACCAGTAGATATCCTTCAGTAGATATCCGGCTATAAAAAAGTAGAAATATAGTACAAAAAGTAGTATAATTTATCGTAATAATCATAATGCATGATTAGCGGTCAGGATGGCAGGTAAAAACGTAGGTTGTTACAAGGACAGGGGTTTGTAAGAAGAATGGAAGGATGGCAGAAAATATGAGGATACTGTTTGTTCATTAAGTACCTTTTGGGATGTATACCGGTGAGTAGTAATAGATATTCGCCGCCGCCCAGGTACTATTTTATTTTTATCCGGGAATTATCGTCGGCCTTTAAAATTAGATTAACGGAGTGATTTTAATGATCTGGGACAAACAAGGCGAATGCTTAGACAGGAAAAGCATGCGGGAGCTGCAGCTTGAGCGGCTCAAGTGGACGGTTGACAGGGTTTATAACAATGTGCCTTATTACCGGCAGGCCTTTGCTGAGGCTAGGGTTAAACCTGCCGATATTAAAAGCCTTGAGGATATAACAAGGCTGCCGTTTACAACGAAAACAGCCTTAAGAGATTACTATCCTTATGGGCTCTTTGCTTCCCCGCTCAAAGACATTGTCAGGATTCATGCCTCTTCCGGGACAACCGGCAAGCCTATTGTCGTCGGCTATACAAAAAATGACCTCGATACCTGGACAAATCTGGTAGCGAGGATTATTTGTCAGGCCGGCGTGACCAACGAAGACGTCACTCAGATCTGTTTTGGCTATGGCTTCTTTACCGGCGGATTCGGCCTGCATTACGGCATGGAAAGAGTCGGCGCCACGGTCGTCCCGGCCTCTTCAGGGAACACCGAAAAACAAATTATGCTTATGCAGGACTTTGGCACAACAGCTCTTGTTTCGACCCCGAGTTATGCCCTGTACATGGCGGAGGTGGCCAAAGAGATGGGCGTTGATCCGAGAGAATTAGCGGTACGCGTAGGTCTGTTTGGCGGGGAGTCCTGTACGGAAAATATGAAACGTGAAATAGAAAAGCTTTGGGCGATAACAGCAACAGATAATTATGGGCTGACCGAGGTTATCGGACCGGGCGTAGCCGGTGAATGTACTGTTGAGCCGGGTATGCATATTAATGAAGACCACTTTTTTGTTGAGGTCATTGACCCGGAAACCGGCCAGACGCTCGATTACGGGAAAGAGGGCGAGCTTGTCTTCACCTCGCTGACAAAGGAAGCCTTTCCGGTTATTCGCTACCGGACCAGGGATATTGCCGTGTTAAATCCCGAACCATGCGCTTGCGGCAGAACAACTGTGAGGATGAGCAAGACCAAGGGACGCACTGACGATATGCTGATTATCAGGGGAGTAAATGTTTTTCCGTCGCAAGTTGAGGCGGTACTTATGCTGATTGAAGGGCTTACTCCTTTTTATCAACTCGTTGTAACAAGGAAGGATTTTCTCGATAACCTTGAAATCAAGGTGGAGATTAAACCGGAATGGTTTAGTGATGACTACCAGCAAATCATTGGGTACGAAAAAAATATCCAAAAAGAGCTGAAAAAGGTGCTTGGCCTCGAAGCCAAAGTGACAATGGTAGCGCCGAATTCAATTGAGAGAACGACCGGCAAAGCCAAAAAAGTCCTAGACCTCAGAGACAAAAAATAGAATTGCTGCAGTTGCGTTATATGTAGTAGAATAGCGTCAGAGTAGTTAAAAGATAACGTATTTTAGTTATTAAATAATATTGTCTAAAGAAGGGCGGGACGAAGCAGAATATGAAAGCGCTGCTATCAGGAAATGAGGCAATTGCGAGGGGCGCCTATGAAGCCGGTATAAAAACGGCGGTTGGCTATCCGGGTACGCCCAGTACGGAGATACTCGAAAATATAACGCAATATCCAGGGATTTATGCGCAATGGTCCCCAAACGAGAAAGTAGCTTTTGAGGTAGGCTGTGGGGCTAGTATCAGCGGAGCTCGTACGCTCGTGACCATGAAGCACGTCGGGGTCAATGTCGCTGCCGACCCGCTAATTACTTTTTCCTATACCGGGGTCAATGGCGGCTTTGTTTTGGTGTCGGCGGATGACCCAGGTATGCACAGCTCGCAGAATGAACAGGATAACCGCAGGTATGCGGAATTCGCGAAAATTCCGGCAATTGAGCCATCCGACAGTCAGGAAGCGAAGGATTTTGTCAAAGCGGCGCTCGAGATAAGCGAGACTTTTGATACGCCGGTGATGTTGAGGATAACGACAAGGATTGCCCATTCGCAGAGCATGGTCGAGCTTGGAGAACCACAATCGTCTGAACTGAAGGCATACGTAAAAAACCCGGTCAAATACGTCATGATCCCTGCCTATGGCCGAATCCGTCGTGCTGCCGTTGAAGAACGAATGCAGAAATTAACCAAATGGGCTCGCGAAACCAGCCTGAATACCATCGAATTAAAAAGCCGCCAATATGGAATAATCACGAGCGGAATTTGCTATCAATATGTCAAAGAAGCTCTCCCCGAGGCCAGTATACTAAAATTGGGGCTGACCTATCCGCTGTCCGAGGAATTAATCAAAGGTTTTGCCCAACAGGTAGAACAGCTTTTTGTCGTCGAGGAGCTTGAGCCTTTCTTCGGAGAGGCGTTGGAATCGATGGGTATTAAGGTGGCTAAAAAGGGACTTTTCGCGAAAATCGGGGAATTGACCGTTTCGCTGATAAAAGAAAAAATAAGTGCGGAGCTTGGCCTTGATCTGCCTGCCCAGAGCAAAGTTGAGACAGCAGGACTGCCTGTGGCTCCGGCCAGACCGCCGGTGCTATGTCCCGGCTGCCCGCACCGCGCCGTCTTTTATACCCTGAAGAAGTTGAAGCTGACAGTTACCGGCGATATCGGCTGTTATACGCTCGGGGTATTGCCGCCGCTCGAGGCTATTGATACTACTATCTGTATGGGCGCTAGTATTGGAACTGCTTTAGGCATGGAAAAATCCAACCCGGCCCTGGTAGGTAAGGTTGTGGCTGTAATTGGCGACTCGACCTTTTTCCACAGCGGCATTACCGGGCTTGTCGATATGGTTTACAACAAGGGGCGGGGCACCGTCATGATTCTTGACAACAGTACTACTGCAATGACGGGGCACCAGCATCATCCGGCTACCGGAAAGACTCTTCGTGAGGAGACGGCCAATGTCGTCAAGCTTGCCGAATTAGCCCGCGCCGTTGGCGTCAAAAGAGTCGTTGAGCTTGATCCGTTTGACCTCGCTCTGATCGAGAAGGTCATCAAAGAAGAAACTGCCGCTCCTGAAACCTCGGTTATTATCGCAAAAAGACGGTGTGCTCTGCTGGAGAAGGGGACCGGCAAACCGGTCGGCATAGACAGGGATAAATGTATCAACTGCAAGCAGTGTATGGCTTTGGGCTGTCCTGCCATCGCTTTGCGCGACGGCAGGGTGACTATCAACACTGATATATGTACAGGCTGCAATCTCTGTGTGCAGGTCTGCAAGTTTTCGGCTATCCTGAAAGCAGGTGAAGGCCATGAATAATATAAATCTGTTATTAGTTGGCGTCGGTGGTCAGGGTACAATATTAGCAAGTAAGGTTTTAGCAGAGGTCGCGATGCAAAGCGGGCTCGATGTAAAGATGTCGGAGATTCACGGCATGGCCCAGCGCGGCGGCAGCGTTGTTACGCATGTGAAGATTGGCAGCAAGGTATTTTCGCCGCTCGTCGAAAAAGGCGAGGCCGATATAATAATGGCCTTCGAACAGCTTGAAGCCCTGCGCTGGCTGGATTATCTTAAGCCGGAGGGCGAGGTTCTCGTTAGCCGCCAGATCATTGAACCGGTTCCGGTTATTCTCGGAAAAGCTAAATACCCGGATAATATAGTCGCGGAAGTGAAAAAGGTTGTTTCGCGTGTAATCGCTGTTGATGCTGTTGATATTGCAGGCGACTGCGGCAATCCGAAGGCTTCGAACGTAGTTATGATCGGGATGCTTGCGCAGAAACTGGATTTCTCACGTGAAGTTTGGATTGAGGCGCTGCGGAAACTGGTTCCGCCTGCTCTGCTGCAAATCAATGAAGCCGCCTTCGAGAAAGGTTGCGCTTGCTGAACGGATTTGTACAAAACACGAACAATAAAAACAAAAATGTTTACAACGTTCGCCTTTTTCCCTTGACACACGCGGAAAATATGCGTAAGATAGGTGTATAAGTTCGTTGTCAACGTTATTATAGTGAGTCTTGGCTTTTTGATTAGGCAAGCTCACTTTTTTCTTTTGGGTGCAAATTACCTTATATTGACAGTAAATGTTTAAGCAGAAACAATCATTGAAATAATGATAACCGGATAGAAAAAAGGGGGTAGACCGATTGACGCAGGTTTTGATTATTATGGGAAGCGATTCGGATTGGCCGATTATGAAAAAAGCTGCCGAGACATTGCGGGATTTTGCGATAGAATATGAGGTGCATGTCGCCTCGGCGCACCGTACGACAGCTAGGGCGCTGGCCTTAGCAGGCGATGCAGCCGACCGGGGTATCGAGGTAATCATAGCAGGTGCGGGTGGGGCGGCGCATCTACCGGGTGTTCTCGCGGCGCAGACCCCGCTGCCGGTGATCGGAGTTCCGCTTAACGCCACGAGTTTACAGGGCGTTGATGCCTTATACGCGATTGTGCAGATGCCTGCGGGTATTCCGGTGGCCGCTGTTTCGATTGACGGTGCGAAAAATGCGGCCCTTTTAGCGATACAGATATTAGCGATTAAGGATAAAACAATCCGGCAAAAAGTGGTCGATTACCGCTGCAGCATAGCCCACGAAGTTGAGACAAAAAACGAAAGTATTCAAAAGCTGGCTAAAGAGCTCTGAACGTCCGGCAAACAGGAGGAAAAGAAAATGATTGAACGCTATACTTTAAAGGAAATGGGAAAAATCTGGACAGAAGAAAACCGTTGGGCGGCTATTCTCGAGATTGAGGTTCTCGCGTGTGAAGCGATGGCCCATTTGAAAATGATTCCTGCCAAAGCGGCTCAGAATATCCGGGCTAAAGCAGGATTCAATGTGCAAAGGATAAATGAAATCGAAGAGGTTACGAGGCACGATGTCATTGCTTTTTTGACTAATGTCGCCGAATATGTCGGCGATGATGCCAAGTATATACATAGGGGCATGACCTCATCGGATGTTTTGGATACGGCCCTTTCTGTGCAGCTTAAACAGGCCGGTGAATTGATTCTGGAAAAACTGAACGTTCTCAGCGAGGTTTTAAAGCAGATGGCCGTTACGTACAGAGACGTCCTCATGATGGGACGCACGCATGGGGTACATGCCGAGCCGGTCACGTTTGGGCTGAAAATGGCCCTATGGTATACTGAGAACGAGAGAAACAAGGAGCGTATGATTGCTGCGATTGATACCATTTCAACCGGTAAAATTTCCGGAGCAGTCGGCACCTTTGCGAATATTCCTCCGCAGATTGAGGAGTATGTATGTGAGAAGCTGGGTTTAAAGCCAGCCCTCGTCTCGACTCAGGTTATCCAAAGAGACCGTCATGCCCACTACATGTCAACACTGGCGGTTATCGCGAGCTCGCTCGATAAATTTGCAACTGAGCTTCGGCACTTACAGCGCACAGAGGTACTTGAGGTTGAGGAACCCTTCGCCAAAGGGCAAAAAGGGTCCTCAGCCATGCCGCATAAACGCAATCCCGTTATGGGTGAAAGGATTGCCGGGCTGGCCAGGGTCATAAGGGGCAACGCCGTTGCCGCATTTGAGAACGTCGCGCTCTGGCATGAACGCGATATCAGCCATTCCTCCGTCGAAAGGGTAATCCTGCCGGACAGTAATATTCTTTTACACTACATGACAGAACAGCTGATAAAAGTCCTCAAAGGGCTGAAGGTCAATACCGAAACGATGACACAGAATGTGGAAAAGACGCTAGGACTTATCTTTTCGCAGCGGGTTCTGCTGGCGCTCATAGAGAAGGGTATGGTGAGGGACGAAGCGTATGCTATGACGCAGAGCAAGGCCATGCAGGCCTGGGATGAAAAGAAAGACCTGAAGTCTCTGGTGCTCGCTGACGCACAGATAATGTCTCACCTAAGCAACGAAGAGGTTGAAAGTCTCTTCGATTATCAATACCACGTGAAAAATGTCGATTATATCTTCAAAAGGGCGGGAATCTATAGTTAACGGGGATAGTTTCGAAAGGAGAGGTAAGCTACCATGGTTGAGACACTTGAACAAGTATATGAAGGAAAAGCGAAAAAGGTTTTCAGGACAGCAGATCCCCAAGCATATATGGTCTATTACAAAGATGACGCTACCGCTTTCAATGGCTTGAAAAAGGGGCAAATTAAGGATAAAGGCTACTACAATAACCAGATTTCAGCAATCTTCTTTGAGCTTTTATCAAAAAAAGGTGTTCCGAATCATTTTATCGAGCTGACCGGCGAGAGAAACATGCTGGTTAAAGCCCTCGAGATAATACCGGTAGAGGTTGTAGTGCGCAATATCGTAGCCGGATCATTAGCTAAGCGTACCGGCAAGCCGGAGGGGTATAAGCCGGCGTTGCCTGTCCTCGAGTTTTATTATAAGAGCGATGAATTAGGCGATCCGATGATTAATGATTATCATATCAAGGCCTTTAATTTTGCTGCTGATGAAGAGGTAGCTGCTATTAAGGAATTGGCGCTTAAAACAAATGACGTTTTACTATCCTATCTTGAACCGCTGCAAATCGAACTTGTTGATTTTAAATTGGAATTCGGGCGCTATGAAGGCCGGGTTATCCTCGGTGATGAAATATCCCCGGATACCTGCCGTTTTTGGGATGCGGCCACGCATGAGAAACTAGATAAAGATCGTTTTCGCCGTGACCTCGGCAAGGTTGAGGAGGCTTACCAAGAGATTTACAGGCGTCTGAGCGGAGCGAAAAATAAGTTATAGATAGAGAGTAAAACAGTTGGACATAAGATGAGCGAGGAAAATATCAGGAGGCTAGACGATGTATTGTGAATTTGCAGATAAGATGGAAGAGGCCTGTGGCGTTTTTGGAATCTACGCGCCCGGTAAGGATGTAGCCAGGTTGACTTATTACGGTCTGCACGCCTTGCAGCACCGCGGTCAGGAAAGCGCCGGAATTGCCGTATCAGACGGGCAGGGCATTAAGCTGCACAAAGAAATGGGTTTGGTTGCCGAAGTTTTCAATGAAGAAATAATCGACAGTTTAAAGGGCGACAGCGCGATAGGACATGTACGCTATTCCACCACGGGCTCAAGCATGTCCGTTAATGCCCAGCCGCTTGTATGCAGCTATTTCCAGGGTAGCCTTGCTGTTGCACACAACGGGAATCTTACGAATGCCAATGAGTTGCGTGAAAAATTGGCCGCCAACGGGTCTGTTTTCCAGTCCTCCATTGATTCGGAGATTATTGTCAACCTCATTGCCCGTTATGGACAGAGCAATATTGAGGAAGCCCTCATGAAGTGTATGATTGATTTAAAAGGCACCTATTCGCTCGTTGTTATGACCGAGGATAAGGTCATCGGTGTGCGCGATCCCTTTGGAAACCGCCCCTTGTGTTTGGGCAAGCTCGGCAAACACTATGTTATTGCGTCTGAGTCCTGCGCTCTTGATGTACTGGGCGCTGATTTTGTTCGCGATATCGAACCCGGAGAAATTGTGACCATTGACAGAAATGGCTTGAAATCCCGCAGGTTTCTTGCTCTTAGTGAAACAGCTTCCTGTATTTTTGAGTATATTTATTTTGCACGGCCTGATTCGGATATTGACGGCATCAATGTCATGCAAGCCCGCCGGGCGATGGGCAGAGAACTTGCCCAGGAACACCCTGTTTTAGCCGACCTGGTCATGCCGGTACCTGATTCGGGTATTGCCGGAGCCCTTGGCTATGCGGAACATCTTGGGCTTGTCTTTGATATGGGGCTAATGAAAAACCGGTATGTCGGCAGGACCTTTATTCAGCCGGAACAAAACGAGCGGGACCTTGGTGTGCGTCTGAAACTTAACCCGATTGCAAGGCTCGTCGAGGGCAAAAAAGTAGTGATTGTCGATGACTCCATTGTCCGCGGAACAACGAGTAAAAAAATTATCGAAATGGTGCGCGGCAAAGGGGCCAAAGAGGTGCACATGCTTGTTAGTTCGCCGCCGGTCATGAATCCGTGCTATTATGGGATAGATACGTCAGAACGAGCCCAATTAATCGCGGCACAAAAATCGATTGATGATGTGCGCAAATATATTGGTGCCGACTCGCTGCATTATTTAAGCCTGCCTGGGCTTTACCGCGCGCTTGGCAGGGATAACGGTTTCTGTACGGCCTGCTTAAGCGGCGATTATCCCATTGAAATACCGCGTGAAGAGGAACTTGGCAAGCATATCCTTGAGAATCCCCACCAACACAGAAGGGAGGTCAGGTGATGTGCGCAGATAAAGGATTAACTTACCGGCAGGCCGGTGTTGATATCAGCCAGGGCAATAAAGCCGTGGAATTAATCAAGCCGCTGGTCGAACGGACTTATCGGCCGGAGGTCTTAAATGGCATAGGTGGTTTCGGGGCGTTATTTGCGCCGGACATGAGTAAATATAAAAACCCGGTGCTTGTTTCAGGTACGGATGGAGTAGGCACAAAGCTTGCAGTAGCTCATCAGGTTGGCAAACATGACACGATAGGTATCGATTGTGTGGCCATGTGCGTCAATGATATCTTGGTTTCAGGCGCGGAACCGCTCTTTTTCCTGGATTACCTGGCTGTTGGCAAGCTCGATCCCGAACAGGTTGCCCAGATCGTTGCCGGGGTTGCCGAAGGCTGCCGCCAGGCGGGGTGTGCCTTAATTGGCGGAGAAACAGCTGAGATGCCCGGCTTTTACCGTCCCGGAGAATATGACGTTGCCGGGTTTGCCGTTGGCATCGTTGATCGTGAGCGGATAGTTGACGGGAAGAGTATTGTACCCGGCGATGTCCTCATTGGCCTGGCGTCAAATGGCCTGCATTCCAATGGCTATTCCTTGGCGCGCAAGATATTTTTTGAAACCTGCCAGTGGGAGACAACAACATTTCTGCCGGAGCTTGGCTGCAGTCTCGGCGAAGAAATGCTCAAGCCGACACGTATCTATGTCAGACTTGTCCAGGAAATCATCAAGAACTTCGCTATTAAAGGGATGGCCCATATTACCGGCGGGGGATTGCTTGAAAATCCGCCGCGTATACTCCCGAAGGGTTCACATATTGAGATAGAATACGGCAGTTGGAAAATCCCTGCTGTCTTTGAACTGTTGGCCACTCGCGGGCGCGTCGAAATCCTCGAGATGCTGCGAACCTTTAATATGGGGATAGGATTAGTACTGATTGTAAACTGCGATGAAGCTGCTAAACTAATGGAATGGCTCGAATCAAAAGAGGAAAGAGCCAGTATTATCGGAAGGGTTGTTCATGGCAATCCCGGTGTAACGATAAGGGGGATAGGATAATGTCCCATCTGCAACTTGCCGTCTTAGCCTCCGGGAGAGGGACAAACTTACAGTCCTTGCTGGATGCCTCGAAAGATGGAAGCTTAAACGCCTCGGTTCAGGTCGTTCTTAGCGATAGAGAGGTTGCCCAAGCCCTTCAGCGGGCACGTTCGGCTCAAATACCGGCCTTTTGGGTGAATCCCGCAGCCTTTGCGACGAAGGAAGAATACGAAGAAGAATTATTAAAAAATATCGGAAGTTATAATATTGACTATATTGTGCTGGCGGGCTACATGAGGGTGCTGACGTCTTACTTTATCCGCCATGCTAAAATACCCGTTGTGAATATTCATCCATCCTTACTGCCGGCCTTTCCGGGGCTGCATGCGCAAAAACAAGCCCTGGAATATGGGGTACGATACAGCGGTTGTACAGTGCATTTTGTTGACGAGGGAGTCGATTCCGGACCGATAATTCTACAGGCTGTCGTACCGGTTTTGCCGGGTGATACCGAAGATACCCTGGCCGCCCGAATCCTTGTTGAAGAACACAAAATCTATCCTCAGGCTATCCAGCTCTTGAGTGAACAGCGGGTTTCCTGCCTGGGGAGAAGAGTAATGATTCTAAAGGAGGAAAAGAAAAATGAGTAAACGTGCCCTAATCAGCGTTTCTGATAAAAGGGGTCTAACCGAATTTGCGAGAGGCCTAAGAAAAATGGGCTACACCATCGTGTCGACAGGAGGAACAGCCAGCGCCTTAAGTAACGCCGGTATTAGCGTGACAAAGGTATCTGAGGTTACGGGCTTCCCGGAAATTCTTGAGGGACGGGTCAAGACCCTTCATCCCAATATTCATGCGGGGATATTAGCCAAAGACACCCGCGAACATAAGCAGCAGTTGGCTACTCTTGGCGTAGAACCAATTGATCTTGTCGTCGTCAATCTCTATCCGTTTCGTGAAACTGTAGCTAAACCGGGGGTCACGCTAGAGGATGCTATTGAGAACATTGATATCGGAGGTCCCTCGATGGTAAGAGCTGCAGCCAAAAATTATACCAGGGTGGCAGTAGTTGTAAACCCGGATAAATATGCAGAAATTCTGGCTCAGCTGGAAAAAACCGGAGAGATTGATGCCGATATGCGCTTTAAGCTGGCCCTCGAGGCTTTTACACATACTGCAGCGTACGATATGGCTATCAGCCGGTATCTTGCCAAGATTACCGATCAAGACCAGTTCCCACAGACCTGGTTCATGAATGGGGAGAAAATACAGGACCTCCGTTATGGTGAAAACCCTCATCAAAAAGCGGCGTTTTATAAAAGCAATGGGAATAGCGAGGGCGCGCTGACCGGGGCTAAACAGCTTCAGGGCAAAGAACTGTCCTATAATAATCTTGTAGATTTGCAGGCAGCCTGGTCGGTCGTCAATGAGTTTTCCGATCCGGCTACTGCTGTAATAAAACATACTAATCCTTGCGGCACAGCTGTCGCAGAAAATTTATGGACAGCCTATACCCGCGCTTATGCTGCAGATTCGATCTCAGCCTTTGGCGGTATTATCGGTTTGAACCGGCCTGTCGATGAAAAAACCGCCACCGAAATGAGCAAGACCTTTCTTGAGGCGGTAATTGCACCGGCGTATAGCCCGGAAGCCTTGGCAATACTATCAGCCAAAAAGAACCTCCGCTTGCTTAGCATCGGCGGAAAAATAAGCCCAAAGAAGGGGTATTGGCTTGAACCGGTCAGTGGCGGTTTTCTTGTCCAGGAATGGGATGATGCCCGGATCACTGAAAATGAATTACAGATTGTCACACAAAAAAAACCCAGCGCCGCGATGATTGAGGAATTGCTGTTTGCCTGGAGAGTCGTCAAGCATGTTAAATCCAATGCCATAGTCATATCCAAAAACAAGACGACACTAGGGGTGGGTGCTGGTCAGATGAACCGTGTCGGAGCAGCTAGGATAGCGCTCGAACAGGCCGGCGACGAGGCGCGTGGAGCCGTTTTAGCATCTGATGCTTTTTTCCCATTCTCCGACACAATCGAGATAGCAGCCCAGCGTGGAATAAAAGCGTTGATTCAGCCGGGAGGCTCAATTCGTGATGAGGATACTCTCAAAAAGGCGGATGAATACGGACTGATAATGGTTTATACTGGTATCAGGCATTTTAGACACTAGGAGTGAGCAATGTGGAAAAAATTAAAGTATTAATCGTTGGCAGCGGCGGTCGTGAACATACGCTGGCCTGGAAACTGTCCACAAGCAGGATCGTTTCCGGGCTGTTCTGTGCGCCCGGTAATGCCGGAATCAGTCAATTGGCTCAGTGCATTCCGATAAAAGCAGACGATGTTCCCGGTCTTGTGAAATTTGCGAAACAGGAGAATATCGGGCTCGTTGTCGTTGGTCCGGAGGCGCCATTAACCTTGGGTCTTGTTGACGCTCTTAGCGAGGCCGGTATCAAGGCCTTTGGGCCAACACAAAAAGCAGCGGAGATTGAAGGCAGCAAGGCTTTTGCGAAGGACCTGATGGCTAAATACGGGATTCCAACGGCACGCTACGGCGTATTTACAGATGGAGAAACAGCCAGAAATTATTCGCGGGAAATGAACGGCCCCTGGGTTGTGAAGGCGGATGGCCTTGCCGCGGGCAAGGGGGTATTAATCTGTACTACCATCGAGGAAA
>DIVP01000098.1 GCA_002422465.1 Peptococcaceae bacterium UBA6129 | reverse complement strand
ACAGGGCGTTCACGCCGCTTGGCAGAGTACCGCTGATACGAATGGGTACGGGAGCATGGTCCATCAGCGCCTTGATGCGGGTGCGCTCATCGGGATGGGCAGGTGTTTCCTGTCTACGGCTGTTCCCGGTTTGGGAAATGTCGAACATCCGCTTGGTGTTGTAGCTGATGCCTGTGCTTCCGTCCTCGCGCTGGTACTCCTCGCCCGGCTCTATGATGTAGAAGCCGGTTTCCTTTTTGCGGATGTACGCGCCCTGTTCCTTCCAGGTGTCAAAATCCGCGATGCGGGTGGCCTCCGGCTTCTGCGCCAGGATTAAAAAGGCGTTGGCCACGCTGTAGCGTTCAAAACGGCTTTGTACATCCAGGTACTTCTGGAAAGCAGCACCGTCCCGCGCCACGGTTTGTGCCATATCGTCAATCATAGAGTAAACCATTTCCCGCTGTTCCTGCTTCTGCTGCTTCCAGGCCTCCTTGTCAAAAGGCCGGTCGTATCGGGGAACAGGTTGTTCGTTTCCCTGCCCGAAAAGATCATCGTAACTGTTCATTGCCTTTTACCTCTCTTTCGGTTTTGATATTTTGGATTTCTCCTGGCCTGATTTGGCAGGCGACTTGGTAGATTGGGAATGTTCTCTGACCCCTTCACGTTTGGGTTCCGCCTGCTCATTTTTGCCCTCCCGAATTTCCTTCAGCTCCTGACGGACGGATTTCCGTTCTGGCTCAATAGTACCCTCGGCGGCTTTCCCGCTGCGCTCGTAAGTAGGCTCGGACGGACGGGATTTCTCCGTCCTCGCCGTCGTGGGGTTTAGGTTGTCGTTTTGCAGTGTGGTTGATTCCGGTTGCTCGGGTTTGGCCATGAGTTCATCCAAAAAAACGTCTGCGCTTTTTTCGGCGGGTGTTTCCTTTGCGGCGGGCGCTTTTTCCTCCTGCTTGGCAGCCCTGGATTTTTGAATTTCGCTTTTGATTCCAGCCATGTCCACGGTGGCCAACTTAAACCTCTCGACGATGCGGTTGATCTTGGAAGCGTCCTCGGCCCGTACCATGATGTCGCACATCCCGTCCAGGCTCTTTTTGTCCTGCAAGGCGCAGTACAAGACTCCGTAGCGTTTGGCTTCCTGACAAAACTTCTTTAAGTCTTCATTGCGTACCGCAAAAACCTTTAGCTCTTTGCCGCTGCGCAAAAGGCCCTCTAATCGGATTTTCCCCCTTGTTTTCTTTTGGTCCTTTAAGACGGCGTAGAGATAGGTGGCCAGGTTCTTTGCTCCCTCACCGGAGATTTTGGCCAGCANNCTTTAAGGCTCATACCGACGACTTGATCCGCCGCGTCTGCTCCGCTGTTCATAGGTCTTATCCTCCTTCCCTTGCTGGAATTTCTCCTGTTTCATTCGGGACAGCTTTTCCCGCATCTCCCCGGAACGGGACAGGATACCCGTACAGAGCTTCACCTCCTTGCGAAGCAAGGACAGCCTTTTGGAAAGCCCGGCAATCTGTTCCTTGTATGCCGCTGCCTGCTCATCGTCTTTGCACCGCCGTATTCGGTTGTAAAGGGATTTGCGGTCGGCGTACAAAGCGCTCATTTCCTGCTCCAGACCGCTCTGATATGTGGAAAGTTGCTCCTTGCTAGAAATATGGTTTCTGCAGAGCAGCTTGGTTTGGGCGGTGAGTTCCTCCATATGCCGAATGTCCTCGCGTAATAAAAAATGCGTCCGTTTGTTGGACGCACGATGTTTTGGCAAAATACCCATCTTGTAGAGGTAGTGAAAGTATAACGCTTGCAGGCCGGTGAGCTTCCGCGTTGATTTCGGGTGGAAATGCCCTTTGAAGGTATGGCGTTTCCGCTTCGGCTCCGGCAAGGGCGGCGGGCGCTTGGGATTGCGGTTTTGCAGGATGCGCTGTTTAATCGCTTCCTCGGCGTAATCGCCGCCCAAAGTTTTCAAGCGGACAAAACGTTCCTTGCCCGGAGGACGAACCGCCATGTATTTCACGCCGGTTTTCACTTCATAGCCCTCTTTGCGCAAGGCGGCGATAAACTGCGTGAAAGTCATGGATAAGGCAATGGCTTTATCAACATTCTCGCGGATAAGGCCCCGCCAGGTGGGCTTGCCTTCCTGCTCGTCCTTCCACTCGGCATAATGCTTGGATTTTCCCCGCTGCGGGTTTTCAATAACGGATAGGGAATATTCACGGCACAGCCGGTCGGAAACTTTGCGCATAAGTGCGTAGGTGGCATTGTTGTCGTAATACCGCTTGCCGTCCCGGAAGGACACAGAGTTCAGAACAAAATGATTGTGCAGATGCTGTTTGTCAAGATGGGTGGAAACGACAACCTGAAAGCGGTCACTCCAAAGCTCCTTCGCTAGCTTTACTCCAATGGCATGGGCGGTTTCGGGGGTGGCCTCCCCGGGCGAAAAAGCTTGGTAGCCATGAAAAGCCAGGATACCATCCGTCTTTTGGAATTGCAGTTTTGTCCCGGTCATTTGCTCACAGGCAATGGCTGGGTCGCAGTTAATGCCTGTTACGTAAAACTGCTGTTCGGTTTTGCCGTCCTCCTGGGTGTATTCCAGCACGTTACGCAGGCCTTGAAAATCGGGGCTTGAAAAATCAAGGTTCTCTGTTTTGTCGGGATTGACAGCGTAGTCAATTACCCGGTCAAGGCGATCGGTAACATCCCATATCGCTGTGGTCGCCATCGGTCACTCCAGCTTTTCAGGCGATGTGACCGCCGCCTGAATATCCAGTACAGCCTTTCGGAGCCGATTGGCTTCATACTGAAAAACGGTCTTGTCGATGTTCCCCGTGGCGTTAGCCTTTGCTGCGATTTGGTTTAAGTTGCTCCCGATGGCGTGCAGCTCCCGCATCATGGAAAAGTAATCGGGCGGAGGCAACTCCTTGGGTGCATAACCGTTAATAAGAGTGCGGATAAATGCTTCCTGTGAAAGCCCCGATTTTTTTACTTGCTTGGCAAGGTGCTGTTGTTCTTTAGCGTTCAGCCGTACAATGATTGGGATATTCCGTTTTCTCATCGCTCCGGCTCCTTTCGTCCAGAATTGGCAATTTCCCTTTCCAGCTTCATAAACAGCCTAGCTGCATCGTTGACGATGACCGGATGCTCGTTGAGACAAAACTCGAAAAAGTGCCGCGGTTCTCCCTGATGCCCCGGATACTGTGGGAAGGGAGCAACCTGCGCCGCCCATTCCTTGACTGCGCGGTAATACCGCCCGTCCCAGGAAGCGTGATTGACTGTTGCAGCCAATACTTGCCGGACGTGATCTTGTCCATACGCCTGAATAATATCATTTAGAAATTCGGGCAGTTTGCGGTCATAATAGCTGCGGGAGAGCGCCGCGTTGTCCGTAAAGGCGTTCTTGCAATCGAGGATAGCGCGGAATTCCTCTCGCCATTTTCGTTGAAGATCATCCATTGTTAGCACCTCTTTTCTTTGTTGATAAGGACAACACAAAGGGGTATTAGGGGCAACAGCCCCTAACAAGGGAATTTGGCTAGCCAAATTCAGTGCTTGCTGCAACACAAGACCGGTGTCTTGTGTTGAGATGGTTACGATTGATTTCGGAGACCACCAGCCGAAAATGAATGATAGATCATCTTTACTTCGATTTTGGGCAAAAGAAAAAGGCGCTGATTTCCCAGTACCCACACGATTTTGAAATAATAATTTTATGGATTATGCGAATCTGATATTATGCCGTAACATCGTTGTAGTGTGCAGCAAGGGCGGTAGAATTCCGTCCTTGTTTATGGCACTAAATAAGAAAAATGCGAAACAATCTCTACTTGAGATCTCACTTACTTTGTTTTTGCGACTTTAACATTTGTTCAACTAAAAGCCCTACTGTAATAGCTATAGTGTCAACAACTGTTCGTATTATTAAATCCGGGATATCGGCAGTAAATACCAATGGCACGAAGAAATTAAACAGCAACAAATCTACCCCAAACAATACGAGACCCGTCAACAAAGCTTTTTCCCATTTGTTTTGTGTAGGTAAAAGTCTATCAAACCACAACACCACAAAGGAGATGGCAATACCAGCTAGTACAGCCCATAAAAGGGTTTGAACCATTTCTGTTTCAAAAGACGAATATATCTTAAAATAACCGTATTGAATAAACCTTCCCACAACAAAAAATGCCGAAATAAGTAAGACGTCAAATGGCATGCGCGAGGACTTTCTATCACAAGCTTTTGAAGGAGTGCTTTTGGACAGGAAAAGCCCAAGCAACAAGCCCATAACAATTAAAGCTGCACTATCAGCAATAGGATAAGCAACTTTATCGAGTAGACTTATTACATGAGGCAAAGGTTCTAAAAGATATGAAATCCACATGATACCGCAGGCAATTCCGTATTTGAGACCTTTGCCCAGTTTATGCCCTGACAAATTATCTCTAATCAATAAGTACATCGCCGATAGTATGCTGTAGGTAAAAATGCCATACACCGTAAATACAATCGGCAGGGTCCCATTCGTAGAAAATATACTGGGCTGTAAAACGGTTTGTGGCGTTCCCGCGGGAATCAATAATTGACCCATGACCCTAAAAACGGTCGTAAGCACTCCAGTAAGAATCACTTTTGCAAAAGTTTTTATATATCCACACATCCTTTCAAAGTTTATATAAATAATCCTTACTTCATATTATTCTACTATTGTTCATTATAACTTCTTTCTCCACTATGACGCATTTTTAACATATTGTACAATAGTAAAACCGAGATTAATCCCTGGGTTAATTTTATGGATAATGGAAAACATGTCCAAAATCTTTCAACATTACATTATGCTCATAATCTCTCAGATAAATTGGAATTTAACTACTACTTTTGGGTTTTCTTATTAAGTTTTAACACAATATTTCGCTTCGCTGCCATGGCTTGAAACAGGTTTGCTGCAAGTGTAGCTTTTTCTTTTAGCGCTAGATTGTCCGATTCTGTTTCAATTGAAATTTGTTCCACTACGGATTTTACATCTTGCAGTTCCAAAAGATTAACAGCTATGCAGAAAAAACTCTTTCGCCGCCCATCGTTGTAGTTTGCCAATAAATATCTTAAAATTTCTATTTTTTTAGCAAGTTCAGATTGATAGGCGTCTATTCCTATTTTCTTGACTTTCTCAAAATCCTTTAACTGATTGCGATGAGTAATAAAGGAGTCAAACGCATCTATACCATCATATTTTTCACAAGGATACTCATCACACAAATAGCAGTATTCAATTCCGCCACGCTGTTGGCTGCACCTTGCAATTGCACATGGTTGATTACCAGATCCACCCCCACAACCAGGACAATAATTATCCAAGTGCATTGGACACAGCCCACATTTTAAGCCACAAAGCGAGAATAAAGGATAGCACCTTTTGAAATTTTTCATTTGTGTACCTCCTCTGTTAAATTCCAGTGCCTATACTGATTCTAAAAATACAAATAAACTCAAAATATCATAAAGATAGAGTTTTGTCGTATTTCTTAAAACCGATTTCCTCAAAAATTTGAACGATCAAATGGCAGATATTCGTAAAATCAATATCCTTTGCATAGTCAAAGTCTGTTTGGTATTTCCTCCAAAACCCTTTCATTTGTTCACTTTCTGAGATGCTATTCAGAACTGCCTTATAATTGGACATGACGGAAATACTTTTGCGTCTGGACGAGGTTTCTACCAATGCGCTTTTTAATACCGCCCTGTCACATTCATGGCCTCTCAGCTGATACAGGATGTATATGTCGTAAAAATCTCTCGGTCTTGTATTCGCAATTCCACGGGTTATTATGGTCTCCAGCTTTTCGGCCAGCACTGTTTCCAGATTGTACGCCATGATTTTGATTGTTCTGTCATCAAATAAAAGTTTAAAGGTGTATTCTATCGCTCTGGGCGTAATTTTATCTCCAGTCGTAACGTCCACGGAAAGGGGAACAGCCAATGGTGGATAATTGGCCTTCATCGCTA
>DIVP01000068.1 GCA_002422465.1 Peptococcaceae bacterium UBA6129 | reverse complement strand
CAATTCCGAGGCCGGATAGCTGCTTAAGTAAAGCCAATCTTATCGCCAGCGCAGCCGTCATTTTTTCTCCACCCGACAGCTGTCCGAAAATCCGCTCACGCAGATTATTATCCGGATGATCAACGATCTTTATTTCGTAGTCCTGAGCCCATAGCAAATGTACATTTTCTGCAGCAACCTGCTGGTAAATCAGGTCCGCTTCACGACCGATAAACTGCCGGTACACCTGCGCCATCTTTTCCCCGCTCTGGTTCAGAGTCGTTCTGATAAGCTGCAGCATTGCTTGGGCTTCTCGTTCCTTTTCTATCTGCGTGTCGAGAACTTCTATCTCTCTAAAGAGCAGTTTTTTTTCATTCAGGAGCCTCTCGTATTTTTCCGCCTCACGGCTGGCATATTCGAAATCCGCCTCTTTTTTGGCTCTTTCACCAACAAGCTTCTCTCTCCGTTCGCGTATACTACTAAGGATTTCCTCCGCAAACTGTATTTTTAACTGCTGCAAGACAGATTTTTGTCTTTGAGCTTCCGCTGCCAGCAGACTTTCTTCTTCTTGTATCTGTTGTGCCTCGTGCCTGAGCGTGGAAAGCTTTCCGGCGGTCTCGATGTTCTGCATATACAGAATATACTCCGGTTCGAACGCCGCGCTCATTTCTTTATTCTTCTCCCATTCTTCTTCAAGGTTACAATACTGCAGCAGTTTTTCTACTGTCCCGGCAAGCTCCAATTCTTTTTCTCTAAGTTTTTGTTCGAGCTCTTCAAGGGAATGATCGTCTCTTATTACCTGTAAAATACTGCTTACTTTTCTATACCTCTCCCGAAGAGTATTCAGCTTGTTATCAAGAGCTGCCAGGCTGCCGCCGGTCTCCTGCAGAAGCCGGTTTATTGAGTTGTCTGCATTTTTCCAGATGGCGCCGGCCAGTTCTTTTATTAATTCTAATTGAGCGACGAGTGAATTCAGGTTATTTACCAAACCTGTCATCTGTTCCAGGTAATTCCCGGTTCCCGGCAACAGCCCGGTACGAGGAAATGCTTTGTTAAATTGCTGTTTGCAGCCATTAATTGCTTGAGTGAGCGCTTCTTCAGCGCCGATAAGCTCATCCTTATATCCGTCTTGCACGCCTGCTAAGCTACCGACCATTTTTCGATATGAATCCTCAAGGTATTTAAGCTTTTCCGGTTGTAAAACTACCTGCAGTTCGTCATATTCTCTGTCAAATGCCTGCTCGGTCTTTCTGGCCTGTAGCATTACCTGTCCCAACTGCTCTTTATAGTTTAAGAGCAGCTTACATTCCTCTGCCGCTTTGCGGCCTTGGGCTAGTCGGGCCTCGAGTTCTTCGTTCCGACGGCGCAGTTCGAGTATTCCTGGCATCAACTTTTCAATTTCCTTAGTAAAATATTGGTCAAGACTACCTTCGATGTTCAGACATGGCGTTTCCAAAAACGGGCACATACCTTTATGAGTAGCCTTGCTGTTTTCATCGAGTGAGGCCAATTTGCCGTTTAACCGGCTCAATTCTTCGCTTGCACGTTTCTGTTCAAATTCAAGCGCCGGAACACAGCGGGCAATTAGTTCAAGCTCAGTCTCGCGGCTTAATAATCTCCCGAGCTTTTCTTTTTCGTTCAATAACTGCCGGTAGTTCTCAATCTGCGCGGCTATTACGGCCTCTGCCTGTTTACAGCGGCTGACAGCCTGGTTCGGAAAGTTCCAGAAATCTTGTTGTCCTGCCAACAATAACTTATTTTTTTCAATATCCGACTTCTTAATATCTGCCCCCGCTCTTTCAGCAGCGGTCCTTTCACCTTCAAGAGTCAGCTCTTTCAGCTCAATTTCGCCGTCGGCCAACTGGCGAACACGATTCTGTGTTTCACTTTTTAGCTGCGCTTTCGTGGAAGCAATAGCCGTCTCATACCGCTGCTGTTCCAGAATGAGCGCATCTTGGAGCTTTCTCCTCATCTCTATGGCTTTTTGCTCTTCTTGGAGTTTGCCATAAGCTAAATACCCTGGCGTGGCTGTATTGACCTTTTCCTGACAAAGAGCCGCCTCTTTTTGGTCCTTGGCAATTCGCTCCTGCTTCACGCGCAGCCCTTCAAGATGAACGGCTAGGTTTTGCAGCTCTTTCTCTTTACTATCGATAAGCGTCTTTAGTTTTTCCTGTTCATCAATCTGCTGTTCGAGCTGTCTTAACTCCTCGGTAACAGCTTTTATCTCCCGAACAAAAACCGTCATGCGTTCACAATTAACAGCAAGCTCGGACTTACATATTTCCCAATCCTCTACGCGAACAAGCAGGCTTTTCTTCTCGCCCTCTTTTTCACCGATGCTTTTGCCGAACAACGCATCTAAACCGCTTGTCTTCTCAAAAGCCTCGCGGTAGCTATCGAGCTGCAGTATTTTATTGAATGTGTCTTTTCTTTCCTTAGCCCTTTCTAAAAACGGCGCCGTAAACTTACCCTGAGAAATACCGATAACATCCTCGAAAAGCTTAACCGGATCTAGCCCACCGGTCATATTCAGGTTGGCTGCGAGCCAGGCTTTGACATCAATGTTCCCATGCAGTTCGTTTAACTCCATGCCTGATTCTTCGTCATAAACAGCCCATGAACCCCCGGACGGCATCCTTAACCGGCGGACAATCCTATAGATGCGCTCATCCTGCGCCTCCAGGACGACCGTAATCGTCGCGCTTTTTTGTCCCTCCCTGATAAATTGGCGCTGCGCGGAAAAGGGGCTGGCATCAAAGAGCGCATAACCAATAGCCTCTATAATAGTAGTTTTTCCCGCCCCGTTAGCCCCGGAAACAAAGTTAACGCCATCATAGAAAACGATCGTCTCGTTGATATAGCTTTTGATATTCTCGAGCGTCAGGCTGACAAGTCTCATGCACTCACCCCTTCTTCCGCGGAAGGGCTCTGTTTTCCCGCATGAAAATCCTCCGTACACTTAAGAAGATATCCTCTGATAGCCTCGTTCTCTTCTCCAGCCAAGGCCATTTCCTTGATATTTTGAACAATCCTGACAGCCGCCTCCAGTTCTCCGGGATTCCATACCCTTTCATTGTTGAGAAGCTGGCCAAAAACCAGCCTTTCGATATCCTCGCGCTTAACTAAATCGCCGCTTGCGCTATCGTGCTCTGTCGGCATGTTAATCTGATTTAAAATTTCCACGTAAAGGCAGCCGTATTTTTCTTTGATTAATTGGGCAAGTATATTCGCATCAAGACTGATAGGGCTGTAGGGTACTTCACCCATCAGCCTTATACGCGCCTGTGCTCCCGGCTGCAAACCTTTTTCTTGTATTTCACAAAGGGTACGTCTTGTCGCCTCTTCCGGTTCAAGTGTCCCGGTCAAACTGACATTAAGAATTAAGATGTTTCGGCAATGACTAGCTATGTATTGAACTTCCTGTTTATTTTCATGCAGTGTAACGTGATAGAAACCTTTTTCAAGACCTTCCTTGTATTCATCGAGATGCACGTTTTCCAGCGAGCCGGGATTATAGATCCAACCATCTATTTCATAACGGCTGTGGATGTGACCGAGAGCAAAATAGTTCACTTTCCCGCGAAAAGGTTCGAGCACTTCTTTTTTTACGCCGGCAAGATCCTGACCAAGCAGCTTATTTACCGCAGCATGCAGCATAAAGATTACGTAATTTGAAGGTTCGGACTGTTCCTTTTTGTCGTCAACGAAACGCACAGCCTCCGCAAGACGAGCCGCCGTAGTGACCCCCAGGTAACCGACCCCGATGATTCTTACGCCCGGCAAATCAAGCCATGACCCCGTCCTGGCGCTATCTTCCCATGGCAATAGGACGAGCTGCCCATTCTCATAATGCGCTGTGAGCAGGTTAAGATACCCTTGATTATTTAAGAATCCCAACCACGAGCCCTTATCCTGAAAAAAGGCTTTATCGTGATTCCCTTCAATCGCAATAACCGGGATACTTGCCTCTTTCAACGGAGTCAAAAGCCCGACAGCCTGTTCCAAAACCTGAGCGTTAATAGCGCGTTTATGGAAAAAGTCGCCGCTGATGAGGACGAAATCAACCCTTTTCTGCAGGGCATAACTAACCACCTGCCTGAAGGCCTCCGCAAAGTCCTCTAAACGCTGAGGCTCATTATGCTGCAGGTGACCAAGGTGAACATCGCCGCAATGAAGAAAAGAAATCTTTTTCACGCCCGCCACTCCCATTTTCATTTAGCCTGAAATTCATTTACTAAGCTACTGAGACGCCATTCGCCTGAACCTTATGCAGGCTGCGCTGATAATACCAAAATACACCGGCCGCAACGAAAAAGAACAGAGCGCTACCGTGAAATGCACTGGCATTTCCTAGCTGCTGACCCATAAATCCTCCTAAAAGGGGCCCGATTACCGCTCCAAAATAAGTAAAAGAGTTCAGAATACCAAAGACACGTCCCCTCATTTCCTCGCCTGAGCATTGCGTGATCAGGACATTACCGCTGACATTCACCCCGGCATAGACGAAGCCAAAAAAGAAACGAGTTAGTCCAAGTATAAGTAACGAACTGGTTAAACCCTGTAAAACGCTTAAGATACCGCATAAAAGCAGCGAGGCCAAGAGAATCGCACTATTGCTGAGTTTGTTGATTCTGTATATCTGGGCGGAGCCGATCGCCATCGAAATGCCAACTACAGAAAACAATATCCCGGTTAGCAACTCAGTATTATGCGAGGTTAGTTCGGCCACATGCAACGGAAGTGTCGGAACTATCATAAAAGTGGTAATCTGCAGGACAGTAATTGCTAAAAAATATACTCTCAGCCCACGGTTTTTTAAAACCAGGCCGAGATCCTCGAGGAGGGTTGTTTTCTTTATTTGTTTGACAACCTTTTCTTTCGTACCGTAATAGCCTAAGACAGTACCTGCCAACAAAACGCCGGCGGCCGCGAACATAGTCGGGCGTATCCCGAGATACTGAACTAAAGTGCCGCCAAAAAAAGGCCCTAATATGCTTCCGGCAGCAATAAAGGTGTTAATAATCCCGAGCGCATAGCCCATTCTCTCCTGCGGCGTTGTCGAAACGACTAACATAATTGAAGCCGCGATAAATCCCGCCAGCAATCCGTTTAATGTCCGGTAAATTAATAACTGCCAATGGTTCGTGGCCATGGCGATGAGTATATATGTAACAACCATGCCAAACCCCGAGCGGGCAAGCATAATTCTCTTTCCGTAACGGTCTGCGAACGAACCCCAAACAGGAGACATAAGACCGGCAGCCAGAAAATTTACTGAAATGATTAAGCCGGACCACATGGAAATATTCTCTTTCAAACCCATCTCGACTAGAAATGCCGGAAAAAAGGGAAGCACTGCCGTAAATCCGATATTATTTATGAATGCCCCTATCGAAAGAAACCAGAGGTTTTTGCGCCACTGCACCTGTTGTCATCTCCTTCAATTTTCTCTGTTCAATCCAGAACCATTCTCTAGCGGCGACGTATCATTTTGTTTGTGCCGGGTATCCGGACATTTCCTCGTACAGGTAATAACCCATTTCGATTGGTTCGTTATTGAGTCTGATTTTCCTCTCGAAAAATACGACGCCGGTTTTCTCTCTGATCTGACGTTTTTCATAGAAATCGCTGTTTTTGTCTTTATACTCTATAGTGTAGGTTTTCACGCCGTTTTCTTCTTTGATTTCGTTAATTGTACAGCTAAGCTGGTATTCCTTACCACTTGCATCCTTCAGTTTTTGCTCCCACTCGGTTTGCACGTTGAGCGGTCCACGCAGCAATTCAATCACCGGAAAAGTATCCATCATTCTGGGAGCCGTTCTGTTTTGTAGCAGGACGCCATCTTTTATCGTATAGGTCACCGCCAGACTATAATCACCTTTGGCCTCGCCACCCGAGGGATCGCCAATCTCGCCGGTTATCGTATAAACTGTTTGTCCGGCGGTTGAACTTACAGATTTCAATTCCATCTTATGACTGTATTCTACAAATCCGTGATATAACCAGACAAAACCGCTTTTTTCAGGCAGCAGTTGTTTTAAGGCTTCATTTTGAGCGGCAAAGTCTTTCTGCTCAACAGGGCCCGGTGGTTGTGGTTGTGGTGCCCCTAGATTGCAACCGGCAAGTAATCCCGACGTGAAAATAATCGCAGCACAGAACAATCCGAGTATTTTTGCGGGAGCTAAAGCCTTACCTTGTCGCATCAGCCTGTCCCCCTTGAAATTATTTATCAAACAATCCACCTTGTTTTTGCTGTTTAATGCCCTTACGTCTTCTGCCTTTGGCATCGTAAATATCCTGCTTCCCTGAAAACGTCGACTGATTGCCCTGTTTTCTAGCTTTAATCAAGTCCAGCAATTTTTCTTTTTCCGTCTTATCCATGTTGAGATTCCCCTTTTCATTAATCATTTATATTATAATTTATTCCCTGAACTAATATGCTAACGGAAATGACGCAAGTATGGACTTGCGCCATTTATTTACCACAGCCTCACACGTTTTAGCGGCCAGTAAGTTAATAATGCCTTGCCCTTGACATCTTTAATATCGGCGAACCCCCATTCATGAGAGTCATAAGAGCGGTTGCGGTTGTCCCCCATAACATATATCTTACCTTCGGGTACGGTGACTTCCTTTTCTGTATATTGAATAGGCTCGGCCAGATAAGGTTCATCCTGTGCGACATTGTTTATATATAGTTTCCCGTCTTTTGTCTCAACTGTATCACCCGGAAGCGCGATTAATCTTTTAATCAAATCATCTTTTAATCCTGATTGTACAGGAGGTTCAAAGACAATTACCTCTCCTCTTTCAAGTCCCTGGATGTGCAGGGTAATTTTTTCAACAAACAGCCTGTCCCCAGGCTGAATAGTTGGCACCATTGACGTTGTCGGGACTATCCGTGTATCGAGTATAAAGGTCCTGATGATTACCACCAAAACGAGCGCGACCGCTATAGTAACAATCCACTCTTTTATTTCCTGCTTGTTAATATTGATATTAAACACCACTTTCCTTTTCAATAGCACCCTGCAATATCTTTGCTTAAACAGCATCTATCTATACAGTATAACGGATATTACGGCCATAGTTAAGTCCTATTTTGCTTTCGCAATTCTATCTTTGCAGCAGCACGCATCAATCTCCCACTGAATAAAGAACTCGCTTGAGCATGTTCTTCAGCTCTGGGGGTAACTCGAGGGTATATTCCATCATTTGCTTTGAACGGGGGTGCGGAAAACTCAGATGATAAGCGTGCAGGAACTGGCGTCCAGGTAGGAAGTCAAGCTTGTCCTCACTTACATCTCCTCCATAAAGAACGTCGCCGACAACCGGGTACCCGAAATGACTGAGATGAACCCTGATTTGGTGTGTCCTGCCCGTCTCAAGAACTATTTCGAGCAGGGTATGGTTTTCAAAACGCTCTTTGACGCGATAATAGGTCAAGGCTGATTGTCCGGATGCAGCTACGATACGCTTGGTGGTTCTTCCTTCTTCACGGGCAATCGGCCAATCCAGAAGTCCGTCGTCCTGTAGGATAACACCCCTGACAAGCGCCAGATAGACTCGCTTTATCCCGCCCCTTTGCTGTTCGTCAAATAACTGCTGGGCTTCATATGTATGTTTCGCAATCAATACCAAGCCTGAGGTGTCCTTGTCCAGACGATTGACAAGATGCACCCGGTAGTTTTCGTTATTATCCGCCCAGTGATATAAAATCCCGTTGGCCAAAGTTTGACCGGGATGGCCTTTTGTAGGATGAACACAAATGCCGGACTGCTTGTTAACAACAAGGATACTGTTATCTTCATAGATAATCTCAATTGGTACAAACTCCGGCTGCAGATAGGGACTGGTCTCTTCCGGCGGATAGATAATCTCGATGAAATCTCCCGCGCGGACGATTTGCCTGAGCATCGCATCTTTCCCGTTCAACCTTACAACGCCATGGTTTTTCAGCCTGCTAATAGCTTTAACCGACAACTTTTTGACCTTGTGCAGAAAATCTTCTGCAGAGCGATTACCCTCGTTTTCAGCTATCGTGAACCTTATCAGTTTGCCTTCGTCGGGGTGAAAATTCATTATACACCTACTTATTTCTTTGTTTTCCTAAATTATACCTTTTTAGACAATAAAAAAAAAGGCTGAGATTTCCTCTCAGCCCATTTTTCTTCTAAAGCACAAACAGCATCTCCGCATAAGTCGGCATCGGCCATAAGTCGGCGTCGACCATCGTCTCCAGTTTATCGCCTTCCACGCGTAATTCCGCCATAGCCCGGAAGACAACATCACGGTATGCTACCGCTTCTGCGTAGGCATCGGTACTGCTCCCGTTATGTGCGCTTGCTAAAGCCTTCTCAAGCGCATCCAATTTCATTTTTAGATTAACCAGCGTTGCTGATATTTCTGTAAGGATTTCCTCCTGCACTGTTACTTGTGCGCCGGAAAAAGCGCCTTTAACGTTGTAGATTGAACTGGCCAGAATATTAGTGTATTTGATAACGGCAGGTATGATTTGACGTTTGGTCATATCTATCATGGTCCGGGCTTCGATGTTAATCTGCTTCGAATACTGTTCCAGAAGGATTTCGTAACGGGAGTGCAGTTCTGTGCTGCTCAGAACTTTATGTTTTTCGAAGAGCTCTATCGAGCTTTTCGTGATTAATTCAGGAATTGCGGCAACTGTAGAGCTGATATTACGCAATCCGCGTTGTTTTGCCTCTTCAACCCACGCCTGCGTATAATTGTTGCCATTGAAGACAACTTTCTTATGATTACGCGCGATATCCCTCAGAACAACCCGAAGCTCGCCGTTAAAGTTGCTCGAGTTTTGCAAACGGTCGGCGATTTGACATAGTACTTCGGCAACAATAGTGTTTAAGATGACATTCGGACCGGAAATGGATAACGAGGATGGTACCATGCGAAATTCGAACTTATTCCCGGTAAAAGCAAACGGCGACGTCCTGTTTCTGTCAGTTGAATCTTTGGCGAGCGCCGGTAAAGTTGTGACGCCTATGGTCATACTTTCTCCCTGTTTCGAAGACTTTGGCCCTCCGTTTGCCAACTGCTCAAATATATCAGTCAGCTGGTCACCCAGAAATATTGAAATTATAGCCGGTGGCGCTTCATTTGCCCCCAGACGGTGGTCGTTACCAGGATTAGCACAGGAGACTCGCAGTAATCCGGCGTAATCGTCGACAGCTTTCACGACAGCACATAAAAAGGTTAAAAACTGGGCATTATCGTGTGGTGTTGAACCGGGTTCGAGCAGGTTCTGCCCGTCGTTCGTAGACATTGACCAGTTATTATGCTTTCCGGATCCGTTCACTCCGGCAAATGGCTTCTCATGCAGCAAGCAAGCCAGCCCGTGTCTGTTCGCAATTTTTTTCATGTAATCCATGACCAGCTGGTTATGATCTGTCGCAATGTTTGTCGTACTAAAGATCGGCGCTAATTCAAACTGTCCGGGAGCAACCTCGTTATGCTGTGTCTTCGCAGCAATGCCAAGCTTCCATAGTTCTGTGTTCAGCTCTTTCATAAATGCGGCTACGCGCTCTTTAATGCTGCCGAAGTAATGGTCTTCCAGCTCCTGCCCTTTGGGCGGCATTGCGCCAAACAACGTCCTGCCGCAAAAAATGAGGTCTTTTCTTTTATCATAATACTTCTTATCTATCAGGAAATACTCCTGCTCAGGTCCGACCGTACTTATTACCCTGGTCGCCGTTTTATTCCCAAACAGGGCTAAAACACGCAGCGCCTGTTTCGAGAGAGCCTCCACAGAGCGTAAGAGCGGAGTCTTCTTATCAAGGGCTTCACCGTTATATGAGCAAAAACAGGTGGGTATGCACAGGGTTATCGCGCCGGATTCATCCTTGAGAAAAGCGGGGGAGGTACAATCCCATGCCGTATAGCCTCTGGCTTCAAAGGTGGCACGCAGTCCTCCGCTTGGAAATGAAGAGGCGTCAGGTTCGCCCTTGATCAGTTCTTTCCCGGAAAACTCCATCATAGCCTTGCCATTATCCAGCGGAGTAATGAAGGAATCATGCTTTTCCGCAGTTATGCCTGTCATCGGCTGGAACCAGTGCGTAAAGTGCGTAGCCCCCTTCTCCACTGCCCATTCCTTCATGGCATTGGCTACTACATCAGCTATCGAAGGATCAAGCGGCAACCCTCCTTCAATAGTCTTTTTGAGCAGCTTATAAATGCTTTTGGGCAGCCTTTCATTCATCACCGCATCGTTAAAAACGTTCATTCCAAACTCTTTCATGCCATCCATCTCCTTTATAAATATATTTGTATGTACTTGCCCTTTTGCAGCGAGCCAAAAAGAATAGGCGTACCCAAAAAAGATTAATAATAATCTTTTTGAGAACGCCTTTGCTCTCAATAATATTAAATTTTACAGGTTCAGAATAACATATTATTTTTTTTGCTACAAGAGGCTAAGCTGTGATATACAATATTCTTTCTAATACACTAAATATACTTTACTAATATGCTTTACGTATTTTTTTCTTCAAGGGCTTTAATGATATTATCCATATCCTTTTGTATCTGCCCGTATCCTGCCCAATCACCGGCTTTGAGCTTTTCCTTGCCTTCATTGTACAGTGTGGCCAGACGATCAATCAGGGTTTTCACAGTATCGTCTACGGAAACCTGTTCGCCTGCAGGATTCTGCTGTGTAATTGTCCCCCCGCCAAACAGCTTGGTAAGTGCAGCCTCCAGGCTATCTTCCATGACTATCTTATCTTTATAAAAGACAAATATTTTCTTTAACTGCGGGAATTTATTCTGTTCGGCTTCAATATACAACGGTTCCACGTAGAGCAGGGAACCACTGATCGGATAGACAAGCAAGTTTCCTCTGACAATATTGCTGCCACCCGAGCCCCAGAGGGTCAACTGGCCGGAAATAACCGGATCCTGGTCGATCAGGGATTCCACTTGAATAGTACCTGGTATCTGGAGCCCTTTCGGGAATTTATACAAGAGAAGCTTGCCGTAATTTTCGCCATCTGAACGCCCGGCCAGCCAGCCAACCATATTTTGCTTCCGTGCCGGCGTAAAGGCCCTCATAAACACAAACTCAGGGGTTTTGTCACCAGGCAGGCTGATGATACTGAAATAGGGAACCTGATCAATCTGCTTGCCGGAATAATTTTCCTGCGCAAATTCCCATCTGTCTTCGCGGTTATAGAAAACCGTCGGATTCCCCATGTGATAATCGCGCAGCATCAGGGATTGTACGGTAAACAAATCCTCGGGATAACGGACATGGCTGCGCAAATCCTCCGGCATTTCGCCGGCTTTTTTGAACAAGCCTGGGTAGATGCTGTTGTATGTTTTTATTATGGGGTCATTCTCGTCAAAGAGATAGAATCCTACCTCTCCGGAATAGGCGTCCATTGTTATTTTTACGCTATTGCGCATATAATTGACGCTGCCGGCATCATCATATGAATCTGAGTAAGGGTATAAATCTGTAAATGTATAAGCGTCAAGGAGATAATAGAATTTGCCGTCCTCCCCGATAACAAGATAGGGATCGTTGTCATAGATAAGAAACGGCGCTATTCTTTGAACACGGTCACGGATACTGCGGGTTTCGAGGTACTGACTTTCAGGCTTGATATAATCTGAGAGCATGTATTTCAGCTGCATATCGCGGATACTTAAGAGTGCCTTGTTCAAGAAGGTCATCGGGATTCCCTTTTTACCCTCGTACAGATATTCCTGGTTGTTGTCGCCGACTGGGTAGTCAAACTCTTTCAAGCCCGTATTGACGATAACGTTACTCTTCGTCGCCTCGCCAAAATAGATACGTGGCTCTTTAATTTGAAAAACTGAAGATTGAGGCGGTATGTCCTGAATTAGATATTTCGGCAGCCCAGTGTCTGTGATAGCATTGGCCGGACTCATAGCCACCCCAAAGCCGTGCGTATATTTAAACATCAGGTTATTGAAGGTGCGGGCCTGTTCCGGCAGGGAGTCCTGGTTCAGCTCCCGACCAGACAGCATGACCTGCGTAAGTTTCCCGTCAATCATATAACGGTCGGAATCAACATCAACAAAGTCGTAATATGACCGTATTTCCTGCTGCTGCGCATAAGTGTTCATGGTCTCGCGGTGATCGAGCAGCCTGATGTTGTCAATAATATCCCTGTTAGCAGAAATATCCTTGGCCGAAATATCTCCGACCGGATATTCCACTTCAGTAAGCTTATCAAGGCCGTAAGCGAGGCGGGTATACTCAATATTGCGCTCGAGATATGGCGTCTCGCGGCCTAACTCATCAGGATCGACAACAAATTTCTGGTATAGGCCCGGATAAATCCCGGAGATCAAGACAGCAGCGGCTAAAAATCCGGCAATAGCCAACATAGCCAGTTTGAGCCGTCTTCTGAAGCTTATCATGATAACAAGACCAAACAGCAAAGACAATACCATCATAATATAATAGGCTGGCAATCTGGCGCCAATATCGGCAGCCCCGGCGCCAATAACCGAACCGGCCTGAGAGTACAAGAGCTCATACGTAGATAGTTTGAACTGCACAGCCTGCCAGGCCAGGGCGAGACCGATAAGCAACCCGATATGAGTAAAACCGGCTTTTTCGACACCCGAGAGGATACGGGTAGTTACATCCTGTGAGGTTACTTCAACGCCGCGCGACAATAGCAGTAAATAGAGAATAACTGCCGTAACCGCATTTACAACGAGCCACGTTGTTATGAGCCTGTACACGAGCCAGAATACAGGCAGGCTAAATACGTAGAAACCGATATCCAACTGATACTGTGGGTCGGTAATTCCAAACGGCACAGCATGAAAGTATCTGAGAATGGCCAGCCAGAGATCACTTGAGTTGCCTGACACTATTAAAGCCGCAACTAGGGCTACCGGCAACGCAATTAAAAGCCGGAACGGTTTTTTGCTGATCCGGTAGACGATATAGATGTTCAGCGCGTTGAGCACGAACGCCGCTAGAAATATACTGCCCCCAATCTGAAGTTTGGCCCAAAAAGTGCGCCAGAAGACAGAGCTGTAGCCAAGTGCATAAAACCACGTCCAGTCTAGCTTCAAAGAAATCAGAAAGCGGATGACAAAAACTAAGATGATAATCGCAATGAGCAGCATCGTCCTCGGGGAGGGCATTTTCGGCGAAAACTTGAACGGAACTTTCTTCTGACCCTTCTCATCTTGATTAAAGTATTCGTACATACTAACACCCCTTTTCTACACCATTAAAAGTATATCATATAGCTCTCCTTTTTGACATAATTGCCCCGTTCGCTATATGATGGAACTAGGGATTAATGAAAAATAACGAAGGGATTGAGCACCTACATGGAGGATGTTCTGGAACGTTTCTTGCGCTATGTACGGTATGATACTACAAGTGATGAAAATAGCCCGCATAGTCCGAGTACCGAATCTCAGCTGCTTTTCGGCAAAGAACTTGTTCGCGAACTGCGTCAACTCGGGCTGACTAAGTGTATCCAGGATAAAAACGGGTACGTCATGGCCGCACTTGAGGCCAACTCCGTTGAAAAATCGCCTGTTATCGGATTTATCGCTCATCTGGATACCTCTGCAGATTGTTCCGGTCATAATGTACAGCCCCGACTGATTGAAAATTACACCGGGGGCGATATTCTCCTCAACAGCGAGCTTAATATCCGCCTCAGGGAAACAGAATTCCCGGAATTGAAAAAATACCATGGGCAAAAGCTCATCACTACAGACGGTACAACGTTGCTTGGTGCGGACGATAAAGCGGGAATAGCTGAAATTATCACCGCCCTCGCTTATCTCCTCAAACACCCGGAAATCAAACACGGCACAATCAGGATTGCCTTCACTCCTGACGAAGAAATAGGCAGGGGTACCCAATACTTTGAACTTGAGAAATTCGGGGCTGATTTTGCCTACACCATTGATGGCGGTGAACTGGGACAACTGGAAACCGAGAATTTCAACGCAGCCTCAGCTATGTTTACGGTCCAGGGCAAAAGCGTCCACCCTGGTACGGCTAAAGACAAGATGATCAACTCTTTGCTTGTAGCGAAAGAGCTTATTGATCTTTTCCCGGAATCCGAAACACCGGCTAAGACAGAAGGCTACGAAGGATTTTATCATCTGATAGGTTTCTCGGGCACTGTCGAACAAACTGTTTTGAAGTATATTATCCGTGATCATAGCCTTGAAGAATTCGAGCGCCGGAAGGAATTTGTCTCATCCTGCCCTGAGCGGATCAATCGCAATTATCACGCTGAGCTAGTGAGAGCCGAAATTAAAGATACCTACTATAACATGAAAGAAATACTTGACCGCTATCCTCATGTAACAAGTCTGGCTGAACGGGCGATGAAGGATATAGGTATTGATCCGCTTAGAACACCAATACGCGGGGGAACCGACGGCGCGCGGCTTTCAGCTCTGGGACTGCCAACCCCTAATCTGTTCACCGGTGGTCACAATTTTCATGGCAGGTACGAGTTTATCCCAGTACCTTCTATGCTCAAAGCTGTCGAGACAATTGTCAGGATCTGTGAGCTCGCTGTGACAAAAGACTGCCTCATAACCTCATGAGACAGTCTTTTTCTTCTTCCTATTCTTCCTGACCTATTTTAGCTACACCCGTGTCAATATCCTCCTTAGACATGCCGGCGTTTTTCAGCCGAAAATCGATAGCTTCACTCCAAAACGAGGTTTTTTCAGCCATTTTTTTATATTTCTTGCTCTCAGGACCTTTTCTAATTGCCCGCGACTTGCTGTTGCTGCTGACAATGTCTAAGACAAATTTGGCCACAAGGAGCTCGTCATTTGTCATGTTGTCATAATTGTTCTGCAAATAATCCATTACCTGCTCATAATAATCCTTAAATTCCTCAAAGGGTATCTCCGATTCCATTTTCAGATATTCTCTCATTTTTGCCAGTAAGCTATCCATTATTTAAACCAACTCCTCCAAAAATATGCCCGTGAAAATTTTACTACAATAGTGTGATGATGACAATTACTTTACTTTTTTCTATTTATGCTTTTCTTCTAATCCGGTTAATGTATCTCTCCATCCTGATTATGTATCTGTCGGCTCTATTCCTTGCTCCGTCTATTTTCCGGAATATAGACGGGTATCTGCGCTCAAACTTATGTAACAATTTTTTCGCCCAGGATACTTTTTTCGAGAGCAGATATAATCCGATAAAAATGAAGAGAACTCCCTGCAGTATCGGTAAAAACAGCCCGGCTATGCCTAGAGCAATAAAGAACCACCCACAGATGATAATTATGATATCCTTGCGCATATCAACTGCCTTCCCGTTTGCGTTTCACCGCAAAGACACGGTCGCCATCGAACCCCATTTGAACCAGGTCAATGCGCAGGTATCTGGCAAACTTGTCTATGACAAATTTTTTCTCCTCATCAACAAGTGTTATGGCCGTACCCAGGTTTGTACCGCGTCCGGTACGTCCGACCCTATGCAGGTAAAACTCTTCATCAAGCGGCAAGTCGTAATTGAAGATATAATCAACGGCATCGATATCCATGCCGCGCGCCAGAAGGTCTGTAGTAACAAGCACCGCTATCTTCGAACTTCTGAAATTATTAAGCACTTCTTTACGCAGCTGCTGAGGCAAATCACTGTGCAGCGCTCCGGCTGCAATTCCCTGCTCCTGCAGGCTTCCGGCCAGTGGACCTACCCCTTCGTTGCGCTGGATAAAAACGATAGCCCTCTGGGGTTTGTAATATCTTAATAGCTTCACAAGGGTCTGTGTCCTGTGCGGCTTACTGCACATATAATAAAGATGTGTAATTGTTGCCGGCACACGACCCTCTTCTTTCATTTGTATCAATAGCGGATTCTGCAGCAGCCCTGCGCTGTCCGCTAGTATTTCCCGGGGAATAGTAGCAGAGAAAAACAGCGTCTGTCTTGTCTTTAATGTGCTTTTTAGAATAGCTTTTATATCGTCGAGGTAGCCCTGCGTCAGCATCTTGTCAGCCTCATCGACAACAATCGTGCGTATCGCCTGACCGTTTATCTTGCGCTTTCTAAAAAGCTCGAGCACTCTGCCCGGTGTTCCTACCGCGATCCTCGGCTTCTCCTTTAAGGCCTCAAGCTGCCGGATAGGATTCGTACCGCCAATTATTGACGCCGCTTGAATATCCGTAAGGCCTTTAAGCAACTTCATAATTTGTACGGCCAGCTCTCGCGACGGGACAAGTATTAATACCTCTAAGTCCTTCGTATCAGGATTAATCCGCTCAAGCAAGGGCGCTAAATAAGCGAGCGTCTTGCCGGTACCGGTAGGGGACTGCACTATCAAGTCCCGGCCTGCGAGGACAGCGCCAATCGTTTTTGCCTGAACCAGTGTCGGCACGGTGATATCCATTTTCTTAAGCTTTTCGATCAGACTGCGGTTTATTCCGAGGGCCATAAAATCCACTGCTTGATTCATAATGTTCTCTCCCCTTATACACCCGAAGTGCGTTATATAGAAAGTATTCCGGCCAACTCATAATCCCAGTGATTGATAGTCTTAGTCTGCGCAAGGACTTGTCCCAAATCTATGCCAATTACTTCCTCGGCTTGGGAGGCTACCATTTTGTCGCTTTCACCGTTCATAAGCATTTTTACAGCCATAGCGCCCATCCGGCTGGCCAGAATACGGTCCTGCGCCGAGGGCGTACCGCCGCGCTGAATATAACCTAAGATCGAAAGACGTGTCTCGAGTCCGGTCAGTTCGCCTATTTGCCGGGTAATTTCCATACTTTGCGCAACTCCTTCGGCCAAGATGATGATGCTGTGCCGTTTCCCCCTGCTCCGGCCTCTTTTGACATTTTCAACAATTTCCTCTAGATTAAGCGGTATTTCCGGTATCAAAATCGATTCCGCGCCGCCGGCCAGTCCGGCAGCAAGCGCTATAGCCCCGGAATTTCTGCCCATCACTTCAATAATGAATATCCTTTCGTGCGAGGTGGCGGTATCCCTGATCTTATTCACTGCGTCAAGTACGGTATTGACAACAGTATCAAACCCTATGGTCCTGTCAGTTTTGGCTATGTCATTATCAATAGTACCGGGAATGCCGATGGCAGGCATCCCAAGCTTGTTTAGCTCCGCTGCTCCACGCAGCGTTCCATCTCCGCCAATGGCTATCAGGCCTTCAATGTCAAGCCCCCTCATGTTTGTCATAGCCTTGACCCTGCCCTCGTGGGAGAAAAATTCCTGGCAGCGGTCGGTTTGCAGAATAGTCCCGCCGCGGTGAATAATATCTGCCACCGAACCGAGATTCATATTCATAAAATCCCCGTGGATCAAACCGGTATAACCCCTTTTGTATCCAATAACCTCAATATCATAATAGATTGCAGTCCTCACTACTGCGCGGATAGCTGCATTCATTCCCGGCGCGTCACCGCCGCTCGTTAATAACGCAATCCGTTTTATCATAGTTTTCCTCCCAACTGAAATTATGAAAACATATTATTTTAATAACAGGCATTGACTTGTAGATAATGCAGAGCTATGATGTTGAGTAATAAATTGAACTCGTACTTGTATCTATTGTCACCAAATAACACCAGGATATTATTATAATAAAAAAGTATTGATGGAGATTTAATACCCTCTAGTTTATTCAAAGAGAGCCGGTTCTCGCTGAAATCCGGCAATAAACGGGTATTATGATCACTCCTGAACTGCTGCGTTGAAGGGATTTTGATATCCACTAAACCATGCCGGTGCCTGTAAAAACAGGCTGGCCGCCGTTATCCGGCCAGAGTGTGGGGGTAATACGCCCCCGAACTTACTGAATCTGCCGGTGTGAACAGGCGGAGAATCAGGGTGGTACTACGGGAACAATCTCTCGTCCCTATGATACACATACATGTATCATGAGGACAAGAGATTGTTTTTTATTTACGAATAAGAGGAGGATGGTTCTAATGAACAAGATTACTGTTGAGGAAATTCTTAAAGCCAATCAAGCCTTAAAGGGGGTTATTTATAATACGCCGCTGCAAAGAAATGATATACTATCAGAAAAATATAACTGCAATATTTTTCTCAAAAGAGAGGACCTGCAGGTCGTAAGGTCTTTTAAAATCAGGGGCGCTTACAACATGATCCAGAGCATCCCGGCGGAAAAACTGCAAAGCGGCGTTGTCTGTGCAAGCGCCGGTAACCATGCTCAGGGAGTAGCTTATTCGTGTAAAGCCCTGAAAATAAAAGGCGAAATATTCATGCCTGTCACTACCCCCAGGCAGAAGATTAACCAAGTTAAGCATTTTGGCGGCAAATTTGTCGAGATCATCCTCCTCGGAGATACGTTTGACGACTCCTTTGCGGAGGCGAAAGCATATTGTGAAAAGGAAAATAAAATCTTTGTACACCCCTTTGATGATCCTTTAGTTATAGCCGGACAGGGCACTATCGGAATAGAGATTATGAATGACATCAACGCGAAGGTTGACTACCTTTTTGGCGCTATTGGCGGCGGCGGTCTCATGAGCGGAGTAGCCTCTTATGTTAAAAATATCAGCCCCGGTACAAAAATTATCGGCGTCGAGCCGCTCGGCGCCTGCTCAATGAAATGTTCCTTCGAGAATAATGGAGTGATCACGCTTGAAAACATTGATAAATTCGTTGACGGCGCAGCTGTTAAAAGGGTTGGTGAACTGACGTTTGCCATCTGTAAAAAACTGCTCGATGCTATTGTCGCCGTTCCCGAAGGAAAGGTATGCACGAAAATCCTCGAAATGTATAACGAGAGTGCGATTGTTGTTGAACCTGCGGGCGCGCTGCCCATTGCCGCTCTGGATTTTTACCGTGATGAGATTAAAGGGAAAAACGTGGTCTGCATCATTAGCGGCGGAAACAACGATATCGAGCGCACCCCGGAGATAAAAGAGCGCAGCCTCCTGAATGAAGGGCTGAAACACTATTTTATTGTAAACTTTCCACAGCGCCCAGGGGCTTTGCGGGAATTTGTTGTCGAAGTGTTAGGTCCGGATGACGATATTTCCCGGTTCGAATACACCAAGTCAAATAATAAAGAAAAGGGTCCTACCCTCATAGGCATAGAACTCAACAGGAAAGAGGATTATGAACCGCTGATTCAACGAATGAATCAAAAAGGCATTCAGTACACAATCCTCAATGAAAACCAGAATTTATTTGATTTATTGATTTAACTTGGCCCACGTATCACGCAGTGAAACGACACGGTTGAACACCGGCAACCCCTCGCTGCTTGTTGCGATATCCCTGCAGAAATACCCGTTTCTTAAGAATTGAAAGCGGCTCCCCGGTTCTGCAGCGCTCAAGCCCGGTTCAACAAAACACGTCAATCTCTCGAGCGAGTTGGGATTAAGCTTAGCTATAAAATCAGCCTCTTAATTGAGATTTTCCTCAATTTCCTCTTCCGCATTTTCGTCAAGCATAAGATATTCATAGAGACGAACCTCTGCTTTTTTTGCGTGGGCAGCCGAGACCCAGTGAATTGTACCTTTAACTTTACGGTCACTGGTTTCCTGCCCACTTTTTGTTTGTGGGTCGTACGAACAATGAACTTCCACTACCTTACCGCTTTGTTCATCCCTGACAAAACTTTCGCATTTAATAATATAAGCATGTTTCAGACGGACCTCCTGCCCCGGTGTCAAGCGAAAATACTTTTTCGGCGGGTTTTCGTTAAAATCCTCTTCTTCAATATATAGTTCCCGCGAAAACGGAAGAATACGCGAACCCATGTCCGGATTGCCCGGGTTATTCTCGGCGGCGAGCTTTTCAACCTGTCCGTCCGGATAATTATCGATTATGACCTTGAGTGGGCGCAGTACAGCCATGACTCTGTTTGCCTTGATGTTCAGGTCTTCGCGGATACAGTGTTCCAACAACGTAATATCAACCGTACTGTTACTCTTGGCCACTCCGATACGTTCACAAAAATCACGGATAGCCTCCGGTGTGTAGCCCCGCCTTCTTAAGCCGGACAGCGTCGGCATCCTGGGATCATCCCATCCGTCGACATAGCCCTGCTCCACGAGTTCCCGGAGCTTGCGTTTACTCATGACAGTGTGCGTAAGGTTCAGACGGGCAAATTCAATTTGCTGCGGACGGCACGCGGTATTAACAGCCTCGAGCACCCAGTCATACAACGGGCGGTGGTCTTCGTACTCCAAAGTACAGATAGAATGTGTTATTCCTTCGATGGCGTCAGAGAGGGGATGAGCGAAATCATACATCGGATACAAACACCAATTATCGCTTGTCCGGTGGTGTTGGGTTTTTATTATCCGGTATAATACGGGATCCCTCATGTTCAGGTTCCCTGAAGACATATCAATCTTTGCACGTAAAACACGCGCGCCCTCGGCGAATTCCCCTTTTCTCATGCGCTCAAACAAATCAAGATTCTCCGCAACTGTGCGCCGACGATACGGGCTATCCTGACCAGGCTCGGTCAGAGTCCCTCGATATTGCCGCATCTGTTGAGGGCTGAGGTCACAAACATAGGCCTGGCCTGTTTTAATCAACGACACGGCGTATTCATATAATTTTCCGAAGTAATCGGACGCATAATAGAGCCGGTCCTCCCAATCAAAGCCCAGCCACCTGATATCCTCAAGAATAGAGTCAACATATTCGGTTTCTTCTTTGCTCGGGTTGGTATCATCGAACCGCAAATTGCAGAGACCCTTATTCTGCGCGGCCAGCCCAAAATCAAGACAGATAGCCTTGGCATGCCCGATATGCAGGTAGCCGTTAGGTTCGGGAGGAAATCTCGTATGTACGCGGCCGTTATTTTTATTGGTTTTTAAATCTTCGGTGATAATATTTTGGATAAAGTTGTTCGCCAGTGTGAAGCTTGTCTTTTCGTTGTTGCTTTGAATATCAGCCATAAAATATCTTAATCCTCCTTGGACATAATAGTCGTCTTTTTTGTTATTAACTAACATTATACACAAAAGACAGCCAGAATAACGAATAAAAAAGAAATATACCTTTCTTAACCCCAGAGATATCTTAATTTTAAGCGCCGACTTAGTGCAATAGATTGATAAACTCCGCCGTCAAGGTATCTCCTGTTATTTTGAGAAGCGCAAGACTCACCGGCAGGCTGAACCTTCGTGGCCCTGCGCTGCCGGGGTTTAAGTAGAGAATACTTTTTTGCCTGTACTGGCATGGTTGGTGAGTATGTCCGCTAATTACAGTACTGATACCTGCCGCCTCAGGCTCAATATCCATCCTGTTCAGATCATGAAGCAGATAAAAAAAGTGTCCTCCGGTTTCTACCACCTCGGTCGCAGCAAAAATATCTGCGCATATTCCCCTATCGCAGTTACCCCGCACAGCTATAACCGGGGCAATCTTGTGCAACTCCTCCACGACGTGTACAGCCCCGATATCGCCCGCGTGTAGTATCAGATCACACTTTTCTAAAGCTTTAATGGCTTGCGGTCTGATAAGCCCATGCGTATCAGAAATCACACCAATTAACCGGTTCCCCAAAGCAAACGCCTCCCAGCTACATAAGAGCGTTATTTTTCAGCCGCCAAATCCAGTATCTCGATAGCTGTTTCTAACTGGCTCTGCGGCACATACAAGTCAATTCCTAAAGCCGACATACCCGTTAGGATCTTAAAATATCCCCCAAGTCCCTTATATTTTCTGAGCAATGGGATTCCAAATGACCTTAAGAGTGATTCAATTATGTCAACCTCGCGGTCATCCTCAAGATAGACTAAAAAAACCCACTCTTCAGGTTTTGACGGTA
>DIVP01000104.1 GCA_002422465.1 Peptococcaceae bacterium UBA6129 | reverse complement strand
AAAGGTGCGGATCCCGCGTTCACACACGATGACCTGCTTGTTCCCCTCGCGCACGATGTACTCTGCGGCCATGAGCAGTTCCTCCAGCGTGGCCGCAAGACCTCGCTTGAGGAGCACGGGCCGGTCCACCTGCCCCACCGCGGCCAACAGATGGAAGTTCTGCATGTTGCGGGCCCCTATCTGCAGGATATCGGCATAATATGCCACAAGATCGATCGTATGAGGGTCAAGTACTTCTGTGATAATTAAAAGACCTGTTTTTTCACGGGCTAGCGCTAAGTATTCGAGCCCTTTTTCTTTTAATCCCTGGAACGAGTAAGGTGAGGAACGGGGTTTATAGGCGCCGCCCCGGAGGATTTTGACGCCGGCGTTTTTAACGATTTCTGCTGTTTCCAGCAGTTGTTCTTTACTCTCAACTGCACACGGGCCTGCCATAATCTGTACTTCCGGCCCGCCAATGGAGACATTGCCAATCTTGATTATGGTATCTGTTGGTTTAAATTCCCGGCTGGCAAGCTTGTACGGCGCCAGTACCGGGACAACTTTTTCGACCCCAGGCATGGCTTCCAGCGGAAGCTCAACAAGTCTTGATTTATCTCCTATCGCGCCAATTATTGTTTTTTCAGTTCCTCTGACAACATGGGTTAAAAAGCCAAAGCTCTCCAGTTGAGTTATGACGTTTTGCAATTGTTCTTCGTTTGCGCCTTTTTGTAAGACAACAATCATTTTTCTTTCCTCCTAAAATGTAATTATAAAAAAATCCACAGTCTCTCCCTGAAAAGGGACGAAAACTGTGGATTTCGCGGTACCACCCTCATTGGTTCATCTATTTATTTTGCAATAAACGATGCACCCTCTTTAGCGTCAAGGTACGGGAAAAATCCGATACCCCCTTCTTTTTAACGGTAGAAGTTTCCGGCGCAGACTACCAACCTTGACGGTTCTCACCCTTGCAGTTTGGAAGGGAACTTCAATTGAGGAAAGCCTGAGGACGTTTTCAGTCACGACATCCTCTCCCTGAAAGCCAGTTCTTCAATCTACTTTTCTTCCGCATCACTTTTATAAGTATAAGTGTTTGATTACTAGAAATTATATGTCGCCTTAATATTATTTGTCAAGCGCATTATTTAATAATTAAGGGTCATCATACTGCAATAATTGCGGGTTTTTGAAGAATACTATGGAATATCAATCGCTGGGGAGGTTTTTATGACGATGTGTAACAGTTGTCAGCAGGATGCTGAAGAAAAATATGCGGAGTTAAAAAAAGTACTCACAAAATACCACAACGATCCGGAATCTTTAATCGTTGCTCTGCATGAGGCTCAACTTATTTTCGGCTATCTGCCGCGGGATGTTCAGATCCATATTGCCGAAGCGCTTAATGTTCCAATCAGTGAGGTTTATGGTGTGGTCACTTTTTATTCTTTATTCAGTACTGTACCCAAAGGCCGGAACAAAATAACTGTCTGTATGGGTACGGCCTGTTATGTGAAGGGGGCTGGCGATATCCTGGAAGCCTTGAAGGAGAACCTCAAAATTGATGTGGGAGAGACCACCGAAGACGGGGTGTTTACGCTTGAGAGCGCCAGATGTGTTGGCGCCTGCAGTCTCGCGCCGGTTGTTATGGTGAATGGGGAAGTACATAGTGAATTTACTGCCCAGGATATTCCCGAGCTTATTAGGGGATACCGTGCAGCGCAAGACCCGGCAGAAAAAAGGAGTGATTTACATTGAAGTCGCTCGAAGATTTAAAAAAAATGAAGGAAGAGACTATCCAGGCTATGCAGCTTAAAGAGCAGCCCGAACCGGAGTATCGTGTTACGGTCGGGCTAGGTACATGCGGGATCGCGGCCGGAGCCAGAGCTGTTTATAATGCGTTTGTTGAAGAAGTGAACAACAGGAAAATAAAGTACGTTACTGTTGTTGGCACAGGATGTGCGGGGATATGTAAAAATGAACCGCTTGTCGAGATTACCGGGGCTGACGGGATAACCTACACCTATCAGAATCTGACCCCCGAAAAGGCTAAAGCCGTGACAGAACAACATCTCGTTCAAAAAAAGCCTGTCGAAGCATGGCTTCTGGCAACCGGAAGGAGTCTTTTGTGAATATGGGACAGAAGGAGTACTTAAAAAACCAACAGCGTGAGGTGCTGCAAAACTGTGGATTAATTAACCCGGAAAACATCCGCGAATATATTGCGCGAGACGGTTATCAGGCCATGGGCCGGGTGCTGACATCATGCCAACCGCAAGATGTCATTGAACAAATTAAGAAATCCGGGCTAAGAGGCAGGGGCGGCGGCGGTTTTCCGACAGGACGAAAGTGGGAATACGCCGCGAGGGCGGTGAATGAAGATAAGTATATCATCTGTAACGGGGATGAAGGCGACCCGGGTGCGTTTATGGACCGCAGCGTCATGGAAGGTGATCCTCATGCTGTGCTCGAAGGGATGGTGATAGCAGGCTATGCCATAGGCGCACACCGTGGGTATATCTATGTGCGTGCCGAATATCCGGTTGCGGTCGAAAGAATGGAACTAGCCATCAAACAAGCCCGCGAGCTCGGGTTAGTGGGTAAAAATATTTTCAGCAGCGGCTTTGATTTCGATATTGAGGTGCGCTTAGGGGCTGGAGCTTTTGTTTGCGGTGAAGAGACAGCGATGCTGAATTCGATTGCCGGCAAAAGGGGAGAACCTCGTCCGCGTCCTCCGTTTCCAGCTGTGGCAGGATTATTTCATAAACCAACTGTTATCAATAATGTGGAGACTCTCGCCAATGTCGGGCGTATTTTCCTGAAGGGACCGGAATATTTTGCGGGCATCGGGACAGAAAAAAGCAAAGGGACAAAGGTTTTCGCACTTGCCGGTAAGATAAATAACACTGGCCTGATCGAGGTTCCAATGGGGGTAACGCTGCGGAGCATTATTTTCGATATTGGCGGTGGTATTCAAAAGGGCAGGAAATTTAAAGCCGTACTGATCGGCGGGCCGTCAGGGGGGTGCATTCCGGAGGATCATCTTGATGCCCCGATAGATTATGACAGCCTGCTCAAGCTTGGTGCGATGATGGGCTCAGGCGGGCTGATTGTCATGGACGAAAGCGATTGCATGGTAGATATTGCTAAGTTCTTTCTCGAATTTACACAGGATGAATCGTGCGGCAAATGTACACCATGTCGCGTCGGGACAAAGCGCATGCACGAGATTTTACAGAGAATTACGATCGGTGAGGGAAAGGAAGAGGATATTTCATTATTAAAACGGCTCGCAGAGGATATCAGAAAATCCTCGTTATGCGGTCTGGGGCAAACTGCGCCGAATCCGGTGTTAAGCACGCTGCGCTTTTTTGAAGAGGAATATTTAGCCCATATCCGTGATAAACATTGCCCTGCTGGGGTATGCAGCCGGCTCGTGCGTTTTGAAATTATCCCCGAAAAATGTACCGCGTGCAGTATTTGTGCGCGGATTTGCCCGGTTGAGGCCATCAGCGGTGAACCCAAAAAACCCCCCTATTTTATTCATCAGGGTATCTGTATAAAATGCGGCGCTTGTCAGGCTAAATGCCCATTTAGCGCTATAGCGAAAATATAGGAGGTGATTTGAGTGAACTCGAAGAAAATGGTAACCCTTACAATTGACGGGAAAACAGTAACAGTCGAGGCCGGAACAACTGTAATTGAGGCGGCACGTCACGCCGGTATTGATATACCCTCATTATGCTATTTGAAAGGGATCAATGAGGTAGGAACCTGCCGCGTTTGTGTCGTTGAAATCGAAGGCTCGCGCACATTGCAGGCATCCTGTACATATCCGGCGACAAAAGGTCTGGTTGTAAGAACGAACACAAAAGCAGTCCTCGATGCGCGCCGGACTGTCTTACAGCTTTTGCTGTCCGAGCATCCGCAGGACTGTCTGAGCTGCTACCGCAATATGAACTGTGAGCTCCAGGCGATGGCGCACCGCTTTAATATCGTCGGCATACCTTTTCGCGGGGAGCGGATAGACTTCCCAAATGATGAGAAATCTGTGGCGGTCGTGAGGGAGCCGGCGAAGTGTATCCGTTGCCGCCGCTGTGTCAGCGTCTGTGCCACTATACAGCAAGCCTCCGTGTATTCGCCGATCAACCGGGGTTTTGCATCGATTATTTCCCCTGCGTTCGGCCTGAGTCTTGATGATGTAGCGTGTATCACGTGCGGGCAGTGTGCCAATGTCTGCCCGACGGCAGCTATTCATGAGCCGGATGATACTGAGAAGGTCTGGGCAGCCTTGCAGGATCCTCTAAAATATGTTGTGGTCCAGGTTGCTCCTTCCGTGCGGGTCACGCTGGGCGAGGAATTCGGGTATCCGGTCGGGTCCGTCGTGACCGGTAAACTAGTGGCTGCACTGCGTGAGCTGCGCTTTGACAAGGTCTTCGATACCGATTTTACGGCGGATTTAACGATTATTGAGGAGGGCTATGAGTTTTTAGCGAAGCTCAAGGCCGGAGGTCCTTTTCCGCACTTATCATCATGCAGCCCCGGCTGGATAAAGTNNATGCGAGCATTTCTATCCCGAGTTCTTGGGTCATGTTTCGACTGTAAAATCGCCGCATGCGATGTTCGGGGCACTGGCCAAAACCTATCATGCCAAAGAGGTGGGGATAGATCCGGCCAGGATGTTCGTAGTATCTGTGATGCCGTGCACAGCCAAAAAATATGAAATCAACCGGCCGGAAATGGATGACAGCGGTTTCAGAGACGTTGACGTTGTTATCACTACCCGGGAGTTAGCCCGCATGATCAGGCAGGCCGGACTAAATTTTGCCAAGCTGCCTGACGAGGAATTCGATACCCCGATGGGAGTCGCGAGCGGGGCGGGTCTTATTTTTGGCGCAACCGGCGGCGTCCTCGAGGCGGCGCTTCGGACAATCTATGAGATTGAAACAGGCCAAGAACTGCCCTTGCCGGGATATGTCCAGTCCCTGCGCGGGATGGATGGTTTGAAACAAGCTGAAATTGAGATGCCCGATGGAAAAATCAGGGTCGCTATCGCGCATGGCACCGGAAATGCCAAACTGGTTATGGAAAAAATCAAAGCCGGCGAGCACTTCCATTTCGTGGAAATCATGGGTTGCCCCGGCGGATGCGTCGGCGGCGGCGGCCAGCCGATTCTCTCGTACCGCAGGGGGTGGGAGGGATCGATGGATTACCGCATGGATCGCGCTGATTCCATTTATAAAGCGGAAAAGGATTTGCCCTATCGCAAATCCCACGAGAATCCGGAGGTTAAAAAACTATATGAAGAATTCCTCGATCATCCTTTCAGTGAAAAGGCCCATAAGCTCCTGCATACCAGTTATACACCGCGCTCCCCGTTTCCGAAAGCAGACTAGGCGCCAGGGCTACTGGTTTAGTTGGTGTACAGGTGATATAGTAATAGATAGCAAAATATAGCAATAACGAATTGCTATATCTGGATTCGATAAATTTTCGGAGGTTGCGATGATAAACACAGAGCGGTTGGTGCAGGAGTTTTGTGAGCTTGTGAAGATTGACAGTCTTAGCAAAAAGGAAGCGGCGTTGGCTGCAGTTCTGCAGCGAAAACTAACGGAGCTTGGTCTTGAGGTCATCAAGGATAAAAAATCAGCTGCAGCTGCAGGCTCTGATAGCGGCAACCTGCTGGGAAGATTGAAAGGCAATGTGCAGGGGGCCAGGGCAGTATTGCTTGTAGCCCATATGGATACCGTAACGCCTGGCGAGGGAATCAGCCCTGTTATTGATGATGGCGTTATTAGGAGCAGCGGGGCTACAGTTCTCGGGGCTGACGACAAATCAGGCATTGCCGCCATTTTGGAGGCGTTGCGGCATATTGCCGAAGAGAAGCTGCCGCATGGTGATCTCGAGGTGTTGTTCACAGTTGGTGAGGAAGCGGGCTTATTGGGTTCACGCTATCTTGATTATAGCCTGCTTAAGGCTCAGCTCGGTTTTGTACTTGATAGCGGCGGATCCCCAGGTACGATAATAAATCAGGGACCGGCGCAGGATAAGATCAAGGCTGTAATTATCGGCAGAACGGCTCATGCCGGGGTAAACCCGGAGGATGGCATCAGCGCAATCCAGGTTGCTGCGAAGGCTATTGACCATATGAAGCTGCTGCGCATCGACGAAGAGACGACTGCCAACATTGGCACGATTTCCGGCGGCAACGTGACGAATATTGTCTGCGACAGGGTAGTGATTGAGGGAGAAGCAAGGAGTTTGTCTGATGACAAGCTCGACCGGCAGACACAGCATATGCTTGACTGTCTCAAAAAGACCTGTGAGGAATCTGGCGCTAGACTGGAAGTTACGACAGAGAGGCTCTATCCGGCATTCTTCGTCGATAGAGCCGAGCCGCTTATTGGGCTTGCGTGCAGAGCGGCAAGTGCGGCAGGGTTCGAGGCTAAGGTTATGGCTTCCGGCGGTGGCAGCGATACCAATTATTTCAATGCGCGCGGCATCAGGACATTAAACCTTGGAACGGGCATGAATCGGGTGCATACGACTGAAGAACAGATCAAAATCAGCGATATGACTGGCACAGCCCGCTATGTAGCGGCACTGGTCAGTGAGATTGTCGGCAAAGGTTAAATTTAGATACCGTGTCCAACTCATGTAAAAACCTAACCGAAGAAACTTGACATTGCCGGTATATCAGAGTAAGATAAAGAAAAAATAAAAAGGGGAGCTGGGTTGACCCGGCTGAGAGGGCATTTAATTATGCCGACCCTTGAACCTGATCTGGATAATGCCAGCGTAGGAAATGTTGAGTTTGACAAAGCAATCGCTTCCTACGCGGAAGCGATTTTATTTTTTTCGCGGCCGGATGGGTAAAATCACTAATGAGGGAAGGAGAAATAATAATGGCTATAATCAATTTAAGTCTGCAGGTCCTCCCGAAGATATCCGAGGAGAAAACGTACGAAGCTGTCGATGGGGCTATCGAGATTATCCGGCAATCTGGCGTCAAGTATATGGTAGGGCCTATGGAAACAACAATGGAAGGAGAACCCGATGTGCTTTGGGACATAGTAAAGAAAGCTCAGGATGCCTGTATCAGGGCCGGTGCAACCGGAGTTATGTCCATCATCAAGATGGATTACAAGCCGACTGGGGTAAGTATGGATAAAAAAATGCTCAAGTATCACAGGTAAGTCCTGAGAAATGTGGGGTTAGAAATGAGAAGATACCTGTCCTCAGCCTCGGTTGTGATCATTTTACTGATCCTGTGGGAAGTGATTGTCCGGGTTTTTGCGGTTCCGAAGTATATCCTTCCTGCGCCGACACAGGTCATAAAAGCTCTCTATATAGACTATAACCTGTTATTCGGGCACAGTATGCAGACAGTGTTTGAAGCCTTAGCCGGTTTTATGCTGGCTATTTTGGCCGGATTAGCTTTGGCTGTATTAATGGGGCTCATCCCTTCCGTGAAAAAAACGTTTTATCCGCTCCTTGTCATCTCACAGACCATTCCGATTGTAGCAGTAGCGCCTATTCTGATTATCTGGTTTGGTTATGGGATGATGCCCAAGATAATCGTTGTCGCGCTCGTGTGTTTTTTCCCGATCACAGTCAGTCTCGTCGAAGGGCTTGCGAGTGTGGACCAGGATATGGTTAAACTGCTGCTGGTAATGGGGGCAAAGCCCTGGCAGATCTTTAAAATTGTACAATTCCCAGGTTCTTTACCCGCCTTCTTTGCCGGTTTAAAAATCTCGGTTACATACAGTATCATGGGCGCAGTTATTGGGGAATGGCTCGGAGCCTCACAGGGACTGGGGGTTTACCTGACCCGTTCGATGCATTCTTTTCTTATCGAAAAGGTATTTGCAGCTATCGTTGTCATAGCGGTGTTAAGCTTGTTACTCTTTGCACTTGTTTCATTTTTCAGCAGATTAATTATGCCCTGGTATTACCAAAAGTCACCCTGGCAGGGGTAGACAGAATGATACAACAGAATTTAATATAGGGAATGGGGTTATTTGGAAGTGCGAAAATTTATATCAATAGTTCTGATTGCGATGTTGGGACTGTCCATACTGTCCGGATGCTCAAAGGATAATAACAAACCTGAAGTACCACTGACTAAGATAAGCTTGATGCTTGACTGGACACCCAATACAAACCATACGGGGCTATATGTAGCCAAAGAAAAAGGATATTATGCAGAACAGGGACTGGATGTGCAAATTTTACAGGCGGGCGATCCAGGCCCAGCCCAGCTTATTGCCGCAGGAAAAATTGATTTTGGAGTCAGCTACCAGGAAGAGGTCACAAACGCCCGCGCTGCCGGAGTTCCCCTTGTCTCGCTGGCTGCGGTGATACAGCATAATACCTCTGGTTTTGCCTCGCTCAACGAAGCTAACCTGCTAAGTCCGCGTAATCTTGAAGGGAAACGCTACGGCGGGTGGGGTTCGCCTGCCGAATTGGCAGTTATTGAAGCCGTTGTAAAAAATGATGGTGGTGATCCCCAAAAAGTAAAATCTATCGATGTCGGCGCCGCAGACTTTTTTTCCATAATTGGGAAAGAGGTTGATTTTAGCTGGATATTTTACGGTTGGACAGGAATTCAGGCCGAGTTGCGGAAGGTGCCGCTGAATATTATCATGCTCAAGGACTATGATAAAGCGCTGGATTATTATACACCGACCATAGTGACGAGCGAAAAAACGATTGCCGAACGGCCGGACCTTGTCAAAAAGTTTATGGCCGCAACAGCACAGGGCTATGAGTTCGCGATCAAACAACCGGATGAAGCGGCGCAGATACTCTTAAAACAGGCGCCTGAACTTGATGCTGCGCTTGTCACGGCGAGTCAGAAATGGCTGAGCGGCCAGTATCAGGCTGAGGCGCTGCAATGGGGCTGGCAGGATAAAGAGGTCTGGAGCCGCTATGCTGTTTGGATGTTTGAGCGGAAATTGTTATCCCAGATGATCGATGTTGATAAAGCCTTTACGAATGATTATCTGCCCAAACGATAAAGGAGAAGAGAATGCAGGAACATACAGGAGCGCGCAGCTTTGCAAGCGGGTATCTTGAGGTGAAAAACCTTTATAAAACTTACTATCTGCCGAAACGGGAGACGGGAAGTATCGCTGTGCCGACACTTGAGGATATCTCCTTCACTGTCAAGAAGGGTGAGTTTATCAGCATTATAGGCCCGAGCGGCTGCGGGAAGAGTACGCTGTTTAATTTGATCAGCGGGCTCGAAATCCCGGATAAAGGGCAGATTATTCTCGATGGAAAAGAGATTATCGGTCAAAAAGGGCACGTTTCTTATATGCTGCAAAAAGATTTGCTGCTGCCGTGGCGGACTGTCCTCGAGAATTGTATTCTTGGCCTGGAGCTGCAGAATGTCCCTAAGAGAGAAGCTATAAATACCGCCAATTGTTTATTGGCTGATTTCAATCTTTCAGAATTTGCAGGCAGTTACCCGGCTAGCCTATCCGGCGGTATGCGGCAGAGAGTCGCGTTTTTACGCACGATGCTGGCCGGGCGGGAGCTGCTGCTTTTGGATGAGCCGTTTGGCGCCTTGGATGCGTATACGAAAAGCGAGATGCATGACTGGCTTGCCGGCATTTGGCCAAGAATCAGTCATCCGACGGTACTTTTTATTACCCATGATGTGGAGGAGGCCTTGCTGCTTTCAGACAACGTCTATGTTCTGGGACCCCGTCCGGCCAAGCTTAAGCTGCAGTTGTCCGTTAGTTTACAACGCCCGCGCACGAGAAAGCTTGTTGTGGAGAAGGGATTTATCGAAATGAAGAGAATTCTTATGGATAGTTTATTTACTTTGGGATAGATTAGCGGGGGCAACGGCAATGTCAGCAATGTCAGCAATGTCAAAAATGTTATCGGGGTTGCTTTTTTTCTTCATTTGCCTGTCAATGTTGATGTTGTCAGGCTGCGGCTCGCCAAAGGTACTGCCGCCGGTTAAACAGTCCTTTGCGGAGTATTCCGGGCAATTTGGGGGAGGGAGCCCTGAGCAAGATGTAACTGCTATAGAAAGCATTGAGACAATAAAACAGCGCATGAAAGCTGCTTATGAACGACAAATCCCGCAACAGTGGGGAGAATATGTGACAGGGGTAGTCACGAGGCTGGATACGACTAAAAAAATAGTTGCGCTTACGTTTGACGCGTGTGGAGGGGCTGGCGGCAGTAAATATGACCGGGAATTGCTAGATTACTTAAAGAAAAATAAAATACCTGCCACATTGTTTATTAGTGGCAGGTGGATTGACGCTAATCCGGCAGTATTTCGGGAATTGGCAGAGGAACCGTTCTTTAGGATCGAAAACCATGGTTTGAGCCACCGTCCGTTGTCTGTAAATGGCAAAAAAGCATACGGAATTCCTGGAACAAGCAGCATTGACGCAGTGGTCGAAGAGGTAGAGTCAAATGCGCGGAAGATAGAGGACATTACCGGCAGAAAACCCCGGTATTTCCGTTCAGGAACGGCATACTATGATGAAATAGCAGTATGCATAGTTGAGGATTTGGGCTATCGGGCTGTTAACTTCAACATAATCGGCGACGCCGGAGCTACGTATAATGTTCAGCAGATTAAGAAAAGCTGCAGCCAGGCTAAATCCGGGACGATTATTATCTTTCATATGAATCACCCGGAAAGCCAGACCGCAGCCGGTGTTATAGCTGCTGTGGAGATATTGGCCGCACAGGGTTATGAATTTGTCAGGCTGGAGGATTACCTTTAATTATTTACTCGACGTATTTGCGCAAAGGCGACAAGTAAATTGCGCAAGTACAGGAATAAATTGTTCAACTAAAGATGGATCAAATTGCGTACCTGCGCATCTGATTAGTTCAGCTATGGCCTCGGAATGGGTCATGGTTTTTTTATACGGGCGATATGTGGTCATAGCATCATAAGCATCAGCGATTGCGAGAATCCGGCATTCAAGCGGGATATGCTCACCTTCGAGTCCAAGCGGATAACCGGACCCATCCCACCATTCATGGTGCTTGAGAATCCAGTCACTGATCGGGATTAGATCGGGTGAGGATTGCGCTATGCGGTAGCCTATTTCCGAATGGCGTTTCATTTCCTGATATTCCTCTTGAGTAAGAGACCCGGTCTTAAAAAGAATACGGTCGGGAATACCTACCTTGCCAATGTCGTGAAATTTGGCTAAAAGCTGAAGCTCCTTGATACTGCGTTCAGGTACGTTTAAGGATTTGGCCATATTCCAGACAAGGTCTTGCATACGTTCCGCATGACCTTCGGTAATAAAGTCACGAACTTCCAGGGCGGTTGTCAAGGTCTGGACTATGGCGCTGCGGGTGCTTTGTCTGCGGTGAAGTTTTTCCCGGTACATATTGTTGTCTGCCTCTTTGAATAAATCGTTGACTGACTGGAGGGTTTTGTTGCGCGTTACCGCATATCCCACAGAAATATTCAGAGGCAGCTCTTTTTGAGTTATGTTGTAGTCGATAATGGTTGTCTGGATACGGCTTGTGACCCTTTCCAGCTCCTTCAGATCGCAATCAGGGAGGAATATGGCGAATTCATCGCCGCCAATCCGCGCTAAGATATCTTTTTTACGCACGCACGTTTTTAGGATATTTGCGGCAAGTATCAGAAGGTTATCGCCTTTACCGTGTCCAAAGGTATCATTAACGATTTTTAATCCGTCAATGTCACAAACGATAATGCCCAATTGCTGAGGCCAGGATTCCTCAAACAGTCTCATTTGCTGTTCAAAGTGAGTGCGATTATATAGCCCGGTCATAGGATCATGAAAGCTCAGGTAATGCAGCTTGGTCTCAGCCTCTTTACGTTCAGTAATATTGCTGTAAATCGCATACATACCGACTTGTTTCCTGTTTACAAAAATAGGGTAGCCCAAAATTGCAACGTGTATGAGTGTGCCGTTTTTATGTCTCCTGATAGTTTCCACCTGTATCAATTCGCCGCGGCTTACTTTGACGGATAAAAAATGAGCTTCTTCATCCAGGTGTTCCGGGGCAAGAAGTTCATCGGCATTAAAGCTTTTTATTTCCTCGAAAGTATAGCCAAAAAGCTGCTCGAAGCCCTTATTAACATTAATGATGATGCAGTCGGTATCGCACATAATAATCCCTTCAGGCGAGTTTTCAAAAAGTTGTTCAAAATACGCCTTTTGCAGCGCCACTTCATCGCTCGCTAATTGTTTGAAAATACCGACCTCAACAAAGTCATAATATCTGAGGATGAAGGAAGTATAGTATTGAACATATTCCGTTTCTAAATCAGAGTTCTGCAGCAATTCGAGAAAAACTTGGCGAAAATACTTAATCAACTTGAAATAGACCTCATGGTTAACGCGGCGTTCATGATGCCGAAAGGCTTCTGCCGTGCCAAAAGATAAAACACCATTAACAACGTAATCTATATCGGCATCAAGCTCAGGAATCCCGTTGCATGTCTTGATAGATTCAAGAAGAGATCTGGACATCCCCTGAACAGATTTATCGAGGATTGGTTCTAAGCGGGTAGTATATTTACTATAATTGTTATGCTTGATAAAATATTTAAGCCTTTCGACCAGCCAATCTTGATTATTATTAATTAGCTTAATAATTCTTTCCATAATACACCGCCATTATTTGAAAATGATATCTTTATTATATTAATTCGATAAAATAAGACAAGTTCCTGCGAAAAAGTAAAGAAAAATAGAAAACATACAAAAAATTAGCACATATAAAAATTTAAAAAAGTAAACGTTAAATACTGGCGGGCCAAGTATAGTTTATGATAAAATAATGACTATTAAGAATGGATACTGTATCCCAATCCTAGAAGCATTTAGAAATATAATAACAATGGGGTGAAGCAAGAAATGACAGAAGCAGCAGAGATAAGTGCACTAAAACCAATCAGGGACATAGTATATGAAAACCTGAGAACGTCAATTCTCGAAGGAAAGTTAAGACCTGGACAAAGACTTGTCGAGATAGACTATGCAAACAAGTATAATATCAGCCGTACTCCAATCCGCGAAGCAATTCGCAAGCTGGAAATAGAAGGATTCGTTGAATACATACCGAGAAAAGGAGTAATCGTTAAAACTTTTGAGGTCGCGGATATTATTGAGATATACGCAATTCGGACAGCTTTGGAGACCTTGGCTATGCAGTTTACGATCAAAAACATTAATGATAAAGAAATCGCCAACTTGCGCGTGCTTGTCGACAAAATGGAATTTACTGGCGAGAGCCGCGATATACCGGAACTGATCAATAATTGCAGGGAATTCAATGAGGTTTTATTAAGGACAAGCAAATTGCCAAGATTGATAGGTATAATCAGTACTTTGCAGGATTATTTGGAGCGATTCCGGGAAATAACCTTAGCAAACGACGTGCGAAGGAGTTCTGCCATAAATGAACACAAAAAAATATTACAGGCAATTATAGAAAGAGATGAACCCAAGGCTGTACAGCTTACAGTCGAGCATCTTGAAGCAGCTAAGGTTTCGTTACTGAAAAACCTCGGAATAAAGTGTTGAAAGAGGGTGTCTTGATATGGCTTTAAATCTGGCCCAAAAAATTATTAAAGAGCATCTGGCGGAGGGGATAATGCTGGCAGGAGAAGAGATCGCTCTCTCGATAGACCAGACTTTAACACAGGATGCCACAGGGACAATGGCTTTTTTGGAGTTTGAAACGATGGGTATACCGCGCGTAAAGACAAAAAGGTCGCTGAGTTATATTGATCACAACACACTGCAAACAGGGTTTGAAAATGCAGATGACCATCGCTTTCTCGAGTCAGCAGCAGCAAAATTCGGGGTCTGGCACTCCCGTGCAGGCAATGGGATTTGTCATCAGGTCCACCTCGAGAGATTTGGCATCCCGGGGCAGACTTTGCTAGGAGCTGATAGTCATACACCCACCGGCGGCGGTCTCGGGATGATTGCGATCGGAGCAGGTGGGCTCGATGTTGCCATGGCAATGGCCGGTAAGCCTTTTTATCTAATGATGCCGCAAATTATCGAGGTTCGTTTGCAAGGTCGATTACAGGCGTGGGTCTCCGCAAAGGAAATAATCCTGGAGTTGCTCCGGAGGCTTACAGTCAAAGGCGGTCTCGGGAGAATATTTGAGTTCACCGGTGAAGGGGTTAAAGCGCTTACAGTCCCTGAACGGGCTACTATTACAAACATGGGGGCTGAACTGGGCGCGACTACATCAATATTTCCGAGTGATGAGCAGACCCATGCTTTTTTGCGGGCTCAGGGAAGAGAAAATGATTACCGCGAAATTAAGGCCGACACAGCGGCGGTTTATGATGAGACAATAATAATTAATCTTGAAGAACTCGTTCCTCTCATTGCCAAACCGCACAGCCCTGATAATGTTGTCAGGGTTACTGAGCTTGAGGGCGAAAAGGTTGACCAGGTGTTTATTGGGAGCTGTACCAATTCATCTTTTGCCGACCTCTGCAAAGTAGCCCTAATAATGAAAGGCAGAGTTATTCATCCTAGCGTCAGTTTGTGCATCGCTCCAGGTTCCAGGCAGGTCTTGCAAATGCTGGCTAAAAATGGCGCACTCTACCATTTGGTTGCTGCAGGTGCAAGGATACTGGAATCTGCCTGTGGACCCTGTGTAGGGATCGGGCAGGCTCCTGGTTCAAATGCAGTATCGCTGCGCACGTCCAACAGGAATTTTGAAGGACGCAGCGGAACAGCTGATGCCAGGGTTTATCTGGCCAGTGCAGAAACCTGCGCCGCAGCGGCATTAAACGGGAGGATTACAGACCCGCGCAAACTTGGAGAAGAGATTGTTGTAAGGCATCCCGTAGAATTTATTGCCGATGACCGGATGGTTGCAGTTCCTCCGATTGATGGAAGCGACATTACGATTATCCGGGGTCCGAATATCAAGCCGCTGCCCAAACTTGAGCCTTTAGCGGATAAGATAGCTCAGCACGTCGTTTTAAAGGTTGGCGATAACATTACAACAGACCATATTATGCCTGCCGGGGCAAAAATAATGCCTTTGCGCTCAAATATTCCCGAGATCTCAAAATATGTGTTTGTCCGTGTTGACCCTACCTTCTATCAGCGGGCAGTCGATAATAAAGGAGGAATTATCGTTGGTGGGCATAATTACGGTCAGGGATCGAGCCGTGAGCATGCGGCGCTGGCTCCTAAATACCTCGGGATCAGTGTGGTTCTGACGAAGTCTTTTGCCCGGATCCATTTACAGAATCTGATTAATTTTGGCATTCTTCCGGTCACATTTGTTAACGAGAGTGATTATGACAGGATAAGCCAGGGCGATGAGCTGGTAATCGAAAACCTCCAAGAAGCAGTTAAGAGCAATAAGATAACTATCCGGAACCTTAGCAACGGGACTTTTTATGCAGTGAAGCACAGTCTGACGCAGCGGCAGACAGAAATATTGTTGGCTGGCGGTATCTTAAACTACAAAAGCTAATAAATAAAGCGGTTCATCGAAAAAATTTTATAAGTGAGGTGACTGATAATGGCTGAAAAAATTATCATTAAGAATGGAACTATTTGTGTTCCTGACGAGCCGGTGATCCCGTTCATCGAGGGGGACGGGACCGGGCCTGATATCTGGAAGGCTACAAGCAGGGTTGTTGAAGCGGCCGTAGCTACAGCCTATCAAGGGAAAAAACGGATTGCCTGGAAGGAAATCCTGGCCGGAGAAAAGGCCTACAACCTCACCAGGCAGTGGCTGCCGGCAGAAACACTTGCAGCTGTGCGAGAGTACGTTGTGGCCATTAAGGGGCCGCTGACGACACCGGTAGGAGAGGGCTTTCGCAGTATCAACGTTACGATGCGGCAGACTTTAGATCTATATGCCTGTGTACGCCCTGTGAAGTGGGTAAAAGGGGTGCCTAGCCCAATGCTTCGGCCAGAGGCAGTTGATATAGTTGTTTTTCGTGAAAATACCGAGGATATTTATGCCGGTATCGAATGGGACAAGGATAGTTCGCAAGCGCAGGAAGTTCGGCAGTTTCTCAACAATAAAATGCATTGTGCGATTCCTCCGGATGCCGGAATCGGTATAAAGTATATGAGCCAGAATGCTTCTGAACGCATTATGCGTAAAGCCCTGAACTTTGCGCTCGAACATAACCGGAAGACTGTAACAATTGTACATAAAGGCAATATCATGAAATATACCGAGGGCGCTTTTAAGAAGTGGTGCTATGAGTTCGCGAAAAGAGAATTTGCTGATGCAATAGTGACAGAAAACGAGCTTGCAGCAAGTGACGGCTGTGTTCCTGCCGGTAAATTGCTTCTTAATGACAGGATCGCCGATAACATGTTTCAGCAGTTAATCTTAAAGGCCCAGGACTATGATGTCCTTGTCACGCCTAATCTCAACGGTGATTATTTATCGGATGCGGCAGCCGCTCAAGTCGGAGGACTGGGTATGGCCCCAGGCGGCAACATCGGCGATGGATTTGCTGTCTTTGAAGCTACCCATGGAACTGCCCCCAAATACGCAGGGCTTGATAAGATTAATCCCGGTTCACTGATACTTTCTGCTGTCATGATGCTTGAATATCTGGGCTGGAAAGAGGCTGCGGACTTGATTAGCTCAGCTTTGGAAAAGACAATCCGGCAGAAAAAAGTGACCTATGATCTGGCTAGGTTAATTGACAAAGCAGAGGCGCTCAGCACTTCGCAGTTTGCTGCGGAGATAATAAATAATATGTGAAAACTTAAAGTACTCAAAAAAAGCAGCAAGGCCGGATTTTTATCGAATCCGGCCTTGCGCATATAATCATATAGATTATTACTTAAACTACCTTTTATCTGCTAAAAAGAACAGCGCAATTGTACCCGGCCCAGAATGGGAACCAATTACCGGGCCAATATTGTTGACGATAATATCTTTAAAGGTATATTTTTCACGAAGTATACCCAGAAGATATTCTACATCCTCCGCGCTATCGCCATGACTGATCGCGAGAACCTGTTCAGACGGATTAACAATTTTTTCACTCATCATCTCGACCAGAGTCCTGAGAGATTTTTTACGGCCTTGTACCTTAGTTAGCGGCACGAGTTTTCCTTCGGTATCGATATGCAGAATCGGTTTAATGCTAAGAATTGTTCCAAACATAGCAGCTGCAGGAGAGATCCTTCCGCCGCGTTTTAAATGGTCAAGTGAATCGACCGTAAACAGGTGGTTGACTTTCAATTTATTATTCTCCAACCAGTCAACAATTTCAGCTTTGGAACTGCCCTTCTTGAGCATTTCATTGGCGTAATAGACTAACAAGCCCTGGCCTAACGAGGCGCTTCTGCTGTCAATTATTGTAATATCGGCATTTTCAAATTCCTCTTGAAGGGCCTTCTTGGCGATATATGAGCTGCCGAGGCTGCCGCTTAATCCTGAAGAGAAGCCGATATAGATGATAGCGTTTCCGTTTTGCACAAATTTACGGAAGCCGTCCACATACGTTTGCACATTCACCTGTGAGGTTGTCGGCATTTCCCCGGATCTGATACCATCATAGAACTCATGATAATCCATACTTTTTCCAAAATCATCTTTGCAGTCGTTCCCCTTATAACGGCAGATCAAACTTATAAAGGGGATATTATTATTTTCAATATATTGCAGCGGAAGGTCACTTGATGAATCTGTCAAGATAACAGTGTTCATAGCATTCATCTCCCTTTTAATCTATCTTTTTCCCACTTCCAGGCCGTATCAATGATAAAGCCGAGATTATTGTATTTAGGCTGCCAGTTCAGCTTTTTTTTGATTTTTGCAGCATCGGCAACCAGTTCGGCAGGATCTCCCGGCCGCTTGCCTGTAACTTGGATATCGAAATCGATGCCGGTAACCTTTTTGACTGTTTTTACAACCTCGAGTACAGAATAGCCTTGACCATAGCCACAGTTAATAGTATCACTTTCACCTCCATGCAAGAGATATTCCAGCGCTTTTAGGTGTGCGCCCGCCAGATCGTCCACATGGATGTAGTCCCTGATACAAGTGCCATCGGGTGTAGGATAATCTGTGCCATATATGTATAAGGTGGGGTTCATGCCTGCTGCAGTGCGTAAGGCTTGGGTAATCAGATGTGTGGCATCTTTTTTTCCTTCACCAATCCTTGCCTGAACATCAGCCCCTGCTACGTTAAAATAGCGCAGGGCAACGTATTTGAAATCTTCGGCTGCCGAAAGATCCCGCAAAACCTGTTCAACCATAGCCTTACCTTGACCGTATGGGTTGATCGGGCAAAGGGGAGCTTCCTCGCTGACCGGCAATACAGTAGGAGTGCCGTAGACAGCGGCGGTTGAGGAAAAAATAAATTTGTTTACGTGATACTCCTTCATGACAGATAGCAGTGTCAAACTGCCGAGGACATTATTAAAATAATACTTTAACGGGTTTTCGACTGATTCGGGAACAACAATATGTGCGGCAAAATGCAACACGGCATCAATCGTATTGTTGGCGAACACCTTTCGCAGATCATCAGCATTTTTGACATCGCCGCAAAGAAGATCGCCATAGAGCACGGCCCAAGCATGTCCGGAAGATAGGTTATCAAATGTGATGGGGCTATAACCGGCTTCACCAAGGCGCTTAACGACATGGCTGCCGATATATCCGGCCCCTCCTGTGACAAGTATTTTGCCCATTTTAATCTCCTGCCTTTATCTCAATTGAGTACTTCCAGAATGTTACTTGATTTTCGACAAAAAATATGGCGAAAATTGACGAAATATGTTGTAAAATAAGCTTAAGCTAAGTGTATCTGAAATATTTGTTTGTTAATAAAAATAATATTTGATATAATATTGATGTAAAAAGAAGTAATATTTGGCGGTTTTTACTTGCAGCCGGACCATATTAGATTTGCATATAATTAAATATTATCTACGGTGGGTGCAAATGAATAACAGGATTAGGGTTATGCTAACAACAGAAGGAACTTATCCGTTTCATCAGGGGGGCGTCAGTACTTGGTGTGATACGCTAGTTCACCAGATGACCCAGGTTGATTATATTATTTATAGCATAATTATGAACCCTTTTGTAACGCAAAAATTTGACTTGGCCGCGAGTACAAGGCTTATAAAAGTACCCCTTTGGGGCACTGAAGAACCGAGTGAGCACCTGACAACCCCTTTTTCGCAGGTTTATGTCGCGAAAAGGCTAACTGTCGATAAGGTTATTAAGGATCACTTTCTCCCGCTCTTTATTTCACTGATTGAAGAAGTTGTCAGCCCTGTGAAAGATCCGAAACGGTTTGGCTTAATTCTAACAGAGTTACACAAGTATTTTCAAGAATATGACTATAAAAAAAGTTTTAAATCTGAAATTACGTGGGACGTTTATAAAAAAATTATTATGGCCTATTCATTCAATACAGGGGAGAGGCTTGCAGAGCCCTGTGTGTTTTCAATGATTCAGAGTTTGGGCTGGCTTTACAGATTCTTAAATATTCTCAATACACCTATTCCCGATATTAATGTTACTCACTCGGCTGCTGCGGCGTTTTGCGGTATCCCATGCATTCTTGCCAAAGTCCAAAATAAAACACCCTTTTTGTTGACCGAACATGGCGTTTATCTAAGAGAGCAGTATTTATCCCTTGCCAAAAGGGGGTATTCCTCTTTTCTATCGACGTTTTTAGTAAGAATGATTACGTCGATAGCCGACGTCAATTATCATTATGCCGACCAGGTATCCCCTGTTTGTGAGTATAACACACGCTGGGAAAAGGAGTTTGGGGTCGATCCAAAGTTAATTAAGGTTATTAATAATGGAGTAAGCAAAGAAGTCTTTACTCCAGGCACGAAATCAGAAAGGAACAAATATCCTACGGTTGTGTCGGTAGCCAGGGTGGATCCGGTAAAGGATACTATTACTTTGATTAGAGCTGCAATGCATGTCAGAGAAAGAATACCCGATGTCAGATTTATCGTCTATGGTTCAGTTTCCGTACCTGAATATTATGAAGAGTGTCAGGCGCTTGTAAACGAGCTGGATTTAAAGGAAACATTCATCTTTGCAGGTCATACCGACAATGTCCCGGCAGCCTACAAAAGAGGAGATGTTATTGCACTTTCGAGTATTACGGAAGCCTTTCCATATTCTGTCGTAGAAGCTATGATGACAGGCAAGGCGATAGTAGCAACAGATGTAGGTGGAATTAAGGAAGCGCTTGGGGAGAGCGGGATACTCGTCAGACCGCGCCAGCCCGAACAATTAGCGAAATCTATAATCACACTGCTTGAAAACAATGATTTGAGGTTTGCTATGGGAGAAGAATCCAGACAGCGGGCGCTGAACTATTTTACTATTGAAAAGGTTCTCGATGCATATTTAAAAAGTTACAGACATCTGTCCTTAGGCGTAGAAGAATACCATAATCTGGCATTCAGTGTAAAAAGGCAAAGATTATTATCAGAAAAGGGCTACGCTCTTTTATCTTTGGGATACTGGGAAGAGGCTATCAAACAGTTCCGCCTGGCCGTAAAGGAAGTCCCGGGTTCGCCGGCCGTTCCTGTCGTGCTGACTGAAATTGCCCATGCCTATAATAATATGGGAAAATATGACCTTGCCTTTAATGAACTAGAAAAAGTAGAAGCTCTCTCTGAAATGATGCAAAATGAAAAAACAGCATAAAGGAGGGTCAAAGATGGAAATGAAATTCAGCCATTCCTTAATCGGTTATGACCCGAAAGTTGTTCAAGAGAATATAGAATGTTTAAAAAGAGAATTTGAGAACACGCTTGGCCAGTTAAATAATCAGCTTTCCCGGACTAATGAAGAGATTTACATGCTGCAACGGGAAATCAGTAAGATGGAACTCGAAACTGCTGATTATAAAAAGATCAATGAAGAGATTATGCAAATTTTATTTGCTGCACATATGGAGGCTTCGGAAGAAGTCTACAATACGAGCAAAAGAGCCGAACAGATAGGAATAGAAACCAGAGAGATTGTTCTTAAGCGAGAGAGGGAATATGCTGAATTGAATAAAACTATGCAGAGACTTACCGATGAAATGCAGTCCATTGCACGTGGATATAATCTAGCATTGGAGGCATTCGGAGATGGCTAAAGAACAGGTAATATCAAAGAAGTTCAGAGGACTGAATGTTGCGCAGGTAAATGACTATCTTGAGCAGCTTAATAAACAGCACTTCAACGATGTAGCCAACCTCAAACAAAAAATAGAGCTCAGTTTTAAAGAAAAAGACCGGCTTTATCAAATCCTGATTGACAGACAGATGGAAAGAGAGCGCCTGAATAAGGCTAAAGAGCTGCTGGATCTGGCGCTGATCAGGGCTAAGGAAGCCGTCGTGATATTTAAGGGAAAAGCTAAAGAGGAAGCTGAAGAGTTGCTGCTTTATGCTAGGCAGCAAAATGAAAATTATGAGTGGAAGCAGCTGAGTATAGAGCAGGAGATCAGTGCGACGAAGAAGCAAGTTGAATCCCTGCTGACAGATATGAAGAAGCTGTTTCAGGAAAGTAAGCTCGATAAGGCTAAGCATCTTGAGGATAATGTCCAAAACAAGGTTGTTGGCAAAATATCCCCGGCAGGTTCCTACAAAAAAACCTTTATCAAGAACATCGAACAAAAAACAGGTGATGCACCTCAGGAAACCGGCGGCACAATGGAAAAGGAAGAAGAAAAAATGTGGCTTGCCGATGAGAAAAAAATGACTGCAGATGGCTCTGTTGTTGCGGCCAAGATACAAAATGTCGAGAAAGATGAACCGGCGCTTGAACAAATGAAAAGTATTGACAATCTGTCCGGCGGATTGCCAAGTGGTGGACGGAGCTTCTGGGATGATAATTATGATACTTCCGGGGCTATTATTCCGCCGGTAAATACTTCTTTTACCATATCGGATAAACCGGCGGCGGAGATTAAAACCGTAATAAACGAAGTTGCCACAACGCACGAAGAGAGTATCAAAGCGCCGCAGTACCAAGCACCGCCATCGCCTGCCGTCAGTACAGCCAAAACTCTTGCTGAAAATGTCAGGACTGATGCTCCCGATGATTCCTTTGGCCGGAGCCCTGCTATTTCTGCAGAAATAAATAATATCAGGCATAAATATATTGTTGGTAAAATTGCAGGCGAAAGCCTGATTGCTAATGATGGCAGCGTAATCATTGCGCAGAATCAGATCATTACGGCAGAAATTGTTGCAAGAGCAGAAGCAGAGGGGAGACTCCCTGAATTAATAGTCAATATGATTCTCCCCGGGATGGATACTTAGTATATGGAACAAATTAACCAACCGGATTTTTTCAGAAAAGATGGCAAACTGAACTTACTTTTAAGGGAGATTCTCGCGCATCGTCTGCAACCGGAAAACCATTACGAAATCGCGGCGATTCTGGAATCTTTCGGCTGGAATGATGCCAGGGCCGCAGAAGAATTCGGTGTGGAGAATGTTTTTGATTTAGCTGCCGATTTATGGGATATAGTTGAAAAAAATATAAGAGCGACGTATTTTTCACCTGATGAGAAAATGAAACCTCTGGCCTATTTCTGGATGGTGTTTAGAAGCTTCATGAGAGGGATGATCTTTGCGTTGCCAATGGCTGTCTCAGTGTTGTCTATGCTCACGCTGAGATTTTCACTTTGGTCGTATGTAAACCTCACGCTCGAGGTTGCGACGAGTATTGCGATTGGCACGATAATGAGCTTTATGACCGTAGGCGGTTTCATGCAGGCTATAGCACGCCGTGGTTATATGTATATCAAACAGGGTTATTTTAATCTAGCCAGAAAAATAACCTTTTATTATATAAAATTAGGGTATGTTGCCGTCGTAGTGATCGTCCTGATGTATTTGTTCGTAAACACTGTTTTTGATATCTTCCCTTATAGAATGACATTTATTGTTGTTCTGTATTTTTTCTTTCTTACGGCGATTTGGTTATCAGTTACTGTGATGTGTATTATGGAAAAAGAGCTGGCCTTTACGGGTTTACTTGCAACCGGGATCTTTATTGTGTATATCTTCTTTGTGGTTCTGAAACTTGATATAATCCTCTCCCAGGTTATCGCCCTGATATTTGTTACTGTCACAGGCATCTTGCTCACACGACATTTTTTCGTCAGCGCTGAAAAGAAGATGGAAAGAGGGATATCTCTTGTTCTGCCGAGAACCTCGATTACTATCTATACTATCTTGCCTTATTTTGCCTATGGCTTTTTATACTTCACTTTTTTATTTGCCGACAGAGTTATTGCCTGGTCAACCAATGATGTCTATATGCCCTATCTAATTTGGTTCAGGGGCCCTTATGAACTTGGTCTTGACCTGGCCCTGCTGACGCTGATTTTATCGATGGGTTTTATTGAAGTTATTGTTAACGAGATTATGTATACACTGGAAGTAACTCAAAAAGACTTTTTGATTATGCACGTTCAGTTATTTCGTAAAAAGTTTTTAGAAATGTATATACGCAGGTTTATTGTCATTACAATTCTGTCTTTAGCGAGCTCATTGGGTGTTTATTATTTTATTAATAATATTTCTGCAATAGCTGTCGCAGCCTTTGAAATAGAGCTCTTAACGAATTCGACAACTCATTTTGTTTTTATTGTGGCTTTAGTAGCCTATGCCTTGTTAACTATTGCGCTCATGAATGCGCTGATTTTATTCTCTTTATCGCAGCCGGAGATGATCAGCAAGGCTATGCTTATTGGTCTTGTTGTAGACCTGGTTGTGGGTTTCCCGCTAAGCCGCTGGTTCGATTACAGCTATGCAATATTTGGCTTGCTGGCAGGTGTGGTTGTGTTTTTGGCTATCTCCACGAAGCGGGTTATTAATGTATTGAATAAATTGGAGTTTTACCTCTATGCGAGTTCTTGATAGGAGAGAATGCTATTGTACGCGACAATACCTAATCATGTTTTACACTTTTCACAATACCTGTTCGCTTTGATCCTTTTATTTTATATTATTCCGCGCTTGATTTTTAAAAGCGGTGATTGGCAGTTTTTTGAAAGGTCTACGGCAAATTATATCAGGATAGTATTTCTCATTATTGTGATGGGATATTTGCTGGTCCTTGTAAAATTATATGAAGTGCTGACGATAGTGCCTGTTTTTATCGTTCTTTTTTTATACCGGCAGTACAAAACAAATGCATTCTCGGGCTGGAGAGACTTCGCGTTTTCTTTTGAGGTTCTGATCTATGATATTGCAGATGGACGCATTCACCCGCTGAAAGTATTTTTTAATTGGTTAAAAAGAATAATTACTGGGGGCGGGAGGATAGTACCTACATGTTTTGGCAGTTTCACAGCTTTTGGCAACACCCTGCTCTTAGCTGCTACTTTTGGCTACGCGGCATATGTGCGTTTTTATGACTCTTTTTTACACGCTGCCCCCGCTATGTCCGATGCCTATGTTACACTTGCCTGGATGAAATATATAAACGGCAAAGTTCTTTTCCATGACGGTATTTACCCTCAAGGGTTCCATATTGTACTGGCTACTATTCAGAAATTTGCTGCTATTGATGCGCTTTATGTCTTAAAGTATACAGGACCATTAAACGCCCTCTTGATATGTGTAGGTATATATTTTGTGGTCTTACGGCTGTCACGTAGGATTGCGCCGGCAATGATTGCCGTAATTATTTATGGTTTGCTCGGAATGTATGTATTCAAACATGGAGAATGGATGCGTCAGGCGTCAACGAATTCTCAGGAATTTGGCTTTGTCTTCATTTTACCGACATTGTATTTTTTCTATCTTTTTTTGAAAAATTCCACGTCACGTAATCTATGGATCGGATTTTTCGGAGCGAGTGTGACAGGAATGGTTCATACGCTGGCTTTTGCTGTTGTCGGCGTTGGGATGGGGTTGTTGGTTATTACGGCGCTTCTCGTGGATTTTCGCAAGAGCATGAAAAATGCTGCAAAAATATGTTTGGCGGGCATTGCAGCAGTCCTGATTTCTTTAGCTCCGCTGGGTGTTGGATTGTTGCTCGGAAAGGGTTTTCACAGCTCGTCTGCAGAGTTTTTAACCACGCAAATTAGTAACCCTGCACTGCCACAATTGAATATGCCGGATTACACTGCCCTTATTTCTTTAGCAATATTGTGGGGTTACTCGATTTTTATGAGGAAACCGAGAAAAGAAAAACTGGCTGAAAAATATATTGTCCTTTTAGGTCTGGGTATTTTTTTCATCTATTATGAGGGCGGAGTTTTAACAAAAAGTAGTGTGATCGCCTCGCGTTCCGGGGAAATATGGGCGCTCTTCTTGCCTGTGGCCGTGGGAATGGGCTGGTATGCTTGCAGCGAGATTATCCGCTTCCTGAAGAGACCGCTCGTGGGCGTGCTCATAGGCTTTTGCCTGCTTGGTTATATCTTTGTTTATATCAAGCCTGAGCCAATAATCCCGTATAAAATGGAACATGACAGCTATGTCGAACAATACCTGCGCATAACTGAGCTGTTTCGACCGACCCAGTGGCTTATTGTTTCACAGGAAGAGGGATATAGTATGGTTTTGGGAACGAGCTACCACCTGATGGTGCAGGATTTTCTCGCCTGGTACGACCCGGCCGGGGAAAAAATGGTTCATATGGTTGACGGTAATTCTGATACTTTGGTAAGTCCGGATGTTTTTATCTATGAGGATAAGGATTTCCTTCGCACTCAACTGGATGAAGCAGGTACGAATAGCCTCAAAGTTATCTATGAGAGGAAGGATCAGGAAAAAGTGAAACTGGCCAGGTGGTTGCAGATATATCAGGCTAATCACGATAACCTCAGCCTTTTTTACGAGGACCAATATCTGAGAGTATGGCAGATTCACCAGCCCCCGTCAAAGAAAGAGGCCTTTAATAAGTTGTGGGAAAGCTAGAAGTTGATTTATCTGGTATGGCTAAGCAGGCTTGAAAGGGGAGGAAGATAATGGAACAGGCGTATTCTATCGTTATGCTTTTGAAAGTAATCTTCTTTTTCTTTTTGTTATTCTGTTTTTTACCAACAATAACCATAAATTTTGAAGAGGAGAGCAATAGTAGTATCGATAAATTCTTTATTAGTCTTATCCATACGACGATAATCATTATTTATGTCGTGCATTTTTTGGCATTTATAAAACTTTACGAAACAATATCTCTGCTAGTCATCATGATTGTTATCTATTTAGGTGTTGTCTCCTATAAAGGTGGTAAACCGGCAGGTTTGGCAGATATGCTGGGTATGCGGATTATTGTAGAAATACTGGATATGTCTGAAGGCAAGTATGGTTTGGCCAAAGGACTTGAAACCAAGTGTAAAAATTGGCTGAACAAAACAAGGGTTGGCCTAAAACACTCAATTAAATCCTGGCTTTATAATCCTTTCAGTGGATTTTTATTGACTGCCGCAATAGGAGCAGCGGCATATGTCAGATTTAAACACTCGCTCGAACACTTATACCTTGGAGCATCGGACTCTTATCTGCATTTGGTTTGGAGCAAATATCTGGCCGGAAATGATATTTACCATGACGGCATTTATCCTTATGGTTATGAGGCGATAATCGCAGCTCTAAACAAACTATTTTTTATCGATTCTTATTATGTGACGAGATTTATAGGACCGCTCGGTGGTCTGCTCATGGTGTTATCCCTTTATTATGTTTTGAAAAAAAATTATAAAAATATACATATTGCCTGGATGGCGGTAGTGATTTATGGAATTGTTATTGATTCCCAACTGCCCAGTGATGTCTGGCGGCAGATGCATGCCTTGCCTATGGAATACGCCGCGATATTTCTTTTGCCGGGACTGCATTTTTTCCATATGTATTACAAGCACGCCAAGCAAAAGTATCTTTTCCTCGCTGCGGAATGTGTCGCGATAACTCTGTTAATTCACCCCTATGTAACTGTATTTCTTGGCTTGGGCTACTTGGTTATTTTTGTTTTAAATATCAGGAAAATTACCAGCTTTCGTAAGCTTGGGCTGATTATTTCAGTAATGGCCGGTTCGATTTCTCTTGGTATCCTGCCGATGATTATCGGTATGCTTTTGGGGATGGAGTTTCATGGCTCTCTTGGGTATATTCAAAGGAGTGTGAGTTTAGCTGAAAATAGCGGCAGCGTTTCGTCTCTTTTTCAATTTAACGAAACAAACCCCTCTTTTTTAATTTTGTTTGTCTGCATTGCGGTTTTGATAGTCGTCCGGCTGATTAAATTCATTAGAAAAGGCTATCAGAAAGATAGTGGCGAGAATATGTTCAGCTTCACAATTATTCTGACAGCCTTAGTTTATTACGTTATGTACAGGTCAACAAAATTGGGCTTGCCTGTTCTGATGGATCCCGCACGTGTGGGTATCTTCTTATCTATGCTGGCTGTGGCCGTGTATGGTATTGCTCTGTCTGTTGTTGACAGTCTTAGCGGAAATATAAAAGATCGCTATATCCTCAACACAATTGTATGCGTTTTGGTGGTAGGTATGGTTTTAAACTTTACACCGATGAAGATACCTAAGGGTGAGCAGTATCAGTACGACGATACTGTTCAAGCATACCTCGACATTAAACGTNNCCCTCTTTTCAGTTGGACAATAATATCTCCGGTCGAGGAGTATCAGTTGGTATTAGGGTATGGATGGCATTATGAAATCTGGGAATTTGTGAGAAATATTTCAAGCCAGGGTGGGACAGAATTAAAGATACCGACTGATAATGTGTTTTTGTTTGTGGAAAAAATACCTTTAAAATCCGGAATTTCAATCGAGGACGTGGATATGGGCAGAGCACTTCCGGAAATAAGCGGGGATGTAAGCAATGATTATTACCTTAATGTTGATAACAGAGCTCTAATACAGGCGAAGGCCTATTCCTGGGCGGAGGAGTACATGAAAGAACATAAAAATATGAAGATTTACAGGGAAACCGATAATATTCGAGTGTATTTGTTGGTACAGGATAATAAAAAC
>DIVP01000151.1 GCA_002422465.1 Peptococcaceae bacterium UBA6129 | reverse complement strand
GTAACTAAAATCCATTTGCTATTCCCCCTGTTCTTTCGAAACTTCGTGTATGCAAAGAATTTTTATACCATATAACAATTTTTTGTCTCCCTTAATTTTATAGTAAATCCGACAGTTTGGATATCATAATCTCAGGTAACTTTTTCCGATTAAGTGCATTTTTTCGCACTTTTGCATATTCTTTGAACAACTTGCCGCATTATTTTTTGTAATATTTAAGTACGTGCAATTTCTTTGTCAACTATTGATTTGTCTTGTTACGAAGGTGACGTGTATTTGCCTCTTCAAGAAATATTTTATATCTTTTTTATTAAACCCGCATTCGTTAAATATATCAAGTTTTCCTTCTTTTATATTGCCTAATCCATCCTAAATTCCTCTTTGCTATTTGTCTATCCAAATAGAATAATCCCAGGCAAAGCCTGGGATTACAGAACTATTCAATTCCTGCCATTCTCATCAGATATTCGGCGTTGCGGTTAGCATCCTATCATATACTTTAATATTTTTCATATAATCATAGGCCATTACCAAAACCTTTGTTCTTTTCTTAGAGTTAATCCTCAGTATTCCAAATTGTAAAATCAAAGCAGAGATAAGGCCGTAATACTTTAGTTCAGGGTTCAGGAAAGTCAAAACTCCAATAATTACCGTGATTATTGGCATAAGGCGAAAAACAAAAACGGCCATCCGATTTCGATAGAATTTTGTTATACCATTTGCCCATGAAAACAAGAATTCCGGATTACGCATTTGCTCATGCTCAACCAGACCTTCAGCCATATATCTTTGCCGCCAGTCCAGTTTCTGAGAAAGCTCCATAACAGCCTCTTGTCTCAATCTTATTTCCGCAATGTTCTTCGCAGGCAAAATTAGTAAATCCTTAAATTTAATCCTCCCGAGGTATGTGACGGTAGTATTTATAAACTGGAAAAGCGATCCTTTCCCGAATATATCTAAATCCTGTGAATAACTATGGTTTTCGTCTATAAACTCTTCTCCCCCGTCGGTGAAGGCGGTCCACTCACCATGTATGCGTTTCAAGGAGTTTTCGTTGATTTCATGAAAAGCAATTGAATACTTTCTTTTATTCATAAAATATTGATAAAGCAGTACTAAGAAAAAAAATAAAGCCAGTAAGAATGCAAGCTCGTAAACAAATAACCCATAATCCTTTCTTACATAAATATATATCCCCAGACCTGCGCAGACGAGAAAAACAATAAGTCTGATGTTGCTAATCAGATTTATTGTTTGCGTTTGTTTCTCGATCATTGATTGATATTTCTCTTTAAGCTCCAGGTATCTTTCTTCTGCATTCTTCAAGTGAATACGCTTCCTTAATTAGTTTCTGTACTCAACTCCATCACTTACTTGGCAGTTTTGGACAGCTACCCCTTCAGGAAGTAATCCATGAGGAGATAGCCTTCGGCAAAATAGAGCCCGGAATCTCCGGCTTTAAACTCGTCATAAACCCTTTGTGTCTCCTTTTTGCTGTCATTGCTTTGATAAATTAAAAACGGAACCGCTTCGGACGTATGCGTGCGCAGACACAACGGAGTTGGGTGATCAGGCAAAACCATGATTTTGAAGTCCTCGTTGAGAGCACCCATGCCCTCGATAATGGGCTTAATAATTCTTTTATCTATTTCCTCTATGGCTTTGACCTTATTTTCTATCTCGTAACGGTGTCCACATTCGTCCGGACCTTCCAGATGGATATAGACAAAGTCCTGTCCTTCTTTAAGCGCCTGTAGTGCTGCCTGAGCTTTTCCTTCATAATTGGTATGGTAATTCCCGGTGACCCCTTCTACGTCAATAGAATCCAAACCGGCACAGATTCCGATACCCTTAATCAGGTCGACCGCTGAAATAACAGAGCCTTTGAGCCCATACTTCTCGGAAAAGCTCGACAGTGCCGGTTTTTTGCCTTCACCCCAGAGCCAGATAGAATTGGCAGGTTTCAAGCCACGTTCTTCGCGTTTTTTGTTTACCGGATGATCTTTGAGAAAAGTACTGCTTTTTTGCATCATTGCAAGAAAAATATCCTGATAAGGTCCGCCCGGCAAGTATTCATGGATTTTTTTATTGATAATGTCATGCGGCGGAGTCAGGACGAAATCAAAAGGAGCATTATTCCAGACCAGGATATGGCGGTAGCTTACGCCCGGATAAAAGGTCATGTTTGCCGTACGCAGATTTTTATTGGCTGTTTCGATCAGAGCCCTGGCTTCTTCGGTAGAAATCTCGTCCGCACTATGATCAAGCATCACCTTTTCCGCATACGGTTCATCCGCGGACAGGGTCACAACGTTGCAGCGAAAGACAACATCGCTGGCAGCCAGCTTCAATCCTATACTGATTGCCTCAAACGGTGAACGTCCTGAATAATAAACCTTCGGATCATATCCCATAACTGCCAGATTAGCCGTATCACTGCCCGGCGGCATGCCATCGGGTATGGTTTTTACCATACCCGTTTCCCCGAAACGTGCCAGATAATCAATAGTAGGCGTAGAAGCTGCCTGGAGAGGCGTCCGTCCTTGCAGCTCTTGGACCGGGTAGTCCGCCATCCCGTCAGCCAATACAACTATGTATTTCATGATCCCAACACTCCCTAATCTTCATCAATTTCAGTCAGATAAGAAATTGCATTTATCATCGCAACAACAACTCCGCTGCCGCCTTTCTGACCCTCTGTTACTATACTCGGGATAGCCAGTTTCTCCAGTTCTTCTTTGGCTTCGGCTGCCCCGACAAAACCAACCGGAGCGCCAATAATGACATCCGGGTTAACCTCTTTTTTCTCAATTAACTCTATGAGCTTATATAGAGCTGTCGCATCACTGCCGATAACATAAATACCATTTTTGCAAACTGCTGCCGCCCTTTCCATGGCAACCATCGCCGTGGAAATTCCCTTCTCAGCAGCCTCCTTCTCGACACTATCCTCAGTATAGCACTTTATTTGAACCCCATATTTATTTAAGAGCCTTGTGTTGATACCGGACAAGGCCATTTCAGTATCGGTTACAATAGGGCGCCCCCTGCGAATCGAGGACATAGCCGCCTCAATAGGATTACCCTTAAATTTGGTGATTTTAGCATAATGGAAGTCGGCAGTTGCGAGAATCGTCCGCTTGATTATTTCCAGTTCTAGGGTAGAGAAGGTTACTTCCCCTAGGATTCTTGAAATTATTTGCATACTTTTCTTTTCGATTAGGTCCGGCTCAACGATAAACTGGTTCATATTCTCTCTCCTCTTCATGTTAATATGCAATGTATTGAGTATATTTTATATAAATTCGTCTATTACATCAAGTATTTTCAGATTACTTCTGCGATTAATCGTTGATTCTTTTACTTCCCGGCTAGATATTGCCAAACTTCATCGCAAACATATAAAAGACAGCCAAACTCAGAAAAGCGGTCATCCTCATTATCCTTGCAGCATCCAGAATATCCGGTAATTCAATCTTTTTTACCTGATCTCCAAGGTTACCTCCAAGTTGAATCCCAAGCACACCGGCCATTGCTGCCTCCGGATAACCGGCATTCAGGCTTTTATGCTTGTTTTTGTCCCGGTTAAATATCTTATAGCCCCTGCGGCCATCTTTACCACACATAGCGCCGGCCATCGGCATCATAAGTCCGGTCAGTCTGGCAGGAAGCCAATTGACTATCTCAGACAGTTTGGCTGCCACCCAGCCTAAATCGCGATATGCATGGGCGTTCACCGCTTTATAGGCCATCCCAAGGGCAGGGCCGCCGATAAAAATATAGAAAAGCGGGGCAATTATTCCCTCTACAGTATTTTTTGCTACCGCTTCCACGGTTGCTCTGACTATCTCCTCTTCATTCAGGTCCTGGATATCACGTCCGACAAGAGCGGATAATCTTTGCCCGGCTAAAACGCGGTTGCCTTCCTGCAGAGCTTCATATATCTTTTTGGTCTTTTCACCAAGACTGTGTATCGACAGCTCCGTATATATAAAGTAGCTGCTGACCGCTATAGATAGGATTAACGACATCTGTGCAGTTATCAGGATAATCGCCCAAACCGCCGTATAAGCAATCCCTATGATGGCAACAGCGAGGAAAATACTTGCCAGCCTGTCTTTTTGCTCGTCCTGCTCAAACCGGCGGATATATATTTTAAGCCAGGTAATCAGTTTGTCTATCAGTCTGACCGGATTAGGAAGCCATACCCGGTCACCGATAATAATGTTAAGAATAAAACCTATCCCAATACCCATTCTCACCTAATCCTTTTTCCGAGGGTGTTCTCATATATCCAAGCCATATCCAGGTGCTCGCGCACACAAGCGGCCAGCCGGTCATACTCCCTCTCTTTCAGTTCTTTCAAGGCAGGGGGAATCTCCTCTAGCGGCAGCAAACCTTTCTTTTGGCGCACATTGTTTAGGAGCTTCCTCGTAAAAGCCGTATTGTCAAATATCCCGTGGATATATGTGCCAAACACTGTCCCTGCCGGATTAATAACCCCGTCAGTGACTACAATCTTTTGTCCCAGGCGGCTATGCACCGCTATTAAGGGCAGAACCCCAGGACCAGGCGAACTAACCCCCATATGTATTTCATAGCCCTCGATTGTTTCCGCAGCCAAACCCTGTATGAAGGGGAACTTATCATCTATTATACAGGCTTCGACCTGCGTTGTAACCTTCTCTTTTTCAAAGACAGTATGCATATCCAATAACCCCAGTCCCAGTGAAAAGCCGAGCCCCGACTCGGTATGGTACGGATCCGACAGTTCCTGCCCCAGTATTTGATAGCCACCGCAAATACCGATAAGGAGTTTCCCCTTTTCATGATGTGCCGCTATCTGTTTATCAAGCCCGGACTCCCGGAGATAGAGAAGGTCCTTTAACGTGTTTTTACTGCCCGGCAAGATTAAAATATCCGGGTCTTGCAGCGACTCGCCGGGATTAACGTAACGCAGCGATACGTCAGAGAAGTGGCGCAGGACGTTGAAATCCGTGAAATTGGACATGTAAGGAAAATGGATTACCTCAATCGTTATCTCGCGCTTGGGGTCGTGCTCGCGGCGCCTGAATTCCTCAGTGACACTGTCCTCATCGTCGATATTCAGTTCCATGTAAGGAATAACCCCAAGAACCGGTATTTTAATAATATCCTCAAGCATCCGCAAGCCCGGTCTGAGGATTTCCAGGTCGCCACGAAACTTGTTGATAATAACCCCTTTGACCCGCTTTCTCTCCTCCTCCGTTAAGAGCAGCATAGTCCCGGCAAGCGCCGCAAAGACGCCGCCCTTATCGATATCGCCGATGAGGATAACCGGTGCATCGGCAATCTCAGCCATACCCATGTTGACAAGGTCATTCTCTTTCAGGTTTATTTCGGCAGGGCTTCCTGCCCCTTCAATTACGATAATATCGTTTTGTTCTTCAAGCTTATTGTATATTTCGGCGACCATCTCTTTTAACGCCGGTTTAAATGCCTGGTACTCCGCCGCCGACATATTTTTGTAAACCCGGCCTTTGATGACTACCTGGGCAAACGTATCTGCAGTTGGTTTGAGCAAAATCGGGTTCATCAAGGCAGATGGCAATAACCCACTCGCCTCAGCCTGTACAACTTGCGCCCTGCCCATTTCTTCGCCTTCGGCGGTAATGAAGGAATTCAGGGCCATATTCTGAGACTTAAAGGGCGCTACCTTAAAGCCATCCTGTTTAAAAATCCGGCACAATGCCGCTGTCAGCAAGCTTTTCCCGACCGTTGACCCGGTTCCCTGGAGCATCAGGCATTTATTTTCCATAACAAAACCTTCTTTTCGATGTAAAAAATCTCTCAGTTTCAAAAACCGAGAGATTTTCCCAATATTCATTTGTATAGGTACAGTTTTATAGGGCTAATTTTATCGTGCTTGCGGTGTTTTTTCAAGAGATTTTATGATAGTTTTATTTTTACGGAAAAACGCCCCTGAGCTTTTTCGCCCTGGCCACGCGGTCGAGCGCTACCATATATGCTGCCATTCTCAATGTGACCTTATGCTTGCTGTGAATCTCCCAGACCTCTTCAAAGGCTCTTTTCATAACCTTATCGAGGTTATTATTAATATATTCTTCATCCCACATAAAGGACTGTTCATTCTGAACCCATTCAAAATAGGATACCACAACCCCGCCGGCATTTGCGAGAATATCAGGAACTAGAATAATGCTGCGCCTGTGGAGAATCTCGTCTGCTTCGTTGGTAGTCGGTCCATTGGCTCCCTCAACAATATATTTTGCTTTGACCTCCTCAGCTATTTCTTTGGTAATCTGGTTTTCCAAAGCAGCAGGTACAAGCAGGTCAACATCAAGGGTCAGCAACTCTCTGTTACTGATTTCCATAAGCCCGTCTTCTTCATAGCCTTTGAGGACTTTTCTGTCGTCCACATATTCTATCGCTTTCTCGACATTAAGCCCGTCTTTTTTATAGATGGCGCAACTGGCATCGCTGACGGCTACGATACGCAATCCCTGCTCCTTGAGAAGCTTGGCCGACACGCTACCGACATTGCCGAACCCTTGTACCGCTGCAGTCAATTTATTCTTATCCAGCCCTTTTTTCCCGAGCAGATTTAAGACTGTAAACATTACGCCGCGGCCTGTTGCTTCCTTGCGGCCAAGAGAACCACCAATATCAAGAGGCTTTCCGGTAACAACAGCAGGAACTGCGTAGCCTTTGAACATACTATAAGTGTCCATGATCCAGGCCATAACCTGTGCATTCGTATTGACGTCAGGAGCGGGGATATCTTGTTCCGGCCCTATAATAGGCAAGATCATCGCCGTATATCTTCGTGTCATTTTCCTTAATTCAGTCTCACTCATTTTGGCCGGATCACATTTAACTGCTCCTTTCGCTCCGCCATAAGGGATATTTACAACCGCACATTTCCAGGTCATCCAGGCCGCCAACGCCTTAACTTCATCGAGGTCTACATCAGGATGGTACCTGATACCCCCTTTGCACGGTCCTCTTGAACTGCTGTGCTGTACCCTGTAGCCCATGAAAACCTCTTTGTGCCCGTCATCCATTTCGACCGGTACAGACACAATTAATTCTCTTTCCGGGAATCTTAACGCCACATAATCATTATAGGGCAGCCCTAATTTTGCTGCCGCCCGGTCTAATATGTTCAACATATTTTCATAAGGATTGTACTTAGGTGTCACGGTATTCCCCTCCATTCAAATTTTATATTTATCACCGGTTTGGCTCACCATAGCAAACATCTCTGAATTCTCATGATCTTTTATGCCGTCACATTTAAAGCACCTCCATGTCATATGTAACAATTTTTCTAATAATGTATTTTGTATACAATATAGTCTGTAATACTTATTATAGTCCCTTTTCTCTGAAAAACAATACTCTTTATAATAAAAAAACCCCAATCGTAGATTTCACATCCTACAATTAGGGTTCTTCACTTTTAACTTTTATTCCTCCGGACATTCCAATAGATCCGGATGCCAGTATAACGTCTTTTCATCAGTCGGGACTTCGCAAAACTCGGGGAGGAGCTTGGAGTATTTAAAAGCAAAGTTGAAAAAAATATGAATCTCAGGCTTGCTCCGGTCATAAGATCTTAGAATTACCTTATCGGGATAAAAGAGGTATTGGTAATCCTGATCTCGCCAGCCCAAGCTAATATTCCCGATAATCAAATGTATATTGCCCCATTCGTCAATAGAGAAATCATTCAGGACTCCGCGCCCTACCTCTAGCAATCCCAGACGGAAACCAACCGTATGGTCCGGTTTGCTCATAAAGGTGCTGAAGTGTTCCAAGATCAGGCGGCACGGCAGGCTTACCTCTTCTAAAAGCCTTCTTTCTGTGGTCATCTTCTCCAGCAAATACTTAAATCTTATGGTCTGAGAATGATTCTCTTCAGCAGTCAAACCATACTTTTCCTTACATTGCCATAAGAGCCTGGTTATTTCCTCGAAGGCTTCCAGGTATCTCTGGTCACGTTCCTCGCGCTTCTCCAGCGAACACACCCCCCTAAGCTTCCCCCTTAGTCCTAACCTTAGTATACACCATCGGTTATAGGTATTTCCATAATAACTATATTTTTTATCCGTGGCAGTTATGCGGAATATGCAGGTTTTACAATTGACTATTCCTCAATAAGTGCATATAATAAAAAAGTGACTTTAATTGTTAGCGGGATGTAGCGCAGTTTGGTAGCGCGCCTGGTTCGGGACTAGGANNGGTTCAAATCCTGTCATCCCGACCACTAGAAAATAAAGCTTTCGAGAATTTCGGAGGCTTTTTTGTTTTGCTGATACATTGCCATACTCTCTCTTGAGGCTATTAATTCTCATCCTCGTTGCAGTGATCTCAGCAGTTTGACTCCATCTTTCAACCCTTGTTCATACATAGCATCATACGTAAGCGCTCGCATAAGGTTTACATTACTGTCGTATTCATCCAAGAGACCCCGCGCATCAATGGGAAGCAGATCATAGATACTGTGATATAAAACAGTAGATTTATTTAGCAGTTGAATATATTCATTATTTGTGGATACTAATTTACAGCTAATTTCCTCGGCACGGGAAGACATGAAATTGCTGAGGTGGGTTTTGAAAGGTGTGAGCACGAGTAAAACCCCCTTTTTTAATTATTACTAAAATAATGTTATACTTTAACTCGTGATATTTCAATAATATATAAGGAAAACAAAGCATAAATTTGATATTTCACCAATGTTAATCATTAACACATGTTTTTTTATTGACGTATTGGAAAGCTCAGACTATAATATTCGTATAAATTACCATTTTTCTCCTCGCTGTTAAGATCGAAAGATCCCGGTAAAGGAAGTGAGAACATGCCATCTTCCAGAATTGTAAGGCTTGGTGAAATTGCACATATATTGAATGGTGTTCCGGACACTAAAGAGATGAAAGAAAAGAAGAATTCAATTACATATAAGTTCGTTCAGCCAAACCATCTGGGCGTTTATAATGATATTCAAAGCTTGTCTGAAATAACAAGATCCTCCCCAATTGATAATGACTATTTCATTCAAAAAGACGACATTCTTATGAAACGCCTCAATCCGGATATAGTCGTTTTAATTAAGGAGAATATGCCCCGGACAACTTTTTCAAGCAATCTTTTTGTTATTAGAGCTTATGCAGGTTATTACCCGGCATATGTCGCTTGTCTGTTAGAATACCAGGGCATATCCTTTCTTTCCAGTAATATTACCGGAACGGTATCAGCAATAAAATCAGTGTCCGGAAGATCAATAGCGGCATTAAATGTGCCGGTAGTAGAATATGAAAAACAAAAGATAATCGGCGAACTATGGCTCCTCTCGAAAATGCGAAGAAAATTGTTGGAAGACTTGATCAGGGAAGACCGGCTTTTAGTAACCGCTGTTATTAATAGGATAGGGAATATACGGTAAAGGTGCTTTTGATAAGATAACACTATAGGGAGGTTAGATAAATGGCTACAACAAAAAAAGATATTGAGGCCGTATTGTGGAGGGCTGCTGATACATTTCGGGGAACCATTGATGCCGCAAATTATAAAGACTATGTCCTATCTATGCTATTTGTGAAATACTTAAGCGATACATACGAGGAAAGAGTTGAAGAAATAAAAGAAAAATACAGTGATCCAATACGTCAGGAAAGGGCTATAGTCCGCTTGCCTTTTATGATGAAAGAGGAACACACCTTTAAATGGCTCTATAATAATCGTTTTAAAGAAAACCTCGGTGAGTTGATCAACATTGCTTTGAGGGGGATTGAAGACGACAACCCGTCCCAGCTCTCAGGTGTATTTAGAAGCGTTGATTTCAACAGCGAAGCTATGCTCGGACGTCACGAACAGCGTAATCCCCGCCTTCGTGAGTTGCTTGAAGACTTTGCCCCACTTAACCTGCATCCCTCTCAGATTACTGTTGACGAAGGCAAAGTGGTTGCCGATACGCTGGGCGATGCCTATGAATATATGATCGGACAATTTGCCAGTGAAGCCGGTAAAAAAGCAGGGAACTTTTTCACACCCCCGGAAGTTTCCGAATTGATGGCCCGGCTCGTGTCACCCAAGATTAACGAACGCATCTACGACCCCACCTGCGGTTCAGCATCACTCCTGATCAAGGCGGCAAAAAAAGCAGATAATAAGGTCTCCATTTTTGGCCAGGAAATGAACGGTTCCTCCTGGTCCATGGCCCGGATGAATATGTTTATTCACAACATTAACGATGCCAGAATAGCGTGGGGAGATACTCTGGCTAGCCCGCAACATCTTGATTCCGACGGTAACCTCATGCAATTTGATGTTATTGTTGCCAATATGCCATTCTCTCAGGATAAATGGGCGGCAGGTTTTAATCCCGGCGGGGAAACGTCTGGCAGTAAAGTCAAAGAATTTAAAATGGATGCCGCGTTGGATAAATATCACCGTTTTGATTGGGGAGTCCCCCCGGCCAGCAAAGGAGACTGGGCATTCTTACTGCACATGATTGCCAGTCTAAAAAGCGGCGGCAGGATGGCGGCCGTCGTTCCCCATGGAGTGCTTTTCAGAGGCGCATCCGAGGGCAGGATCAGGCAAACGGTAATAGAGAAAAACCTGTTGGATACAGTTATCGGACTTCCGGTCAACCTTTTTTACGGTACCAGCATCCCTGCCTGTATTATTATTTTCCAGAAAAACCGCAACCGCAACGATGTTCTTTTCATTGACGCTTCCGGCAAAGATGGAAGCGGAAACCTGCGCTACAAAAAGGATAAAAACCAAAACAAGCTGGAACCACAAAATATTAATGATATCGTAAATGTTTTTCTCGCCCGTACCGAAATGGAACGGTTTGCGCATGTCGCCAGCTTGGATGAAATAAGGTCAAACGAGTACAACCTGAATATCCCCCGCTATGTGGACACTTTTGAAGAAGAAAATTTAGTGGACATTGAAGAGGTGAAAATCAATATGGCCAATCTCCAAAAAGAGCTGGCGGAAGTCGAAACGAAAATGGCCAAATATTTGGAGGAGCTGGGATTATGAGCCAAAACAACACCGGGCTGATTATCTACCAAACCTAGGACGGCAAAACAAAAATAGATGTCCGGATGGAAAACGAAACCGTTTGGTTGACTCAGATGCAGATGGCTGAACTTTTTCAGCGTGACAGAAGTGTTATATCAAAGCACATAAAAAATGTTTTTGATGAAAAAGAAGTTGATGAAAAAAGCAATGTGCAAAATCTGCACATTGCAAACTCCGATAAGCCAGTATGCACAAAAATGACTTGTCATCGGTGGAGAGTGAGTTCATCAAGGCCATTGAGGCGGCCAAAAAGCAGATAGAGAAAAAGTAGAAATAATGTAATACCAGCAATATCATTAGTTAGACGACATAGTCAAAAAGTAAGGGAGTCTTACTAAAAAAGTAAGACTCCCCTGAAACCTAAAAATCTTAAATATAATCTTCACAAAATATAAAAACCAAAATATAGAATGAATCAGAATTCTAACGTCTTTATTATATCACTTTTTATTCAACTGTAAACTATAAAAGTAATTATTAACAGGGGGAATCAAAAATGTTACAGGCTCGTGAACGGGATAGGATTTATGATTTTGCATATCTACAAGATTGGCAGCAAAAACTTGATGAATTGGAAGAGATGGCAATAATAGAACAATGGTCATTTAAAAACCCTAGACCTGATTTAAAAAATATTAAGAATCCAATTCTTCATAACTATATTACACATACACTTTCAAGACTTGAATATGAGAGAAAAACAGCAACCTCACAAGAAGAAAAAAATAAAAAAATTTATATCGTTGACAATCAGATAGCCTGTTTTAATACAGGGCTATTTACAAAAAATTATAGATACATATATGCTTATTTTGAAAAAAATCCAATTCCCAATCAGCAACCTTGGATATTACGAGCCTTTTTGCCTCAACACAGCTTAAGGAATGTTTACCCATTTCCTGCAAGGGCTAAATATTTTAATGATATTAGTGATTTAATATATGATACAGATGTAGAACTTGTTCCTAACTTAGACCATATTCTTGATGACGAAGAAAACAAGAATAGAATTCCTGAAAGAATTAGGGAAGCCGGGAATAGAAGCATGATATTTGATGGCGCAATAGAACTAGCAAAAAAGAAAATCGAGGCAAATTATAAAACTGCAATACCTCAATATTTTAGAGGGAAAATACAATTCTTAATTCCACTATGTTTAGACATAGAGAATCCAGAAAATGTTGATTTAGCATTAGCAGTTGAAAAGATGGATGTCAATGGGCATAAATTCTACCGGGGGAACACATGCATTACACTTGAGATGTCATACAATAACGCGAGATTACTAGCAAAAATTGATAGTGATTGGTTAAGGGTGTAAATAATTGACTGCGTTGTCTAACATTGTCTTCACGCAGCGGGCGCGCCACATCCCTCGGCTAAATCGCTAAAAATAGTCCTATATCTAAAGCTTGTCTCAATATGGTTAGGCTGGCTTTCCCTCTAAGTTCACTTTATAACCCAAAGCTTCGATGCATCTTATGGAATTCTTAATAATATTGGCTTCTTTACGCTTAATCATATTGGCCAAAGGTGCGAAACGTTAAATGAAAGACAATCATTAATTAACCCAGATCCATGAATTTTATTGAATGCAGGTGAGGAATTTGAACGCAGAGATTAAAAAGCGCATCGAAATGATAAGACGCGGCGAAGTCCCAGAAGGATATAAGCGAACAAAGATAGGCATTATGCCGATTACGTGGGAAATTGAAAGGATTGGCAAAATTACTAAAGAAATATCCCAAAAGAACAAAGTCAGTAACATTAACCATGTTGTCTCAGTTACAAAGCATAGAGGTATTGTTGATTCATTAGACTATTTCAATAATTATCAGGTATACAGCAAGGACCTATCTGTTTATAAAATAATACAGAAAGGCGAGTATGCATTTCCGCCTATTCACCTGAATGAAGGTTCAATTGGCAGACTAGATCACCTCGAGAAAGCTGTATTAAGTCCAATGTATATTGTTTTTAAACTAAATAGCAGTAAATACAACAGCGACATTTTTTACAGCATCATTAAAAGCCAGAAGTATATAGAGCTTTATAAGTCCATGGTTCAAGGTACAGTCAATCGACGTGGTGCTATAAGTTATAATGATTTTGCTTCTATCCCGGTTATTAACCCACTACTCCCCGAACAGGATAAGATTGCAAAAATCCTTTCCACATGGGACAGTGCTATCGAATTAAAAGAACAGTTCCTTATGGAGAAAAAGAAACAGAAGAAGTGGCTGATGCAAAAGCTGCTAACAGGCAAAATCAGGCTGTCCGAATACACAGACAAGTGGAAAGAACTGAAATTAAGGAATATTTGTGATCATGTTTTGGGTGGCGGAACTCCTTCAAGAACTGTCAGGCATTTTTATAAAGGTAACATACCATGGATAACGGTTAAAGACTTAGATGGAGCAAAATATAAATTCAACTCCGTAGAACATATTAACGCAGAGGCAATTAAAAAAAGTACCGCGAAAATCGTGCCTAAAGACAATCTAATTATATCAACCAGGATGGGTTTAGGTAGGGGTTTTATTAATAAGGTTGATATGGCTATTAACCAGGACATGAAAGGCATCATTATCAGCAAACATCTCGTGGCTTCCGAATTTTTATACTATTGTTTTATTAAACTTAGCAACAAGTTTGTAAAACTTGGAAGTGGTTCGACAGTAAAAGGGATTGATCTTCGAACCCTTCTTAATATGGATTTTCTCCTTCCTCCCCTCCCCGAACAAAAAGCCATCGCTGAAATCCTTTCCATGGCGGACCGGGAAATTGACCTGCATGAAAAGCAGCTTGACGAACTAAAAAAACAAAAAATAGCATTGATGCAGCTATTGCTCACGGGTATCGTGCGCGTTAATTTAAAAGCAATGTGAATTTTCATATTAACAAAGGAGGCTACGTCGCATGCCGGATCATTATATCTTCAACGAACGACCCGAGAGCCAGAATAGAGCGATAAGAGTCTTGGAAAAACTCGGCTATCAATACGTACCGCGCGCACAGGCTGAGACATTGCGGGGACGTCTTTCTAATGTGCTTTTCCCCGATGTTTTGCGGGAATTTTTGCGCCGCCAGTCCTTCGTCTACCGGGGCAAGCAGACGCCTTTTTCCGACCGTTCTATCGGCAAAGCTATTTATGATCTGGATGTGCCCCTCGTATCCGGCCTCATGTCTGCCAGCAAAGCCATCTACGATATGCTGATTTCCGGCAGCAGCTACGAAGAGGAATTATATGACGGAGGGCGTCAGTCCTTCGACTTAAAGTACATAGATTGGGAACATCCGTCGAACAACATTTGGCAGATCACGGATGAATTCTCCGTGGAACGGCAAAACAGCAAGTATACCAGGCCGGATATCGTATTGCTGGTTAATGGTATCCCTCTGGTAGTAATAGAATGTAAAAAATCCAGTGTAGCCGTAGAGGAGGGCGTTGCCCAAAACATCCGCAACTGGCAGCCTGAATATATTCCACATCTTTATAAATTTATCCAGGTTGTAATGGCCGCAAACCCAAATACTGTTAAATACGGTACCTGCGGCACCCTTTCCGAGCACTTCACTGTTTGGCGGGAAAAGGATTACAAATGGCAGCAGGAAAAATGCAAAAATATCAGCTCCGACGGACAAATTATGGAACAGGACAGGGTTGTCGTTTCACTGTTATCTCCAGAGAGATTGCTGGAGATTATCCGCTATTTTATTCTTTATGATAATAATGTTAAAAAAATTGCCCGCTATCAGCAATTTTTCGGTATCCAGGCCGCCATGAAACGAATTAAAAAAGAAGACGACAAAAATACCAGAAGCGGCGTCATCTGGCATACGCAGGGAAGCGGAAAGTCACTTACCATGGTAATGCTGGTCAAAAAAATTATAGCAGACCCATGTTTCAAGAATCCGCGCTTTGTGCTGGTCAATGACCGGATTAATCTTGATAAGCAGTTGCGTGATAATTTTACTAAAACTAAGTTGAATCCCGCAAGGGCCAGAACAGGGCAAGGTTTAATAGAACTGCTGAATGATACGGGAGAGACGATTATTACTACCCTGGTTCACAAGTTTGACGCGGCTGCGAAAAAAAAGGTAAAGATTGAAGATGACAACATTTTTCTACTGGTAGATGAAAGTCACCGTACCCATTCCGGGCAGCTTCATAACTTGATGCTTGACGTCTTGCCCAATGCAGTCAGAATAGGTTTTACCGGCACACCCTTGCTGAAAAAAGATCAGTTTAACACCTATATGCAGTTCGGCCCGCTCATTGACAGCTATCCCATTGAGCGTGCTGTCGAGGATGGTGTAATAGTCCCTCTTGTCTATGAGGGCAGGATTATTCCTCAGGATGTTACTAACGAAAAGATAGATGACTATCTCAAGTATCTCCTTACTCCTCTTAACCAAATACAACAGGAGGACATGAAACGCAAATGGAGCCGCTTCCTCCCCTTGGCCCAAACCCGACAGCGGCTTGATATGGTAGCTTTTGATATTCAAGAGCACTTCCTGAGTTATGCCGGTCCCAAGGGTTATAAAGCAATCGTCGCCTGTTCCTCCCGCCCCGCTGCTATCGAGCTTAATAAATCCATCAAAAAGTTTGGCAGCGTCAAGACAGCCGTAGTTATTTCTCCTGCAAACGTTAAAGAAGGCGATGAGTTAACAGGCGAAAACACAAAAACGATTAATGCATTTTTTAAAGAAGAAGTCGAGCCCCGTTTTGGCAACAATTATGAGGCGTACGAGGATTGGGCCAAAAATAGCTTTCTCGGCGGTGAAGATGTAGATATTCTAATCGTCAAAGATATGCTTCTCACGGGTTTTGACGCGCCGGTAGCGACTGTGCTGTATGTTGACAAGCCCATGAAGGAACATGCTCTGTTGCAAGCTATTGCCCGTGTTAACCGGGTCTTCCCCGGCAAAGATTTTGGACTCATTGTAGACTACTGGGGGATTTTCTCAAAGCTAAATACGGCCATGGATATGTATTCTGACGAGAAATCAGGTATGGCCGGCTTCGACCGAAAAGATATTGAGAACGCTATTCTCGGCGCCGGAGACCAAAAGCTCAAACTAGAAAATGCTTACAAGGAATTATGGGCTTTATTTGACGGAAAAGAATTTGACCGCAGTACTTCCGAGGGATGGCAAAGCGCCTTGGCAGATGATGATTTGAGAAAACTTTTCTATGAAAAGCTTTCGCTTTACTCGCGTTTATTGGAACTGGCCATGGGGAGCTATACGTTATATACAGCCATCGGCTATGACCCGATTCAAAAATACAAACAGGATTTTCTGTATTTCCAAAAGCTCCGCGGCGCAGTTCTGCTACGATATAATGAAAAAGTTGATTTTAGTAAATATGAGGACGGCATCCGTAGCCTGCTCAATAATTTTGTGCTTTCCGAGCCTAGCCAGATAATTGTCGATCCGGTTTCAATCCATGACACGATAGGCATGAAGGAGCAATTGGAAAAACTGGACAGTAAAACAGCCAAGGGCGATGCCATTCGCACCCGTATTAAAGGGGAACTGGAAACCTTTCGTTACGATGACCCCTTGATGTATAAGAAGTTTTCCGAACAAATCCGGGAAACCTTGGCAGAATACAAGGCTTCACGTAATGATAATACCTATTTATTTACGATGGAAAAGCTGGCCGAAGACTTTAAACTTGGTTATACCGGTCACCATTACCCCGCCTGTATAGAGAATGACAGTGACGCAAAGTCTTTTTATGGGACAATTCAGGACATCATAATCAGTGTGGTTAAAGACATCCCTCCTGAGCTCGAAGAAGCAATGGGGGAACTGTCCATCGAGGTTAAAGAAGCCGTATCCGACCGTGCCAAAGTAGATTGGCGCAATAACGTTGCCGTTCATAAAGAAATTGAACAGGCGCTGGATGATCTGATTTGGGATTTTACCGAGCGGCATGAAATTAGCCTGCCTGTTGAGAAAATAGACCTGATGCTTGAGGGTCTCAGAACAACAGCCGTTAGCAGGTATTAATCTATGAAATATATCATTGAACGTAAAGAAATAAAAAAAGTCCGGCTGAAGGTCTTCCCGGACGGTATCATCAAACTGTCCGTACCGCCTGGCGTACCGGACGAATGGATTAATAATTACCTTAATAAGAAAAAAGACTGGATTGAAAAATCCTTACAATACTATCAGGCAACCAGGGGCAAAGAGATAGAAACAAGCATAAAAAGCGGCGTATCAACCCGTATTTTGGGACGTCAAAAAAGAATTACTGTCAAGGAGGGACCGATTTATAAAATAGAACCGAAGGAAGAATATATTCACATCGAATCCCCAGCCTGGGAGAACCAATTAAATTTGCATAGACAGTTTGCACGCTGGTGGCAGAAACAAAGCAGGTGTTACTTTTTAGACGTTATCGACAGGCTCTATCCCATAATTGAAAAACATGGGCTTGAGAAACCCTCTTTACACGTCAGAAAGATGAAGACATTGTGGGGCAGCAGTTCAAAGAAGCATAGCAAAATAAATCTAAATTACTACCTGTACAAAGCTCCGCCACATTGTATAGATTATGTGGTGTTGCACGAACTGGCACATTTTCTATATCCGAGACACACGCAAGACTTTTATGATTTTCTTACCGTGCATATGCCTGATTGGCAGGAACGCAAAAGGATTCTTGATTATGAGGTTGTACAGGGATTAGGATATTGAAACTCGACAGCTTTCATTGGAGTCCTGAGAAATCAGGGCTCTTTTTATTGCCCCTCAACAACTCATCTTTTTCAGCGGATAAAATTTGTAAAAATCTTAGTCTCTTGCTCCGGTTCCTGAATTGCATCTTTCCCATACTCTACGAGTTTCAACAGCCAGGCCATATTTTTCCCCAGCACTCTCATTATCTGTATGCCTTCTTCATCTTGCAGCGCTTCCCCTGGTTTTTGACCATGTATAACATTCCAATAGTTTGAGGTGGGTATCAACATTTCCGCATAATTTATATAGTTGTTTAACTGGTTAAAAGTATGTACGCCGCCCGAACGTCGCACAGCCACGACAGCTGCACCAACCTTGTGTCTAAACATTCCATTGCCGGCGTTGGCGACGCGGAAGGTCCTGTCCAGAAAAGACTTCATAGTACCTGCGATTGAGGAATAATATACCGGCGACCCAAAAATTAGCCCTTGAGCATCTTTCATTTTCTGGACCCAATCATTGACTCCATCGTCTGCATAAACACACTTTTCATTTTTATTTTCTTTGCATTTGTTGCACCCCATGCATCCCCTGACCAGCTTATTTCCAATATGGATAATTTCGGTATCTATCCCTTCCTTTTCGAGTTCAGCCAAAACTATTTTGATAGCCTGATAAGTATTTCCCTCTTTACGAGGACTTCCGTTAATAGCAACAACCCTCATTTATTTACCCTCCCCTTTTTTAATCTCATCACGTGATTATCTCCGGTATTATTATATCCCCGCATGTACAAACAGTCACCTTCGTAGGCTTTATATGATTGAAATGCTGTCTTTATTCCTTAAAATATATAAAAAGGACGAGATCCTTTTTCTCGCCCCATATTTATTTAGTCCGTTAAGTATTAAATCCAGATTACATTTAAGGGGTTCCTTTCCGGCAGCCTCTTATAACCGTACTTAGGAATTCCTGTCATCAAGATTCCGGCAACAACAGCGCCCTGAGAAACCTTCAGCAACTCAAGCATCGGCGGGTACTGGGCTGTGGCGCACCTTTCGGAGAAGCCTGCCCAGCAAGTCCCTACTCCTACTGTAGTCGCGTAAAGCTCTGCGTATTCCAAGCTATAACGGGCATTATCGCGTCCATTGAAGTTTTCTGCTTTAGCGGTAGCGACAATCAGTCCCGTCGCCCCGCGTAAAACGATGTCTCTACCGGTTTCACGGAATATTTTTACGTAATGCTGATATCTCACTGCCATCGGGTCGCTAGTGCCTTTCTGCAGCTCCATCCAATCAATAGTAGTCTCGATAACCTTCTGCAGAACCTCCGCGCTCTCCACAACAATGTAAGATAAACCCTGAGAATTGCTGGCAGTAGGCGCAAAACGGGCAATGTTCAGAATATCGCGCATAACCTGACGTTCGACTTTATCTTTCTTAAAACAACGAATTGAGCGTCTGGCGCGAAGAAAGGCGGCCGCTGTCTGTGCAGAAATTACCGGGTACCTCTCAAGCGGCGTTTGCTGTGCCAGTGGATTTCTTTCGTTGTCAATAGCCTCATAGGGACAGACAGCTACGCAATGGCCACAGGCAATACATCTCTCGGCAAGCATCATCTCCGGACCCTTGCCACCCATCTCAATCACCTTCGTCGGGCATACCTCGATGCATTTCCCGCATTTAATACATTTCTGATGATTAACCTCTAAGATTCCCAAAATTCTTCATCCTCCTTGAAATTAAATATGATAGCTTACTGCGTTTGCCTTGTATGTCAGGAACTATTTATATTATACATCTTCCCAGACACATCACACTAACCTAAATTCTTACTAAATACTATCACTACATTAATTTTTGATTTTTCTGCGTTTCAAGTGACGGAAGTTTATCCACAACCTCTTCAATAAACAATCTTGCGAGGGCGGGGTCAAACTGGGTTCCGGTATTCTTTGCGATCTCCGCTACCGCCATTTTCTGTGATAAAGCTTTCCTATAGGGACGGTCTTGCGTCATCGCATCATACGTATCTATAATTGCGAGGATTCGTGATAATAGCGGTATCGCTTCGCCGCTTAATCCTTGCGGATAGCCACTGCCGTCCCAGCGCTCGTGATGAGTGAGGATATAATCCGCTATAGACAACAGTTCGGGCGTCGCTTGCGCAATCCGGCAACCTACCTCAGGATGCTTTTTCATTTCTATCCACTCCTCATCCGTCAAGGCTTCGGGCTTATTCAGGACATGATCATCGATACTCATTTTCCCGATGTCATGGAGCAGCGATAAGAGTTCAAGCTCATCAAGCCGATCATCTGACAGACTGAGTAATTTTCCCATCATCTTAGACATACTAACCAGACGGTTGGCATGTTCCTCTGTTTCATGGCTCTTTTCAAACATTGTTGACTTGATAGATGCTACGATGTTACTGTGAAAGCTCTTGTGTTCCAAGAGCTTATGCTTATACATGACTTCTTCCGACTCCTTTAAAACTGCGGTCAGAGACTCCTCTGTGTTTAGTTTGGTAGCATAGCCCAGTGCGATACTCGGGTAGACAATCTCCCGACCAGTATCCTCCTTGTAACTGGCACAATCCTCGTAGATTTGCCTGACAATTGTTTGCACAGTATCACTGCCGGTCTGAGGCAAGAGGATGCAAAATTCATCACCGCCAACCCTTGCTACTATATCCCTGCTTCGGCAGGATTTTTTTAATATTTTGGCCACTTCGGCGAGGATTTTATCCCCTTCGGCATATCCAAAAGCATCGTTAATGAGCTTCAGGCCGTTAATATCCCCGACAACGACCGAAAGAGGCATTTGACGTTTGCAATCAAGCCGCTTCTTTTCTTCTTCAAAATAAGCTCGGTTATACAAACCTGTTAGAATATCGTGGTTATATAAATAGGCTATTTCTTCCTCTTTCCTTTTCCGCTCTGTGATATCACGACCGGCTCCGACCGAGGCGATAACCTCTCCCTGTTCGCCAAGGACGGCGCTGGCATCCCACTCAATCCATCGCCAGCCCAGGATGGTTTTAGCCCTTTCTTCGTAAGAACACGAATATGGCGGTTGGGACATCGATTCAATAGCCTGCTGTACTACAGGCAAATCGTCTTTATGTACTAAAGGAACATAGGTTTCACCAAGCAGTTCCTCCTCTTTTTTCCCAAATAGTCGGCAATATGATGGACTTGCATAGAGATAACGGCCTTGAAGATCAGTTTTGACTATCAAATCCGTTTGATTTTCTATAAGCAGACGGTATTTTTCCTCGCTTTCGCGCAGTCTTTCCTTTTCCTGATAAATGAGATTCTCCAGTTCTTTTCTTGCCGTAATATCTGTAAATATCAGTGAAAAATGATTTTCTATCGGGCGAAATACGCAAATCTCAAAATATTTTCCGATTGCTTCTAAATAATTCTCAAACCTTTTTGTTTGGCCGGAGAGAACAACCCCGTTAATAGTCTCATAGAAACGCTTATCTATTTCGGGCAATACCTCCCTGACATTTTTCCCGATGCACTCACTTCGATTAATGCCTAATTGTTTTTCGAGAGCCGGATTGATATCAATAAACTTGAAGTCGCAAGGATCCCCTTTTTCGTCATAGACCATTTCATGCAATACGTACCCGTCCGTCATGGAATCGAAGAGCATGCGATAATGCTCTTCACTATTGCGCAGCTGCTCCTGATAGGCATGGCGCTCCGTCACGTCCATGGCCATTGAGATAGCCACCCTTCTTCCGTCCGGAAGTTTGCCCAGATAAGCGCTGCTAATATTCCAGATTCGTACATCCCCGCTTGCGGTCTTAATATGATGCTCTTTATAATAATTTTTCTCTGCGGCCTCATACAAACGGTCAATATAGGCCCTGGCCAGGTCTTGCTTATGCCCAAAGGCTTTTTCTATCCATTCCGTCGTTGTCGGTATATCCTCCGGACTGTACCCCGTCAGCTCAGACCAAATCCCGCTCATCAAGATGAACTCTCCATCCTCGGCATGTATCGCTGCCGGAAAAGGAGCATATAGAATTGCGCGGCGCAGGTGCTCATCCTTTTCGAGCATGTCGAGATGGGCTTTGTCCCTCTCGCGTTTGGTCAGCAAAGCCTCAACTCCGTAAGCCAAATCACCGGTCAGTTCACTCAAAAGACTTATCTCTTCCTCATCAAAGGCATTTTCCTCGCCCGCGTAAATGTTCAAAACATAGACAACCTCATCATTGAGACAGACCGGTAGTGATATAGATGAGGCATAACCGCGTTTAAGGGCCTCTTCGCGCCACAAAACGTATTCAGGATCAGTGGCCAAAGAAGCGAAGAAACAGGGTTTTTTGCTGCGAATAGCGCGTCCGATCGGGCCTTGCCCCCTCTCCGAATTCGCCCAGCTAATCTTGACTAGCTTCAAAAAATCCTCTTCGTAACCGGAGATAGCGACAGGTTCAACACTACAGGCTTCGTCCCGGCGAATCGCACCTATCCAGGCCATCCTATATCCGCCGGTGCTCACCAAGATATTACAGATTGCCCGCTGCAGCAAAATAATACTGTTAAAACGCATCAAGGCTTGGTTGAATTCCCGCAGGACTTTTAAAATTCTGTTAGTGCGTTGTAAATCTTGCTGAGCTTTCTTTCTTTCTCCAAGCTCCGCAATTAGCCGCTCATTTAATTGGGCTATGTTGTAAAACATCATCTGAGCCGGCTTAACAAGACTGCTAACGACAAAAACCCGAAAGACAAAGAGATTGGAGATGAGAATAAAGATATGTCCCAGGAAATTAAAAAACGCATAAAAATCAATATAGAGCGTAGACAGAAGCTCCCCTACAATCGAAGCAATTACAGCCAAGATAATATATTGATAGCTCTTGCCGTCAAAAGCTGATCTGTATTTATAGGTATGGTATATTGCCAACACAAATATGCCCGCAATTATATATTCGCTGATTTTTTTAAATAGCGTTAGTCCGACTCCGTCAACATAGCATACCGGGAAAATGTCCAACCAGAATATTGATAAAAGTAACGCCAGCGAAACTGCTATATAACAAAGTAGCGCTTTGCCAATATGTAAAGGCCGCTGTATAAACAGCGGCGCAAGGGCAAAGGAGATGGCAATCATATACCGGGTCATAATCCAAAGCTGTGTCGGCAAATTAGCGTCTTGTCCCGAAAAAACATCCATCCCTTGATATGCCAACATGTTCAGAATACTAAAAAATCCCAGGAAACCCAGCGCAATACCTAAAAATGCTATATAGTGATTATCTGAAACTCGATAGGTGTGTACAGAAACAACAAAAATACTCATGAGAATAATTGCATCAAAAACTTCTATCAAACTATGAAAAATCAGGTAATCCTTTTTGGCAAGACCAGCAAAAACAACAAAAATAAATATCCCGATTATAACATGAAAAGCTGCTTTCATTGCTGTGTTCTGTTTATCCATTAGATCACCTTTCGCAAACTTGCTGATAATATTTATTTTTATTAGTATAATTATAACAATATTTAGCAGATTCTCCAATACGCGGTTTCTTCATAATAGTAGCAAAATATTATCTACAACATCCGGGCAATTAGCTGTGCGGCAAGAACGACCATTATCAACGCNNGCGACAGGATAGGTAGCCGCATAAGGAACCGCGACGTTTTCAGTTCCCGCCACTTTAATCAGTGCGCCAAGAGCCGGTGTACTTGTCATTCCGCCGCAGATAGAACCAAGGGCATTCAACATCTCCATTTTAAACAATTTATAAGCTACTATAAAGCCAATTACTATCGGTATTAACGTGATGGCTATGCCCATTAAAAACAGCCCCCAACCGTACTGCATGAGTACATCGACAAATCCTTTACCGGCGTTTGTTCCTGCACCCATCAAAAATAGTACCATGCCAAACTCACGCATAATTCCGACCGTAGGGGCCGGTATTTTTAAGGAATAACTCCCAATTCTGCCAAAATGACCGATAACCAGACCGGCCAGCAGCGGCCCTCCGGCAGTACCAAGACTGAACTGCGCGCCGCCAGGAAGCTTCAAATTTATAGATGCTATCAGCAAACCAAAGATAATTGCCAGCGCAAAAGGTGTTAGCCCTAAAGGATCCACGACCTTTAGCTTCCTGGCATCCTTATTCTTTTGATCATCATCGATCTTTCCTTTTCGATTGAGCTTTTCAACCTCTTCATTCATGTCGGCCTTCAAGAATTTAGGTACCAGCTGTACAAACATTACCTTGCAGACAACAGCAAACGGATAGGCGATGCCGTACCCGACCGAAACGAGAGCATTACTCTTGCTGGCCTCCATGGCCGCCGCCAGGCCAGGGGTAGTCGTTAAAGCCCCCGCAAAAATACCCGCTGCCAAATAGGAAGGCAGATGGAACAATTTCATGACAAGGATTGTCACGCCGGCGCCGGCTGATATGATGAGAATGCCTAGTGCAATATAGGATAAGGCCTCACTTTTAAAATTCCGAAAAAAAACCGGTCCCGCCACAAAGCCGACAGCCGTGACAAAACAGACCAGGCCGAGATCACGTATTGCCGCCGGCACCTGAAGCCCGTATTGACCGAAAACCAAGGCAACTAGCAGCACGCCGGAGGCGCCGAGCTGAACGCCCGCAACCCTGATGTTTCCAAGAACGTAACCAAGAAAAGCGATGAGAAACACTATCATCATTGAAGTCAAATAAGTTACCTCCTTCTGGTACGAGAGGTACCGGTTCTGTCATCAGACGACCGGCAGAGAAATACACTATAACATTTTTATCCCTTTCAGTATACGCCTACGATACCTGGGCTTCAAGGGGATAACAGACACAATATAGAAATAAAATAAAAATATTGTGAATAAGCCAAGCTATATAGTGTCAATATTTTGAATTTTTTAGGGGGGGAAGCCTTTTGGACTTCCCTGCCACAATTAATTGTATATTCAGGAATGAAGAGGTATTCCGAGAGCGCTTAAAACGGTTTCTTTCACTACTTCCGAGACAGAAGGATGCGCGAAAATAGTTTCTCTAAGATCTTCAAGGGTAGATTCCATCTTGATAGCATAAGTTCCCAACGCAATCATTTCTGAAGCATTGGGACCAAAGAAATGAAAACCAATGATCTGATTATATTTTTTGTCGGCAACAATCTTCATAAAACCACCGGACTCCCCCATAATCAGGGCTTTGCCATTTCCATGCAAAGAGACCTTACTGACGATCACATCAAGATTTTTATTGCAGGCTTCTTCTTCAGACATACCTGCTGAGGCTATTTCCGGATAGGTAAAGACTACCTTGGGTACGGCTTTGTAGTCCATTATCCTCCTGGCCCCGAGCGCATTTTCTACAGCAATGGTGGCTTCTTCATATGCCGTATGGGCAAGCATATCCCGCCCAATCACATCCCCGGCCCCGTAAACGCCAGGTATATTAGTCTGTAAATAATCGTCTGTTTTGATATAGCCTCTTTCGAGTTCAATACCTGTTTTCTCCAAACCGAGCCCGGATGTGTTAGGCTTTCTACCTGTTGTGACAAGAACTATATCCGTATCTATGAGTATTTCCCCATCTTTTGTTTCAATCAGTACTGTCTTCCCAACTGCTTTGTTATCCCTAATCTCCTTAACCTTAGAGTTCAGGTATAATCTGATTCCCCTTTTTTGCATATCCTCAGCTAATTTTTTGCTTAACTCCTTATCCAGCCCACTTACTAAAGCAGGTAAGACTTCTACTATTACTACTTCACTTCCGAAGCTTCTGTAAATGTCCGCGAACTCACAGCCGATGACTCCTCCGCCGATTATTAACAGGCGTTTCGGAACAGCTTTCAATTCCAAGGCTCCGGTGCTATCGATGACATCTTTTCCATTGATACCTGGTATTGGGGGGGTCGCATTGCTGGAGCCCGTAGCTATGATTATTTTGTCTCCGGTTATCTCCATCTCACTTTTGCCGGAAACCTTGATGGTTTTAGCATCAAGAAAAGTTGCTGTCCCCTCAATTAATTGAATCTTGTTCTTTTTGACTAAAAATCCAATCCCCGCAACGAGTTGATTTACTATTTGTTGTTTTCTTTCCATTACCTTCGGGAAATTAAGCTTACATGTTTCCACGTCTATACCAAAAGGGGATGCGCCTAAGACTTTTTGCAGAATATGTGCGCTTTCATATAAAGCTTTAGTAGGTATGCAGCCGACATTAAGGCAAGTACCCCCCAGCTTGTTGCTTTCGATCAGGCATACGCTGGCCCCAAGCTGGGCTGCCCTGATTGCGCCCACATAGCCAGCTGGCCCTCCGCCGACTAAAACTACATCATACTTCTTATTCGATTCTGTCATGATTTTCACGTCCCTTAGCTTACAATCTCTTAATCATCCTTCTGAGGATTTAATAATTACTTTCACCGCCCCCGGTTCCTTGGAAGCTTTAAAACCGGCCAGGCCTTCCTCTAAAGGAAATCTGTGCGTAATCAATGGTCTCAGCTGATTTCCCGACTCAGCCAAGATGCGGATGACCCGCTGCCACGTCTTGGGGGAGGAGCCATAGGCGCCTAGTAAGCGTTTTTCCTTTCTTACGAGAGCATTAATATCCAGCGAGACCGGAGCGCCATGTATCCCTACCAGAACAATATCTCCGCCGCTTTTTAAAACTCCGATTCCCTGGATGAGCGCACGGCCATTACCGCTTGCTTCGAAGACATGGTCGGCCCCGCTGCCGCCTGTGGCCTCCATAACTATAGGGGTAAGATCGTTTTCATCCACACGCACGATCATATCCGCCCCGATTTTCTTGCCAATAGTAAGCCGGGCTTCATCAGCGGCTACGCCTGTCAGAATAACCCGCGCAGCTCCGGCTTTCTTTGCCAAAAAGGCCAGCATCAGCCCTATCGTACCGGGACCGAGTACCACAACAGTTTCTCCTACTTCTATTCCGGCAAGTTCCACGGCGTTAGCAGCTACCGCCAACGGTTCTGAAAGCGCGGCGATTTCAAGATCCACATTTTCCGGCAACACCATACAATTGATTACCGGGACCGCAACATAATCAGTAAAAGAACCGGGACTGTGCAGACCGATTGTTCTCCGGCTGCTGCACAAGTTATGCTGGCCTCTACTGCAGGCAGGACATACTAAACAGGTTTTGCCCGGCATGCAGACAACTTTTTTACCTATCCAGGAGTCAGCCACCCCTTCACCCGTTTCAACCACGATTCCACTGAATTCATGGCCCAAAACAGCCGGAAAATATGGCTCAAGCCATTCATAGCCGGAGGTCCAATCATAGATATGGATATCGCTGCCGCAAATTCCGGTTGCGGCAACCTTGATGATCACTTCGCCTTTTTGCAGAACAGGCTTATCGATCTCACCCATTACCAACCCTGGAGCAGCCGATTTTTTCATGATAGCCTTCACTTTTTCACCCTCCCTGTTGACAAACTCCGATCAAATCAATACAAATCCTTATAAATCTTTAAAACATCATCTGCTGTAAACGGAACATAATTATTTATCATAAGCCTTTCCTGTTCCATGGCGTTCTTCGTGAAAGGAGCTAAATCATCAGCCTTCATGCCATATTCCCGCAGGGGTTTACGAGGCACAAGCTTGTTGATCAGAACATTTAACTCCGCAAAAGCATTTCCCCCGGCAGGCAAATCCAAGATTCCGGCAATAATCTCTTTTATCTGTGTAATTTTTCCGGTAGGATTGACTTCGTCATATTTTTTCATGACGGCATCAAAAAAAGCGTAATTTGCTTCGCCATGAGCAACATGATACTTGCCGCCCAAGGGATAAGATAAAGCATGGACAGCGCCTACCCCGGTATTGCCAAAAGCAATACCTGCATAAGTGCTGGCTAACAGCACCTTGCCGATATTCTCATAGGCCGCCTGTTGTCCTTTCTCCGCAACGTCTTTGTATGTGTTGATAATAAGCTCCATAGCCTTAACGCCAAATAATTCGGTCATCGGATTGGATTTTGGCGCCAAATATGATTCTATTGCATGAATTAAGGCATCCACCGAGCTAAAGGCAAAGAACTTAAACGGCAGGCCCTTTAACAGTTCGGGTACCAGCACCGCAAAATCGGGGAATAAATACTGATGCACTATTCCTTTTTTCACTTTGTTGGTGGTATCCTCGAGAATTGAAATGTTTGTAACCTCACTGCCTGTACCGCAAGTAGTAGGCAGGACGATAAGGGTTTTGCCCTTTTTGATCGGAACTTTTCCGTACAATACGTCTAAGACATCATCTACACCCTGCAGAGACAGTAATTTGCCAATATCAATTACTGTGCCTCCGCCCACTGCTATTATCCGGTTATACTTCTTTTTTTGGGCATCCGCAATAAGCTTGTTAATCATCTTGTCGTTTGGTTCACCCAAACCATAAGCCTCTTGAAACAAGACGTTCCAGTCCGTCCCGTATAACTTGAAACTATTATCATAGATTACTTCGTTCGTAATAATTAAATCGTCCTTAGTAACTGAGAATTCCTGAATAAATTCGGGTAACTGGTTATAATAACGAATTTCAGTAGATAACTTGAAACTGGACATATCTCCGCTCCCCTTCTTTATCTTATCCTGGTTTATTTTAGAGTTGATTAAACATTTTTTTAGATTCTTGAGTTAACTTTTCACGGAAATCCGGATGGGCTATGCCGATCAGAGCCTCTGCTCTCTGGCGCAGGCATTTTCCCTTTAACTCGGCATACCCGTACTCAGTGGCAACATAATGTACCTCGTTACGCAAGGTCGTAACTGCCGCCCCTTGATCAAGATAGGGGACGATTCTCGAAAGCTTTCCGCCCATTGCTGTTGAAGGCAGAGCTATGACCGACCTGCCGCCGGGGCTTAAGTTTGCCCCCCGGACAAAGTCGACCTGACCTCCCGTCCCGCTATACTGTTTGGACCCAATGCTCTCTGCACAAACCTGTCCGGTGAAATCAACCTGCAAAGCCGAATTAATTGCTGTCATTTTTATATTCTTTGCTATGACATATGGATCGTTAGTGTAATCTACCGGATACATCTCTACAAAAGGATTATCATCGACGAAATCATAGAGTTTCTTTGTGCCCATGAGGAAAGTTGCTACAACTTTGCCGTTGTGCAGTGTTTTGGCAGAATTGTTAATCACACCCTTTTCAATAAGGTCTACTACCCCGTCAGAAATCAGTTCCGAATGGATGCCCAAATTCTTTTTATCCTTGAGAAAATGCAGCACCGCATCCGGAATAGCGCCAATCCCTAACTGGAGAGTAGCTCCGTCCTCAACGAGCTGAGCTACATGATAGCCAATCTTTTCTTCAACCTCGGTTAATACAGGCGGAAACAGCTCAATCAAAGGTATAGATGTTTCAACAAGGTAATCAATCTCCGAAACATGAATATGGGAGTCGCCCAAGGTTCGCGGCATCTGGTCATTCGCCTCTGCAATAACCACTTTAGCTACCTCTGCCGCAGTTTTCGTGTAATCGACAGAAACGCCAAGACTGCAATAGCCATGCCGGTCGGGTCTGGAAACCTGGATTAAGCTTACATCGATTGGCAAAGACCGCAACAGTCTAGGCGACTCATGTAGGAAACACGGGGTATAATCTGCCCTGCCTTCGTTTACTGCCTTACGTGTAGAACCACCGAGGAAAATCGAATGATGGCGAAAGTGTTTTTCCATCCCCGGTTGGCAGTATTTCGCTTTGCCCATAGCTACCATGTGGAATATTTCCACATTTTTCAGTCTGTTCGCCTGGGCTACCAATTCCTCGACCAAAACCTGCGGTTCGCCGCAGGCGTGAGCAAACACGACACGCTGACCCGATTGGACAACCTGAAGAGCTTTCTCCGCTGTGGTAAGCTTGTTTTTATAAATATCCTGCCAGTTCATAATTTACTCCTTTATAACGTTATTAGCCTATTCAGGAATTCTGGCAATCGCTTTAGCCAGCTTCTTCTTGGCCTCAAAATTAGCTTGACGGGAAATAACGATACGCTGAGCCTGCGGTGAACCGGCTCCATGCATGGACTCGGTACGGTATCCTACGGCAGCTGTGCCGAGGGTAATATTTTCTATCAGACGAAGGATGCGCAAACGGTGTTCGGTGGGTATATCAGCTACGCCGCGCAGGTATTTTTCGACGTAATGCCCAATTTCCGGGCTTTTGAAGTCCTTCTCCGAGGGCATCGTAACCATCAGGCCTCCGGCAATATCCTCGGCCAGACGGGCGATTTCATAAGGGAAGCGCGTGACGTTTTGCTTACAGACATTAGCCAGCATCAAATCAATCAGATACGTCCCTGACGCCGTGCGGCTACCCTGGCTCGAGCAGGCAATGCCACAGGCATAGAGGGTCTCGTTCAGATGGGTCATCTCGATGAGCTTATCTTTGATATGGCTGGCCTTATTAGCCCCGTTATAATCTGCGGCCAGAGCTGCGGCCCCAATAAGAACATCACCAACACCCACCTTGCAGCCGCCGTAGCTCTGACGGTGGTAACCGGCAAAACGTTCAATCAGAACTCCGGAAAAATCGTATTCCCTGCACATAAAGACTCTTTCCCAGGGTACAAAGATATTATCGAACACAACCAACGACTCATGACCGCCGAATTGAGAATTGCCGAGATCCATCTCCCCGCCTTCAAGCTTGCGGGTATCACAGGACTGTCGGCCATAGATATAAATTATACCTTCGCTGTCAGCCGGAACAGCAAAGCACACTGCGTAATCTTTGTCTGCAGGCCCCATGGCGATTGTAGGCATGACGAGAATCTGATGGGAGTTGAGAGCTCCTGTCTGGTGAACCTTGGCCCCTTTCACTATAATGCCGTCCTTATTTTCGGAGACGATATGCACAAACATATCGGGGTCTTTTTGTTGCGAGGGCAGCAGGCTCCTGTCACCTTTGGGATCTGTCATAGCTCCGTCTACTGTCCAGTCATTTTCCTGCATTTCTTTTAGCCAGCTACGAAAACGTTTATGGTATCCACTCTGGTATTTCTGATCCATTTCAAAGGTTGTGCTGTCGAGGGCGTTGACGGCATCCATACCGACACAGCGCTGGAAGCAGGCTGCCGTTTTCTGGCCTAACAGCCTCTGCATTTTCACCTTTTTAATCAGGTCCTCATTGTTTTGGTGGAGATGGCAAAAGCGGTTAATTTTCTTGCCGGTAAGACTGGATACAGCCGTCATGAGATCTTCATATTGAGGATCTTGTGCCAGCTCATAGGTCATAGCCACCGCATTCATCGAAGGACGAACAATCGGATTGTCCACAATATTTTCTACCTTTTCACCAAACATATAAAGCTTGAAGTTCATTTTACGCAGGGATTCAATATATTCTTCCTTTGTTTTTAAAGACATGTGCTCTCCCCCTCAAATTATTATTTTTCTAAAATTAATGCATTTGTCTTTATATATATTTTATCATACCTGCCCCTGTTTGGCTTTGGCGAAAAGGTCCAATAAATTAATCCCGAGAACCCTTTTTTTGACCTCATCATTAACAAGGCCGGTTTTTACTTTAAGCAGTGCGGCTTCGGGATACCAGTAGGGCATGCCTGTGCCGAACAGAACATACTCCGCGCCAACCAGGTCGACCAATCGTTCAAAACAACGAAACGGGGTTTGTATATAGGAGATTTCGATATAATAATTCTTTAATTCTTTATACTTATTCTTGAGAGTCTCTATTTCACTCAATCTGATGCCGCTTAGAATAAAGGTTGCGTTGGGGAAAGAGCTTATTGCCTCACCTAGTTCTTCAATTGGTATAGGAGGCACCTTCACAAGTGGATGATGCACTCTTTCATCTTCAAAACGGACTGATATATTGACAGGTAGGCCTTTTCGGCCGGAGCTTTCTATTAAATCCGAAGCCTGTTTTGAATTAATGCTATACCCGTGATAATTAGGATATAGCCGAATTCCTTCTGCTTTGAGGTCTTCTTTACAATAGTCGAGGTCATCCTGCCAACAGGGGAAACCAGGATTAATTGTATAAAAAGGAATCCAACGATCCGGATTCTCTTTAATTATTGTTGCGAGCCCGGTATTCACGGCAGACAGATTCTTCGCATGATAAAAAACCCCTTCTAAAGGTGAAATAACTGCCTTATCTATACCGCAACGATTCATTAGCGCCATAAGTCCGTGGATTGAGTTGTAGCGCATTTTCCTAAATGGCCATTCCCCCAGATAAACATTGGCATCTATTATTGTCATGCTAATTTCCCCCCAAAAAGCCTTTGTGCATTACCACATAAAATCTTTTCTCTGACTTCAGGTTTAAGATCAGCCCCGATTATTTTGCCAAGTGTCCCGGCTAAATCCACTCCTACCGTATCTGAACCAAAAACAATCCGATCAGGTCCCAGCAGGTCGACTGCATTCTCGATCAAACCATAATTGGGGATGGGGCTGGCCGTATCTATATATACATTAGGATATTTCGCTATTATGCGGGCTCCCCGTTCGTTATGGGCCATTATTATTTTTAATTCCGGATACCGGGCTGCAAGCGCCGCAATATCTGTCGATCTTGACTCATTTGGGAAATAGCCTGTAACCTTATCCCAAGTATGCTGCAAGATTGGCACACCCAATGCAATAGCTTTTTCGGCTAAAGGATTGATCCTTTTGTCACTGCAGACAATTCCCGTCCATAGCTTAATCCCAATCATCCCACAATCCTCAATACACCGCTGGGCTTCTTCTACGGCTTCCTTATAGCTGGCATTAAGATAACAGTAGGCATATATTTGCCCTGGATATTCCCGGCTTAACCTCGCCATCTCCTTATTATAGCTTACACATTCCTCATGAGTAGGCTCATGGTTCAATACTGTTGGATAGTATGACCCCGGCCCCAGTGAGGAGACACAAAATTTAGTGACCCCAAGATTTGCACCTGTCTCTAAGAGCTGTTCTACTTCTTGGTAGTCAACAGGATTAGTTAAAAGGTGCGCATGTACATCAATTATCACTTTAGAACTGCCCCTTTTCATGAATTTCTCTTCCGATTGTTCACTTAGATATATATAGCAAGGGCAAGAATTTCTCTTACCCTCGCTATATATTACTTTTTATAGCTTATTTACCGACATCTGCTCTTTTGCCCCAGGCCGGAAGCGGCACGGTTACCTTATCAGTCAAACCGAATTCTTTCGGATAGATTGTGACAACCTTCTGCGACTGCCATTGGTCTATCATTGGGAAGGCTCTCGTGTTTTGACCGTCAGCATCAAATTTTACACCCCAGCCGACTATGGTAGATCCTGTAGGCATATCCATCGCTTTAGCAGCTGTTTTAATTTTTTCTGCATCCATAGCGCCTGCTTGAGGTAATACTTGGTTCAGCAGCAGATACATGGCGTTGAAGCCCATAGCTGCGTGTGCTGTTGGTTTGCGGCCATATTTAGCTTCATATTTGGTCTGGAATTCAACAAACAGGGCTTTAGCATCCGGCAGCAAACCATCCGGGTTAAATGTGCTGGAAGTTCCTGCGTTGAATACTCCGTTTACGTCATCGCCCAATGCCGCAGCGAAATCCGGCATATTGTGGCAACCGCCGTTACCGATCATGATCTTGGGTGAAACCCCGTTTTCTTTGGCTTGACGCCAGAATAGAATACCATCCGGGACATATGATGTAGCGATAATTGCATCCGGTTTAGCCTGTTTTATTTTCAGGACTACAGACGATAAGTCTGTTGTTTTGGAACTGTACTGTTCATGAACAACAACTTTCATACCGGTTTTTGCAGCAATATCTTTTACCCCGGCGGCAACAGCAGTTCCGTAATTGGAGTCCTCATTCATTATTGCCACGGTAAGGTCCTTCGGGTCAATTTTCAATTGCGGAGCAAGTTCGGCTACATACTGTGCCGATGCCCTTCCAAGGTCGCTGGCTTTGTAGATTAACCGGAAAAAATATTGGAGATGTCTGTCGGAAATGTTGTCGGCTACCGCACCTTGTTCCCAGTAGATAACCTTGTTTCGTTCAGCTACCTCACTTGCTGCAAAAGAAACAGCGCTGGCATAAGAACCTGCGATTACCTTAACCCCTTCACGGGTGATCAGGCGGTTAGCTTCCGAGGTAGCGGCGGTGGCGTCAGGCGCATCGCCCTTAACCAACTCAACCTGTTTACCCCAAACGCCGCCTTTGGCATTGACGAATTCCGTGGCCAAATCGAATCCGTTGTTAACCTCTTGGCCTAATTGAGCCAAATTTCCTGTTAATGGGAGAATAACGCCGACTTTAACTTTTTCAGGCGCTGCTGCTTTATCTTCTGTTTTGCCGCCGCAGCCAACTGCCAACAGGGAAATAATCAGGAGAATAACGATAAACCAAACACTTAAACCTTTTTTATACATTTTTTTCCCTCCCTATTTTTATCCTTAGTACATTTCAAGAAAATAAACGCTCTCGCACACCTCCTCCGCAAAGAATCATTAATTTATTTTAGTATTAGAAATTTCGTTTTACATCCCGAGATATGCCTTTTGCAAATGTGGATTTTCTTTCAATTCCTTGCTGGGTCCGTTTAAGACAACCTTACCGTTTTCAAGGACAAAACATCTGCCGGCTAATCGGAGTGACCAGTGAACATTCTGTTCAACCAGTAGTATTGTCATACCTACAGTCTTATTGATTTGCTTGATGCTCTCAAAAACAGTTTTTGCCATAATCGGTGATAAACCCAAGGAGGTCTCGTCAACCATTAACAATTTCGGTTTGGCCATTAGCCCACGACCGAGTGCGCACATCTGCTGCTCTCCGCCGGAAAGAGAACCGGCGAGCTGCTGGCTGCGCTTTTCCAGGATGGGAAACAATTGAAACACTGTTTTTATCGTTTCATGGCGGACCTTCCGGGCTTGCGGGGTATAGGCCCCCAGTTCCAGGTTCTCGAGTACGGACATTTCAGGGAAAAGCAGTCTGCCCTCAGGTACCTGAACAATGCCTAATTCCACAATTTTTGATGTTGACAAGCCTGCTATATTAGTTCCATTGAAAGTAATCTTCCCTGCAGTAGGTTTCAATAATCCTGAAATCGTCTTAATTGTTGTAGTTTTCCCGGCGGCATTGGCGCCAATCAAGGCTACGATTTCACCTTCCTCGACATCCAACGAAACATTATGCAGTACTTGAACCTCACCATAGGAAACATTGATATTTTCGATTTTAAGCAAGGTCCAATTCCTCCTCTCCCAAGTAGGCCTTTATAACCGTAGGATCATTGGCTACATCTTTGGGGATGCCATCGGCTATTTTTTCTCCCTCGTTCATAACAACTATTCTGTCTGAAACACTCATGATAACTGCCATAATATGTTCAATGACAACCAGGGTGATATTCTTTTTCTGTATGGCCCGGATGATCTTGAGCATTTCGTTTACTTCCGTATTGTTCAAACCGGCCATAACTTCGTCCAGCATCAGAACCTTCGGTTCGGTCGCCAGCGCACGGGCCAGTTCAAGGCGCTTTCTCTCAGCGATGGTCAATTCAGAACCAAATCTCTTTTTCCCTTTGTCAAGTTCAACGAACTCCAGGATCTCCTCAGCCTTCTTCAAAGCTTCAGGCAGACGTGGATAACGAGCCAGCGAACCCACCGCCACATTATCCAGCACGGTCAGATCCGGAAAAGGCCGTACCAGTTGGAATGTACGTGCGAGTCCTTTTTGACAGATTTTATGTGCCGGCAGATTGCTGATCACTTCTCCGTTTAACAGCACCTGACCCTCATTAGGAGGAAAATACCCGGATATCAGATTGAACAGAGTGGTTTTCCCGGCGCCGTTGGGGCCGATCAAACCGATGATTTCATTCTCGGCGATAGAAAAACTCACGTTTTTTACCGCCCACAAACCGCCAAAGCGTTTAGATACATTCTTGACGTCCAATATCATGCCAGACACCCCTTCCAGCTTTTTACACTCATATCTAAGCCTTTATTTTTTTTATTTTACGTATAATAACTTTATATCCATTTATTAATCCGCCAGGGCTAACGATAACTACGACGACCATTATCAAACCATAGATGACCAAATGAAGTCCCTGTCCTACTCCGCCCAGCCAGGCTCGCATGAATTCACTAAGAGGGATAATTAATATTGCACCTACAACAGGGCCCCATAGTGTTCCCAACCCGCCAATAATCGCCATTAAAGTAAATTGAATCGATATCGCTGAGTCCATCAGCCCGCTAGGATCAATATACAAAATATAAAAAGCGTAGAATACTCCGCCCACTGCGGCCAAAGATGCACTTATTACCGATGCATACAATTTATACAAACTGGTATTTATCCCCAGTGACCTTGCGGCAATCTCGTTCTCCCTGATGGCATTCAGGTAATATCCGGCCCGGGATTCTTTTATCCTCGATGATATGACAAGCACCACGGCCAGAAATATCATAGCGAAATAAACATAACCCACCCTTTCCTCAAACATCAGATGCGCCAGCGACGGCTTGAACGGGATAGAGAGCCCAACCGATCCATTCGTAAGTCCCCGCCAATAGTTGGCAATTATACGCATTACTTCGCCAAAAGCCAAGGTTGACATAGCAAAAAATGTCCCGTGAAGCTTGAAACTCGGATAACTTATCAGCGCTGAAACAGCTGCCGCAATTATGATGGCGGCGATGATGCCGATCCACGGAGATACTCCCATTTTTAAATATAGAAGCGTTGCCGTATATGCTCCAATTCCCATATAGGCAGCGTGTCCTAAAGACAGCTGGCCGGCATATCCCCCCACGATATTCCATGCGGAACTCATACCGGCATAGAAAAGGGTGAGGATAAAGATATGCTGATAAAAACCGTTTTTAATAATAAACGATAAAATAATCATTACTGCAAAAAATGCCACCATCGGGAAGCTTTTCCCTCTCTGTTTCAAGAATTCCATCACTTAGCCTCCTTTCTGGCGAAAAGACCATTAGGCTTAATAAACAAGATAATAATAAATAAGACAAAATAGATAGCTTCCTTAAGCTCCGCCGCAACATAAAAACCGGACAAGCTCTCGACAATACCGATTATCAGGCCTGCTATCAAAGCCCCTGTCACATCCCCCATACCGCCCATAACAACTACAACAAAGGCGGCCAGCGAGAAATACGCCCCTACCGTCGGGAAAGCATAAAATACCGGCATCAGGAGGGCGCCTGCTATCCCGGCCAAGGCAATCCCTATACTGAAAGCAATTAAATAAATCCTTTTAACCTTGATACCCATCAATTCAGCCGCCGTATTCTGCTGAGATACGGCACGCAGGGCTTTGCCCACATAAGTATATTTCAGTAATAACAGCATTGCGGCTGTTATTACCGCAGCAGCCAGAAAAGCTATCAGACGCGCTAAACTTATGGTGATATCGCCAAATGATACGGTAGCTGTTGAATAGCTGAGGTTGACGGTGCGAAAATCAGCTGACCACAAAAACAGCGCCATATTCTGGAACACAATAGAAAGCCCGAGTGTGGCGAATATTTGTATTTCATGTTTTCTGTCCACGATAGGATTTATTACGAGCTTGTAGATTATCATACCAATGACAATAAATAACGGGGTAATGATAAATATCGCAGTGTAGGGCTCAATTCCGAGAAACTTGTAGATAAAATAGGCTGCATACATGCCAAGCATAAGAAATTCCCCGTGGGCAAAGTTTATTATCTTTGTAACACCGAACATCAGCGACAATCCCATCGCTACTACAACATAGATGCCACCAATCAGAATCCCTGAAACAATAACTTGGATAAATTCATTCACTTACTTCACCCCACTTTTTTAGCTCTTTTCTACACCTAACTAACTCAATAAGTTCATTGGATTCTCGATTAGTTCCTTAATGGTCATACGGAACTTGGCCCCCTGAGCTCCCTGGATGATCCGGTGATCATATGTCAAACAGAGGTTGGCGACTGAGCGGATGGCAATTTGTCCGTTATAGACCACAGGGCGCTCCGTGGTAGTGCCAATTCCGAGAATAGCGCTCTGCGGCTGGACAATAACCGGAGTGAATATCTGGACGAGATAAGGTCCCACATTGGAGATCGTAAATGTCCCACCCTGTAATTCATCAGGTGACAATTGGTTGTTGTTAGCTCTTTTTACGATGAAGGAAATCTGTTCGGCTATCTCGCGGACAGACAACTTATCGGCGTTACGAATGACCGGAACGATCAGTCCTTCTCCGACTGAAACTGCAATTCCAACATGATAATATTTCTTCAGAACAATCTTGTTATCGACAATCGAGGAATTAATAATCGGATGCTCCTTCAAGGCCATTGCAGTAGCTTTGACAAAATATGAATTCAACGTGGGTTTAATTCCATATTGCTTTTCCCATTGCGGCGCTATTTTTTTATTGAGAGCTATCAAATCAGTCATATCGATCTCGGTTGTGGATGTTACATGAACAGCAGTATCGTGGCTCTTTCTCATATTATCAGCTATAACCTTGCGAATCCCGACAAGCGGGATATATTCCTCCGGCTCCTGGACATCCACCGCTTTTACCGGTGCTGCGGCAAAGGCAACGGAAGGAGCGGCTGCTACTGCTTTTTCTTTCAGTTTTTCAAGGTATTTGAGAACATCCTCTTCCTTAATTCTTCCGCCCGGTCCGGTACCTGTACCAATGGCCGCCAGGTCGATGTTGTTCTCTTTGGCTATTCTTTTAGCGATAGGCGTTGCCTTTACGTTGTTTTCCGCAATATCTCCGGGTGTTTCCGATACTCTGTTGCTTTCTATTACCTCGGAAACAGCGGACTTCTGTGCAATAACCGGCTCAACACTTTCTCCCGGTAAAGCTATTATTGCTATTGTTTCATAAACAGGTACCGTGCTTCCTTCCGGGTGTAAGAGCTGAGCTATAGTACCGGCTACGGTTGCCTCAAGACTCAGCACTATTTTGTCAGTCGTTATATCTGCTAGCACTTCGCCCTCTTTTACCGTATCCCCGGGCTTTTTATACCATTTGCTAATCAATCCTTCAATCATGGTCATACCATTCTTAGGCATCGTAACATTCACTGGCATATTGTTTCCCCCCTTAGCAACATTTTGATTTAGCTTCTGCTTAACCTAATAAATCCCTGATCCCCTGAATAATCCGCTGCTCACTTGGAATAAAATACTTTTCGAGCGGTGGGCTAAAAGGAACCGGAGTATCCGGGGCGCCGATACGCGTGATCGGCGCATCCAGATAATCAAACGCTTCTTTAGCGAGAATTGCGGCAATTTCAGCGCCTGCTCCGCCGGTCAGACAGGATTCGTGTACAATTAAAGCCCGCTTGGTCTTAGCAACAGACTTGACAAGTGTTGCAGTATCCAGAGGTTTTAGAGTTCGGGGATCGATTACCTCTACACTGATCCCTTCCTTGGCCAAGATTTCGGCTGCCTTCAAAGCTTTGGGAATCATCGCCGAATAAGCGATAACAGTGACATCGGAGCCTTCTCTTTTTATATCAGCTTTACCTAACTCAATAACGTATTCTTCTTCGGGTATCATGCCTTTGGTTGCATAAAGCATCTTATGTTCAAGAAAAACTACAGGATTGTTGTCACGAATAGCTGCTTTCATAAGACCCTTGGCATCATAAGGGGTTGAGGGAATCACTATCTTAATCCCCGGGATGTTCATGAGCCAGCCTTCGACGCTCTGACAGTGATGAGCGCCGGAACCTGTCCCAGCCCCTTGTGCAGCGCGCAGTACCATCGGTACCTTCAACTCTCCGTCGCTCATATATGTCATCTTGGCTGCATTATTCACAATATGATCCATCACCAGCACCATAAAGTCGGCAAACATTATTTCCGGCACCGGACGCATTCCGACCATCGCAGCGCCGACGGCCGCCCCAACTATAACTGATTCAGCCAAAGGGGTATCCTTAACACGGTTAGTTCCAAACTCCTCCACCAGACCCAGAGTTACTTTGAAGGATCCACCATAATTAGCGATATCTTCACCCATCATAAATACTTTCTCATCGCGCCTCATTTCTTCGGCAAGCGCTTCACGAAGTGCTTCTCTATATGTTATCTCTTTCATTGCTATACCTTCCTCCAATCATCAGTCTGCATATACGTCCCGCAAAGCCTCTTCAGGCGCAGGGAACGGGCTCTCTTCAGCAAATTTAACGGCCTCATCAATCTCCTGCAGTACACTTTGCATAATTTTTGCTGCAAGCTCCGGAGTTAAGACCCCTTTATCCAAGAGATATTTTTCAAACCTTTTTACACAGTCATCCCGCTTCATAGCTTCAACCTCGGCAGGGTTGCGATAATTATCCCTGTCGTTTTCCGAGTGTCCATGCCATCTGTTGGTTTTGCATTCAACCAGCGTTGGCCCCTCACCTCTGCGTGCACGTGCAACCGCTTCCTGAGTGGCTTCAAAGACAGCAAGAACATCATTTCCATCGACAATCACTGCAGAAACCCCGAGCCCGGCTGCTTTGTCCGCAACATTTTCAACGGCCATCTGACGGTCAGTCGTAGTGGATATGGCATATCCGTTATTTTCACACACGAATATCACCGGTAATTTCCAGATTGCGGCTAAGTTTAATGATTCAAAAAAGTCGCCCTGGCTGCTTGCTCCATCACCAAAACTGATAAGGGAAACTGAATCCTTGCCCATATCCTTTAATCCAAGGGCGGCGCCGGTTGCCACTGCAACAGACGACCCGATTAAACCCGTCCCCAGCATAATGCCCTTACTCATGTCCCCCATATGGTGGGAGGTTGAAATGGATCTTGCCGGACCGGTCCTCTTCCCATAAGCTCCTGCCATCATTACTTTAGTAGGAATGCCTTTTACTAAAAACATGCCTCTGGCCCGGAGGGAAGGAATAATATAATCGTCCTGTCTTAATTTATAAGTGCAGCCAACCGCAATAGCTTCCTCGCCCATACAGGAATGGGGCAATTCGGGCAAACCCTTCCGGGCATAGATCTCATTCACCCGTTCATCATTTTTCCTTGTAAGCAGTAGTAAACGATACATTTCTCTCAGTTCATCTTTAGTCAGGTTCATATTCGTTCCTCCTTATAGAATTAATGCTCCGCCATTTACATCTAACGTAACGCCGGTAATGAAGCTCGCGTTGTCAGAGGCAAGATACAAAATGGCTTCTGCAATATCACGTGGTTGTCCTAATCTGCCTACCGGTATTTTTTTCATATATTCTTTGTTAACCTCTGCTCCTACATCCTTGATCATCTCTGTTTCAATACGTCCCGGCGCAATAGCATTAACATTTATGCCAAATGGTGCCAATTCCCCGGCTAAGGCTCTGGTCAACCCGATAACTCCGGCTTTTGTAGTAAGATAATGGGCTGCAGGTATAGCGCTATAGCTTCTACCGGCTTGTGAGGACATATTGATAATTTTCCCATAGTTTTGCTTGACCATAATTTTCGCAAAGGCCTGGGAGCAATAGAATGTACCGTGCAGATTTATGTCGACTACCTTTTCCCATTCCCGGATATCCATCTCGATAATCGGAACCTTTTGCCCATTTCTTTTCGGGGATATCCCGGCATTGTTTACTAAAATGTCGACCCCGCCAAATTTTTTGAGCGCGGCGTCTGCCATCTCCTGAACCTGTTGGGAATTTGAGACATCCAATTCAAACGGAAGCGCCTCACTACCCAGCAAAACAATCTCCTTGGCTACTTTATCGGCGCTTTCTTTGACGATATCAGCAACGACAACCTTGACTCCCTGTTCTGCAAGCGTCAGAGCAATCTGTCGTCCGATACCTCTTCCGGCCCCTGTTACAACAGCTACTTTCCCATTTATTTTATAGTCAATCACGTTACTGCCTCCCTTACCAATTCTTTCTGTTTACTCATCTCTGTTTATTGCATTCGAGATATGACCGATCCGATTATCCATAACACGTTTTGTTTTCATGATGTCTCTTTCGATGCTTCCAAATGGCACAAGCTCTACATCTACATTGACCCTGAGCTCCTCCCATAAATCCTTGATTAATTTATCTTTTAACCAGTCCAGTCCCAATCCCGTAGTAAGACATTCAACCTTCACGATGCACTGTTCCAAATTAGTCAGCTCATTTTTATGCAAAATGATTTTATATTCGTTGCCCAATTCGTTAAATGAGTGCAGTACATTTTCAACCTGCGCGGGATAAAACTTCATCCCCTTGAAAATAACCAAATCATCCGTTCTTCCCAAAATGCCGCCTTTCAATTTAACATGAGTCCTCCCACAACCGCACTTGTTATAATCCAAGACAGCCAAATCATTTGTCCAATATCTAATCAGAGGCATAGCATCCCGCGTGAGATCAGTAATAACTAATACCCCTACCTCCCCAGGATTACATGGCTCATAGGTCTCCGGATTTATTACCTCCACTAAGTGATGATCTTCTGCAATATGCAAGCCATCATGTTCTAAACATTCCGCTGCCATTAGAGGGCCTATTTCCGTTATTCCATACATATCAAAGGCCTTTATGCCAAGCTCACGTTCGAGCCTTGACCTTGTCGCAGGTATCTCTACTCCAGGCTCTCCGCCGAAACAGCCAATTTTAAGTGTTGTGCTTGTTGGGTCTATCCCCCTTTCTCTCATTACTTCTGCCAGAACAAACGCAAAGGACGGTACGGCAAACAAAACGGCGGGACGGAGATTAATCAATAATTCTACTTGTGTTTTAATTTCTGCATCACCAATAGGCAAAACAAAACACCCTAATTTTTCTGCAACTCTCTGTACAGTGATTCCACCCATTCTGAGATGGTAACGAAAAGCATTATGCAGGATATCGCCAGGACGCACCCCACAGCTGTAAAACATCCGCGTAGTATAATCAGTTATGTTCTGGATATCAATGCTTGACCAAAATGTATAAATTGGTATTCCTGTTGTCCCAAAAGAAGGGTGAACCTCAACCGGAGTTCCGGAGGAATCGGTTAATACTAAATTCCCCCATGGGGGCGTCTTGGACTGGTCATCCCTGATTTCCCGTTTAAAAGTAAAAGGCAGTTTTGTAATATCCTCAAGTTTCTCAATACTATCCAGCGTGAAGCCAGCATCAGCCCATTTCTTATGATAAAAAAGCGACTGTTGAAAGCATCGGCTAATCTGCCTTTGTAATCTCTTTAACTGAAGGCTTCTCAGTTCTGTTCTTTCCAAAACCTCAATTTCTGCGAACACCTCGCACTTACCCATAGCTCACCGCCTATACTTTTTCCCTTAGGATATTAATGCAAATTTCATGCCCAAAAATAAAAACAAGTACAGCTTATGTCTTGCAAGCGTGTACTTATTCTCTGTTATTTTTTATTTTTTTATCATATATGCGCTGCTGCATGGGAGAAAATGGTCTTCGTTGGGATACATGCGCATGCAGCGCTATGCTCTTCTGCATATATGTCATTCTGCATAGGGTTGGAGATACTTTTGAATCTTCCGGACGGCTGTGGACTGATCTATTCCTAATGCTTTGCCCACTTTAGTCGTGGATTTATACTTTTCATAGGCCATTCTTACTAATTCCGCTTCCAGTCTCTCCGTAGCTTTTTTGAGAGGAACAATTGTATTTACAACAATATCTGCATTTGATATCTTCTCGTTATTACTTTCAATTATATTCGGCATGGCATTAACAGAAAGTGATGCCTCTTTCTTTCTGAATCCCTCCGGGAGATCCTTTGTTTCTATCATACTTCCCCTAGCAGTTACAAAGAGCCGTTCTACCATATTTTCAAGTTCCCGGATATTGCCCGGCCAGGAGTAGTTGAGAAATACCTCCATTACGCCGTTGGAAATACCTTTTTCTTTACCATACGCCCCTTTTAGCAGATATAAAAAATGCTCCACCAATTTTGGAATGTCCTCAGGTCTTTCCCTTAAAGGAGGAATTCTGATCGGCACTACATTCAGGCGATAAAAAAGGTCCTGTCTGAACTTCCCCTCGGAAATCATTTTTTGCAAATCGCGGTTAGTTGCGGTGATAATTCTGGCATCCAAATCTATTGCTTTGGTACCGCCCACCCGGCGATACCGGTGTTCTTGAAGAACCTGCAGAAGTTTTACCTGCATCGGCATCGAAAGCTCGCCTATCTCATCGAGAAACAGTGTGCCGCTATTGGCCATGTCAATCATGCCTGCTTTGCCGTCTTTCAGCGCCCCGGTAAATGCTCCTGCAACATAACCAAACAGCTCTGATTCAATTAATGATTCCGGAAAGCTCCCACAGTCAATTTTAATAAACGGCCCCATATAGCGCCGGCTCAGATCATGTATTGATTTTGCCAAGATGCCTTTGCCAACCCCTGATTCACCCATGAGTAATACGGTTGAATCCACCTGGGCAATTTGTGTTACTACCTCCATAATCTGCTTCATGATTTTACTGTATACTACCGGCTCTCTTTGCAGCAATGTCTGCCGTAATCCCCACAACTCCTGCTTATAGCGTTTTTCCATCTTATCTTTCATTTCCAACCGGCTTTGTAATTCATCTATTTGCGTTATATCATGGGCTAGGACAATTATTTTATTCTCGTCCTCGAATTGATGGGGCATCCCTTCTATCAGTAAACGGCGTCCACTTGCAGTTTGTCGGATAAGGATTTCCTTCCTCCCATTTTTCCTAACTAAATTAATGATGGGATTAATGTCAAGTCCCCTTTTTTCAATCTCAGTAATACTAATCGTTCCCAATTCGAGTTCAGATATATCTAAAGCTTTTTGCGCAGCCGAATTGATAAAATCAACTTTATTAGTGCTATTGATAATATAGACCTGGTCTTTAACTGAATCCAGCGCCATTAAAATGCAATAAAACCTGTCGTTTGTCAATGTGTTGATCCTAGGTTGCATTTGTTACCACCTCTTTTATTGTACATAAACGCGCTGATTTGTCACACGATTATTATAACATGTTTATAACTAATATACTTTCCAAAAAGCAGATACCATCTTTTCACTATAAGGTATACAAAAAAGCTCAGGGCTATGTATATCTCTGGGCTTCGAATGGGCAAACAGTCATTCAAGTATATTTGTTAAAATATAACTGCATTCAAAAACAAAATGATTAAGATGCCCTCAATAAAAAATATCCCGGCGAACAACCCATTCCATTTTATGGCTATTTCAAACGGAGTTCGCTTTAAATAATTTGACAGCGTCAGAACAATACCCCCAAATGGCGATACCATGTAAGAAACAGCCCCGCCGAGTATGAGACAAAAAGCTAAGGTACTTGTATTAAGTGGTATCAGACTATCTGTTAATGTTTTACCAATTATGACTAGAGAGATAAACGGGTGAATACCCAAAAGCGCCAATACTACTATAACTGCCGGTATAGTAATTATCATTGCTGCAGTAGGAACTTCTTGGCTAAATCCGGCAAGGAGCGCAGATAACTGCCCCATGAAAGGCGAAGCGCTTAATCCCTCAGCAAATATACCCATCGCAATAAACAGCCCCGCTATATCTATTGCTACGCTCAGCCCGCTTTCCAGATAATTATGAACTTCTTCTTTAAAACCGCTTTTATTAAGATAAAAACTAATCCAAGCTGCTACTACCAGCCCGCCTGCTACCAGAACCCGGTCAGTCGAATCCAGCCAATTGAGCCAGTCCATCGAGATTGTTAGCAATAACAAAAAGGCCGTAACAACCAAAATATGATATAGCCTTCGGAAAGCTCCCTTTTCATCTATTTTGTATACACTATCTTCGCCGCTATGCCCCTGTGAACAAATATCGTTTTCAGCCAAGGATTGCGTTTTTCTTTCCAACAGTACTGAGGTAATTATCCCCAGGCTGCTTAGAACAAAGCCCGGTACGACAATATCTATCCACTGGACACCTGTTGCCTGGTGGACCAGCAGGATATTAACTGCTCCAGGAGCCCAGCAGGAGATAAGAGGAAACCCCCTCGTAAAAGAGGTTGTAATAAACCTCTCGTAATTTTTGACCACCTTTCTTAGACTGTCACCCAACAGATTATATAAAACCGGGATGGTGCCAAAAAGCAGAAAGCTCCCGAAAACATGACTAAGTAAAGTAACAAAAAGAAACAGAGAATCCTTGCTTTTTGTTTTATATAGTAATAAATACTCTAACGCCTCCCTGTAATCCCCCAATTTTATAGGGATTCTAAAAAGCTGCATCACTGTGACAATGGACGCGAGGCGTAAAAGAGTATTTATACCATGGATCCAGGCAGAAGTGTTTTGATGGTCATATATAAGCAGAATCCCTCCGAGAAGAAAGAAAACAACTGTCGGTAAACGGAAACTTTTGTTCATCACCGGAATTGAGGTTAATAGGATAAACAGTCCTAATAAAGCAGTAAGAGCCGAAATGTTTATAGATAAACTCACCGCTATCAGGTGCAAGCCTGCCAGTATTACTAAGCTATATGTACAGACCTTTTTTAGTTTTTTCATATTAACCTCAACTGCAAGAATAATGATCTGCAAAAAACTTACTCGTTATTTTTTCCCTTTAAATATTGCTTGGTAATATCGGCAATCTCTTCCAGGGGACCAGATAACTTTAAAGCAGGTATATAAACGCAAAATATCTTTAAAGTTTCGGTTTGGCTGGTATTAATACACTGGTGAGGGACACCTTTCTCTGCAACTAAGACAGAATCCGTTTCTATCTTAAATTTATCATTTCCAAAGATTACTTCTCCTCTGCCGATAAAATACATTATTTCATCGTTATCCGGATGTGTATGAAAATCGCTTCTGCCTCCCGCCGGCACATGGGAAAACAAAATCGTGCCATTTTTATACCTGGTAACCTCTGGTGATTCAATAATCTTAAGAAACCTTTCGTTAACCCGAATAGACGGGTATTCCCAACCATTGCTTAACATTTTCTATCACCTCATTCACAAATCAATAACCCTGTCATATCCAATTTTGTCTTATTATATCACGAATCTCCCAACAGTCTGTACCATTCCTAATTTTCATTTCAGATTAGCGGTTCTGTAAATTAAATACCTTTTTAGCTGTTCCGCCCAACGCTTCTTCAAGCGCTTCTTCACTTAAGTCCCCCGACCGGTATTTCATCAATTCAGAGGCAACAGCCTCAGGAATGTCTGAGCCAAACATTACTCTTCCCGGAAATTTTGCCACCAACTCATAAATTCGGTGTGGAGCACACCAGGATGTTTCTAAATATACATTGGGACATTCCTGGGCAATGACAAAGGCTTCATTTGTGTAAATGTAAGCTCCCGAATGGGCTACAACGATCTTCAAATCAGGGTACTGTCTGGCCCGCGGAATAAAAGCGCACGGAGTAGTATAGGGAGCGCCAAGCCCGCTGTGAAGAATTACAGGTATCTTAAACTTTCTGGCCGCTTCAAATACTTTATCTGCATCCGGGGCAACGACCGGACATGCATGCCCAAACGGGTGTAATTTGAGCGCGACAAAACCCATTTTGACACAGCGTTCAACCTCTTCAAAGTATTCAGCTTCATCAATATGGGGGTTGATACTGATCATACCAACGATTCGGCCCGGGTACTTCTTCGTAAGCTCATTGATCTGGTCGTGTGTTACTTTTGCATTTGGCGTACCCGGCAGCGGCATGACTAAGGAGGTGTCCACACCATATTTATCCATCGTTCTGATTAAATGCTCTTCCGTAACATTACTTCCAAAGACACGACATATCCCAAGATGCGCATGACTGTCAATAACCATAATCCAATACCTCCAAATCTAATCCTACTTAGGTTAAAAATCACTATACAGTTTCCTGATCCGACTCATACCACAACGTCAGGGCTCTAAATCCCTAAATATGCTGTCTTTACTTCCTCATTATCCAATAGATTCTTGCTATCATCCGAAAGTACGATCTTACCAGTTTCCATAACATAACCGCGATTCGAAATTTCCAAAGCAAGGTTAGCGTTTTGTTCGACCAACAAAACTGCAACCCCTTTCTTATTGATCTCTTGAATAATGCTCATTACCTGCTCAACCACCATAGGAGCCAGTCCTAAAGAGGGCTCGTCCAAGAGTAATAATTTTGGTTGTGACATGAGCGCCCGTGCAATAACTAACATTTGCTGCTCTCCACCGCTAAGCGTCCTGGCCAGTTGATTTTTCCTCTTAGGTAAAATCGGGAAATACGTGTAACACATTTCGAGTGTGTCATTAAAGAGTTTGGAATCTTTGGAGGTTAAATAGGCGCCCATTTCCAAATTCTCAAATACCGTTAATTCAGGGAACACTTCTCTGCCCTCGGGGACTTGGGCAACGCCTTGCTGCAATATTTCATACGGTTTTAGGACAGTCAGCTCCTGTCCATTAAACTTAATTGAGCCGGCCTTTGCCTTTAATAACCCGGAAATTGCATGTAAAGTTGTTGTCTTACCGGCCCCGTTATTACCTATTAACGATATCAACTCTCCGTCTTTAACTTCTAAATCTATGCCCTTGACTGCCTGGACAGCTCCATAAGACACTTCTAACTGGGTTATTTCTAACATCAACAACTCACATCCTCAAAATATGTTATTTGCGCTTACCCAGGTATACTTCCACTACCTGAGGATTATTTCTAATTTCGTATGGTGTGCCCTCAGCTATCTTGACCCCATAATTCAATACGATAATACGTTCACATATATTCATAACCAATTTCATGTCGTGTTCAACCAAAACAGTGGTAATTCCTAGCTTCTGTATCTCTTTAATCAATTTAAGCAGACCGGCGGATTCTGATGGATTCATACCCGCTGCCGGTTCGTCCAACAACAGTATCTCCGGATTAGCCGCCAGGGCTATGGCAATCTCCAACTTGCGCTGATCACCATAAGATAAGTTTTCGGCATTCATATCAGCCATTTCCTGCATACCTATAAAGGCAAGAACCCTCTTAACCTCTGCCTTTAACAATTCCTCATCACTATAAAATTTCTTTCGCCGTAAAAGCGCATCGGCAAGGGTCGACTTATGCTGCCGCTGACAGCCAATAAGGATATTATCGAATACTGTTAGTTTGGGAAAAAGATTTGTATGCTGGAAGGTTCTGACAATACCATATAAAGCCCTTTTATAATCCGGCAGGTTTGTAACTTCCTCGCCTTTAAAAACCACTTTGCCTGCAGTCGGCAAATAGTATCCGGTCAATAGATTAAAACATGTTGTTTTACCCGCGCCATTCGGCCCGATGACACCTAAAATCTCTCCTTCGGATACATCAAAGCAGACTGAATTTAATGCTTTCAACCCGCCAAACTCTTTCGTTAAATTCTCAACCTGTAACAATGCCAATTCTTTTCAACTCCCTCAACTTACAGTTGTTTGCTGAACAATATTACCATTTTTTTTTGATTTTCTCTTAATCCAGCCGGCAATACTCCTATATATTCCTCCGGGCATAAACATAATACACAATAAAAGGATTACTCCGAAAATAGACATCCTCAAAGTACCTGCCATGCGCAGCGTCTCGGGCAAGACAGTGTATATACCCGCACCTATCAACACCCCTGGAATTGAGCCCCTGCCGCCAACAAAAACCATCATCAACGCCATCGAGGTATATTGTATGCCCAGCAAGTCCGGAGAAATAAACCTGAAATAATGAGCATAAAGGCCGCCCGCCAATCCGGCAATCATGGCTGAAATCACAAAAGCCTGGACCTTATGTCTAAAAACATCTATTCCAACGGCTCTCGCCAAGTCCTCCTGTTCCCTGATGGCTAAATATGCCCTGCCCGTTGGAGAATCGATTAACCTTTTGATAATGATTATTATCAAAACAACAAATATAAACGTTAAAAAGTAATAGGGTATCTCGCTTTTTATTTCAAGGCCGAAAATCGAAGGTGAAGGTATTTTGGTATACCCCATCGGCCCCCTGGTCAATTCAATCCAATTGTTAGCTATCAATTTCATAATTTGTGCAAAGGCTAAAGTTGTAATTGCAAAATATCCCCCTCTTAAACGCAGGGATATAAAACCAATAAAATATCCCAACACCCCGGCGATCACAATTGCGCCTATAATGGAAATCCAGAATGGAATACCCAACTCTTTGGCGATAATAGCCGATGCATACGCACCCACACCAAAGAAGGCAGACTGTCCCAGTGTCAGCTGTCCGATATAGCCCAGAACGAGGTCAGTTGAAAGCGCCAATAACGCAAATATTCCTGCAAGTACGAGAAGATTCCTGACATAACTGCTCGGAACCAGAAAAGGTAATACTATGAACACTATAATAAGCACGAGGTATTTTTTGTCAATCAGCCTTTTCATACTCCTGCCCCCTTGCGTCCAAAGAGCCCTTGCGGTTTGAACAGTAAGATCAAAATCATCGCTCCATAGCCTATCAGATCCTTCCATTCGCTGGAAATGAAGGCGGCTCCAAGAGATTCGATAACTCCGAGTATAATACCACCGTAAACAGCACCCGGCAAACTCCCCATGCCCCCCAGAACAATAACAACAAAACCTTTTAATCCGATGTTCTGACCCATAGAGGGGTAGACTGCCGACAAAGGTCCCATAAGAGCGCCGGCAATAGCGGCAAGGAAACATCCCATGCCGAAGGTAAGCGTATATGTTTTGGCTACGTTGATGCCGACCAGATTTGCCGCTACCTTATTTTGAGACGTTGCGCGGACTGATATGCCGAATTTGGTGTTTTTAAGCATAAAATTAAATAGTAATACCAGCAAGATACCTGCGATTATAATTACTAACCGTTGTTGATTAATTACCAACGGGCCGATATTATAAAGGGTTTTAAAGGGGGTGAATATTTTTTGCGGCGTATTGCCAAAAATGTATTCCAATAAATTCATGAGTATGATGCTGATCGCAAAAGTCCCCAATAAGGTTATTTCCATATCTTTTTCTGCCAGTGGTTTGATCAGGAACCGTTCCGCCAGCGCGCCAATAAATGCAACAATCAAAATACTTGCCAGTATTGATGTTACATATCCTAGCCCCAGGTATTGCATGAAGGCAAAGGTAAAAACTCCGCCCAGCATATAAAACTCACCCTGAGCAAAACTCATAATGCCTAAAATGCCGACAATAAGATTGAGTCCAAAAGCCAATAAGGCGTAACACAATCCTAAAACCACACCGTTTATCAATTGCTGTCCAATCGCTGCACCGTAATCCATCATTGCTTCCCTCCGTTTCAATACAGGTGTGGTGTTTCCGGACCGAGAGCTTCTTCGGCCCGGAAACTCCTTTTTGGTTAAATAACAGCTATTGTTTCAACACAACGACTCCATTTTTAACAATGATAGGTACTAATCCAATCTGAGCCTGTCCTTTAGCATCAAAAGTAATGTTTCCTCTGGGGGTCTTCCAGGTAGTACTTCTCATGATATCTACAACTTTTTGCACATCATCAGGACTCCCCGCTTTATCGATAGCGGTGGCTGTGAGAGTGACTATTTCATAGCCGAGCACTTCCATTTTTTCCGGTAATTTGCCGTTAAACATGGCTTTGTAGGCCTCAACAAACTCCTTGTTTTCAGCGTTATCGATGGTATTGACATAAACATCCGCCGAAATGATACCCTCGGTTGCCGGTCCGCCAACTTTAATTACATCCTTGTTTAAGTTTCCGGGAGCAATGAGAATCGGCACATTAAGTCCGACTTCTTTAGCCTGCGAGGCTATGGTGCCATTGAGCGTAGGCGAAGCTACGCATACATACAAACAATCCGGTTTCTTGGCTTTAATTTTACTTAAGAGAACGGTAAAATCGGTCTCGGTCAGTTCGAACATTTCATTGGTAATAATTTTGGGGCTGTCCGGTGTGGCCCAATGTTTAGCCAGCGCATCTATTTCTGCCCGGCCGTAATCGGTATTCTCTGTCATCATGGCGATCTTCTCGTAAGGGAGCTGGTCTTTAATAATAGCGTGGAAAAACTCCCCATCCATGAGGTTATCGGTGTTTAAAGCGAACAGCTTTGTATGTCCCTGCTGACGAATTGCCGGTGCTTTGACTGACAGGCACACCTGCATAACTCCTTTTTCCATGGTTACCGGGATCTGGGCCAGTGTAACTGAGCTGTTGATCCCGCCGGTTACATACTTATAGCCGTCGTCGATCATCTTTTTGACAAGGCTTACACCTTCTTCGGGGTTACCCTTGTCATCCTGAATACTTACTTCAATTTTTCTGCCACCTAAAATTCCGCCCTTATCATTGATTTGTTTTATCGCCAAGTCTGCCCCGCTCTTGGCTTGCTCCCCATATAGTGCGGATGCTCCGGTCATTGGAATGATTAGGCCGATTTTGACTGTGTCCGCTTTTGCGGGAGCTGGAGTCTGGGACCCTTTATCCGCCCCGCAAGCAACCAAAGAGATAGAAAGAACCAGAACCATTACTACCAGAAAGAACCTTTTACCCTTTAACATTGATTCATCCTCCTTTTTTATTTACCTGGTATTTGAATACCAGAAAAATCCCTTTAACTCTAGACAATTTGCTAAAATGGTTTTTAATCTATTTTTACAGTACTGCCTTCAGGTACAAGCAACACTTTCAGCGATTCCTTGGAATCCATGAGTTTAAAACCTTGCTCCCATTTTTCGAGAGGGAATTTGTGCGTGATTAGTGATTTGACATCTATCTTGCCGGCCGACATCAAATCTAATGAATATTTCCACGCTTTATAGGTGGCACCGAAAGAGAAGGTAATTGAGCAGCCACGGAAGATTGCGTCATTCCACCTGAAGGTTATTTCCGGTTTAGCAACTTCTCCAATCGCTACGATTCGGCCGCGCTTTCTGATGAGTCCTATTGAGGAATTGATGGCGGCCTCGGAACCGGAAGCCTCGACTATCATATCCACACCGCGACCGTCGGTAATCTCCATAATCTCCTTCTTAAGGTCCGTTTCGTTAATATTGATAACTCGGTCAAAACCAAGTTTATTAGCAATCGGAAGGCGTATATCCTTATCAACATTTGTGCCTGTGATGATAACCATCCCCGCTCCGACCGCTTTGGCTACCATGGCATTCAACAATCCAATGGGACCGCAGCCATGCACCAGTACAATCTCACCGGCCTTGACAGGCACCCGTTCGCAAAGTGCTTCAACGGCAACAGAACACGGTTCTGTGAGAGCTGCTTCTTCGTAAGAAACATTGTCGGGTATTTTTATTAATGTTCTAGTCGGTGTGCTGAAATAGTTCGTCCAGCCGCCGTCAACCGCATATCCCGGCGTCCTGCGTTCGGTGCAGAATACGGGAAACCCGGTACGGCAATATTCACATGCTCCACAAACTGTTTTATGGTTTTCGGCTACTACCCTGTCGCCAACCTTCCAGCTCTTTACGCCTTCTCCCACTCGTGAAATAATGCCGCAAAATTCGTGTCCCACTACAACCGGCGGGGTATAGGAATGATTATCATGATACAGGTGTAACTCGCTTCCGCAAATTCCTGCTGCCTGTATTTTTATTTCAACCTCGCCAGGTTTGGGATCCTGCCTTTGTACATCACGAATCTCCCACCCGTCTTTGCCATCTTTAAACTTAACTACTGCCTTCATATGAGCCTCCATTCTAGTGCTAAATAGCTACTGTCTTAGTTATATCAAGATATTTCCAGGTTTTCTCCGGTCAATAATCCGCGAAATTTTAGGATTTAAACCGCCATATTTATTTATGGTCCCATGAGGAACCGCCTCAATGATGACAGGTATTTTCAGTTCCTTTTCAATCTTTTCTTTTAGTTTTTGAGCAAACTCCCTCTGCTCTGTAGCACTCTCATCATTTTTTCTCTCTACCTGCAAAATGCATGTCTCTTGACCAAGTGTACCTCCTCCCTCTAATATCACTAGAAATTCTTGCCCCACACCCCCTTCAATACTCCATAAAATTTTTTGTACATCAAAGATATAAAACTTGCGTCCGTTAAACGAAACAATATCTTTATCTCCCCCTAAGATAGCCCCTTTTGTCCTGACAAAAACAGAACCACATTCACACCTTTCGGTACTTAGAGCAACGTAATCATTTGTCCAATAACGAATTAACGGCATCGCTTCTTTAGTTAAATCAGTCAATACCAAAATACCCATTTCCCCCGGTTGGCACGGCATTCCAGTAACAGGATCGATTATTTCGACAAAATAGTGATCCTCCGCCCAATGAATTCCTTTTTGGCAAAGACATTCTGTCCCGATCAAGGGCCCCATCTCCGTTATGCCATAGGTGTCATATGCTTTTAAGTTAAAGGGTCGTTCAATTAAGCCCCTTATTTCATCTACCGATGTCCCCGGTTCTCCACCCAAAATTGCTATCCTTAACGCTAGGTCTTTGGGATTGATCTTTCTTAATCCCAATCTATCTTTAAGTCTGATTATTTCTGAAGGAAAGGATATTAAGACAGTTGGGTTAATGTTAATAAACATTTCTAAACCAGTGTTAGTAAGCACATCCACCCCTACCGGCACAGCAAAACAATGAAATTTTTCCGCAACCCTGTGCACAGTAAGTCCTCCCATTCTAAATCCGTAACGAAAAACGTTGTAGAAAATATCTCTGTTAGTAATACCTAAGGCGCTAAAGCTTCTGAAAACAAAGTTCGTGAAATTTAAAATATCCTTGGCTGACCAGACAACAAAAATAGGCTTTCCAGCAGTTCCTGTAGTGGTATGAACCTCATGCCATTGTTCTTTGCCGATTGTCACGAGGTTTCCAAAAGGCGGGTACTCCTGCTGGCAGGAATAAATCTCTTCTCTTTTGGTAAACGGAAATAGCTTGAAATCCTTATAGGACTTGATATCGCCTGGCTCAATCCCATAATTTTTCATCTTGTTTTGGTAAAATGGAGAATTCTTATAACAGTAGACAAGTTGTTTCTTCAGCTTTTTCCACTGTATTTTCTCGAAAACCTCTCTTGTTTCGTTTATCATATAAGCCCTCCACATTCTTAAATGCCTGTCATCTTAAACTTCTATTACGCAAGTTTTATGCCGTCAGCGGAAACCGAATTCTTTTTTGCTAACACTGACTCGCTTAAAAATTAAATATCCCCACTCACAGCAACGTTCGCCGCTATAATCCGTATTAGAATTCAGCCGCTTATTAATTTATCAAAAAATTATTTTTCAATATAAGCCTAAATTGCCCTCAGAGAAATATGCTTTTCTGCATCATAATTTTGAAAACTTCAAACATTACTACGAACAAATGAATTAGCACATAACTATGTGAAAATGCATAGTTATGTGCTAATTCATACTATTTTTTTTGATATTTGCAGGTATTCTGTTATCTTTTGTTTAATGTTTATAGGATTATAATAGCCTTTCTAACAGCTTTTTATGGTTGCGCTGATATCATAAGCAAATAAATTGGAGGTAAGACCAGATGGGCATACAAAAGGATACCATCCCCGCCTCTGCTATCTTAAAAACTATAATGGAAATGCAAATGGATAGTGTTTTGATAATAGATACTTGCGGAAATATTATTATGGCAAACGACATATTTAAAGATTGGACGGGCAAACACATTGAGGAATTACCTACCCCGCTTAAAGGCATCCTGACAATTTCTATAAATCTTTATCCTAGTCAGCAGGGTTCTAAAATTTTTACTATGGATGGCTATAAATATGTTATCCATACAAAATACATAATTGCAGAACAAGTGCATTTTGGCTTTGTAGTATACCTGCTTAATGTTACCTCCCAAGATATCCTCGAATCTAAATTATCGCAGTATATAGAAAGGGAGAACATGTTAGCCGATGAACTCAACGCACTCCAAAAAAGTGAAGCCAAGATCAAAAATATGGTATCTAAAAGTAAGGCTATGGAAAAAATCTTAGAAATAGTATACAAAATAGCCGGATTTGATACAAACGTACTAATCCTTGGAGAGACAGGCGTCGGCAAAAGTCTTGTAGCAAAAACCATTCATCAGCTTAGCAGACGCGCAAAATATCCCTTAATTGAAATCAGTTGTGGAAGTATCTCAGAGAACCTCTTGGAAAGTGAGTTGTTCGGGTATCTTCCGGGAGCATTTACCGGCGCTAACAAAAAAGGTAAAAGAGGTCTTATAGAATGTGCCGAAGGAAGCACACTTTTTTTAGATGAGGTTGCCGAACTCCCTATGCACTTACAGGTTAAACTTTTAGATGTTATCCAAAATAGGCGGATCAAGAAAATTGGCGCTAATGAATTTATCCCTGTCAATATCAGGCTGATAACTGCAACGAATAAGGATTTAGGCAAGATGGTGGATGATGGCGCCTTTCGGGAGGATTTATTTTATCGAATCAATGTTATGCCTATTCACATACCTCCTCTTAGAGAACGGAAGGAGGATATACCTGCCTTAATGGATAAATTCATTGAGGATTTAGGATTAAAGTGTTCACACACCAAAATCTTAAGTCCAGATGTGAAAAAGCGTTTGTTAACATATGACTGGCCAGGTAATATCCGCGAACTTGAGAACGTCTTAGAGCGGGCTTTCATTACGTCATCCGGCACTATAATTAATAAAGATAGTTTGCCTGATTATATCAACGACAACCAAAACATTAGACCGAAGTCATATGAAGACAACATCATAATTAAGGCGCCGATGCCTTTAAAATTAGCTCGCGAAATTTTAGAGAAAAAACTATTCAGATTAACCTTTCAACAGGTAAAATCCACCGTAGAAGTTGGGCAGATGCTCGGTGTCGATCAATCCACTGCTTCTCGAAAAATCAGAAAATATCTTAATACTTCTCTTTAACTGAAAAAGCTCCGGGTGCTAACGCACCTGAGCTTTTTCAATAACTCTATTTTTTACAAAATCCTTTGCTCCTAAGAAACTCGCCGATCTCATCGCGCGTCTTGGCCATCATATTCCTGCCGCAGCGCTCGCTCCAAGTGTCTTTTGTTTTTCCATCCGTACGGTCGAGGTAATACTGTCGGACCACCTTGTTGTAAGCGGCTATTCTTTCGGCATCCGTACTCTCGTCATAGCTGTCCGTTTTATAGACAACTTCAAGAGGCAGGCGTGGTTTAAGTCCCGGATCCTCATCAGGATAACCCAGACACATGCCGAAAACCACATAAACCAGCTCAGGCAAGCCCAATATCTCACTGACTTTCCGCAGATCATTTCTGATCCCACCGATATATACCCCACCAAGACCAAGAGATTGCGCTGCTATGAAAGCTTTTTGAGCAGCTAAAGCCGCATCAACGGTTGCCATAATGAACATCTCCGTATTTCCAAAGACTTTCGGGTCGAAGCCTTCCCAGGATGTTTTACCTCTGTGCAAATCTGCACAAAAAACGAGAAAGAGCGGGCATTCAGTGACCCATTTCTGTCCGCCGGTTACTTCAGCAAGCAATTGCCGCTTATGCGGGTCCTGGACATTAATAATACTGTACGCTTGGAAATGACTTGAAGTAGCAGCCCACTGCCCGGCCTCAATAATCGCACGGACTTTTTCTTCCTCAATATTCTTTTCTTTAAACTTTCTGATGGACATATGGGACATTAATAAATCGATAGTTTGATTCATGCAATTAATCCTCCATTTTTTTATAACACTTTTATATACAGCATTTCTCTAAAACTATTTATATATTATAACGTAATGTTTCACTATACAACCAACAGTTTGTTATAATAATCAAAAAAGGATGTGCCCCTGTTCTAAAATTTTTCCAACGCTGCAAATTTTGAATCAAATAGAGAAAGGAAATGCGTATGATCTACAAAAAGATTTTTGAACCCTTTAGTATCGGAAAATTGCACCTAAAAAACAGAATAGTCATGGGTCCCATGGGAACAGGCTTTGCAGATGAAAACCACGCCATAACGCCGGAATTAGTTGCCTATTACGAGGAACGTGCCAAGGGCGGGGCCGGGTTTATCATTTGTGAAAATACTATTTCTCAGCCTGTGGGTATGTGGGGACCGCGGGCCTGTGAGATTTATTCCGAACAATCCGTAACCGGCTGGAAAAAAGTAGTTGATGCCGTCCATAAACACGGGGCAAAAATCGCCATAGAAATTGGGCACATGGGAAGATCGACCAACCCGGAAAACACAAATGGACTCACGCCTGTCGCGCCGTCAGCCGTACCCTGTCATAAAAGGCAATATATTCCGCATGAAATAACCCTCGAAGAGATTGAACAGTTTAAGAAAGACTATGTCCATAGTGTAAATAACGCCTATAAAGCAGGCTTCGATGCTGTTCAACTGCACTTCACGAACGGCTATTTTCTGGCGCAATGGCTCTCTGGCCGTGCGAACAAAAGAACAGACCGCTACGGCGGCACTCTGGAAGGCAGATTGCTCCTACCCCTTGAGATAATTGCAATGATTAAAAAAGAGATTGGCTCTGACTTCCCGCTCTTTGCAAGGCTGGCTTCCCGGGAAATAAATAGCGGACGCGATATTGAAGAAACAAAAGTCATTGCGCTGGCCTTGCAAGAAGCCGGACTGGTCATGCTCGAAATTAACACCGGATCTTTCTCGGACTTCGATTGGGAGTTCCCACCTTACTACCAGCCTCCTGGCTTTAACTTAAATGACGTGGATGAAATCCGAAAATCCTTGAAAATTCCAGTTATCACCGGCGGACGTATCACCGAACCGCGGATGGCCGAACAGATCCTTTTGGAGGGCAGAGCCGAACTCGTCGCAATAAGCAGAGGCCTGCTGGCCGATCCGTACTGGGTGGAAAAGACAGCCGAAAACGAAATAGCCGGCATCAGAAGATGTATCGGCTGTACAAGATGTATCGATGAACTGAGACCGGACAGACTGAAATGCTCCGTCAACCCTTTCGTTGGCAAAGAAGGCGCCTGGGAAATAGAAGCCGCTAAAAAAATTAAAAACGTCCTCGTTGTCGGCGGTGGCCCGGCAGGCTTGCAGGCTGCGATAATTCTCAGCCAAAGGGGTCATCACGTAACCTTAGTTGAAAAAGAAAAGCAGCTGGGCGGTATGGTCAGAGCTGCAGCCGTCCCTCCGATGAAGTGGGAGACAGCCGGTTTAATAACGACCCTGGCCTACCAAGCTGAGAAACAAGGGGTCAGGATTGTCTTGGGCCAAGAGGCTGATGTCGAGTATATCAAACAAGCCAATCCAGACGAGGTGATTCTGGCCACAGGAGCCACTCCCCTTATACCTAATCTGCCGGGTATTAAAAGCCCTTATGTCTACAGCGCCGTTGATATCCTGCTTGGTAAATCATGGGTCGGAAACAATGTAGCCATCATCGGTGGCGGCATGATAGGCTGTGAAACGGCAGACTTCCTGGCCGAATATAATAAGGACATCACTATCTTTGAAATGCTGGACAAAATCGGTTCCGACGTATGGTCTGCCGTTAAAATCGGCCTGTTCAAGCGCCTGAAAGCAAATGAGGTAAAAATGTATACCTCTGTTAAAGTTACAAAGATCGAAGAAGGGGTTTTAACTTATCTAAAGGATAATCAGGAATACAGGAGCGAGAAGTTTGATAATGTAATCATAGCTGTCGGCATGAAAGCTTCTCTTCCTCTCAAGGATGCTTTGACAGACGCCGGGATAAAAGCCACCGTGCTAGGAGACGCGGAAAATCCGTCACGGCTGCATGAGGTGCTGACATCAGCAGTAGAAAAAGCCATCTTACTCTAAAGTAAGTCCTTCGCACAAGAAAAGCCAGGCTGCATGGACACGATGTCCTGTACGCCTGGCTTTATTCTCACCATATATTCTTACTGCAAATTTCTTCTGCTCTTTTCATGTCTTTCGCGCTCAGCCTTCTTTAAATATTTTTTCCGCAGGCGCAGCGATTTTGGCGTTACTTCAAGATACTCATCATCAGCAAGGTATTCAAGCGATTGTTCGAGGCTTAAGCTCCGGGCGGCTTTGAGTCTGACCGTTTCGTCCTTAGTCGAGGATCTGACGTTTGACTGGGCCTTCTCTTTGCAGACGTTGACAACAATGTCCTGTTCCCTGCTGTTTTCGCCGACAATCATCCCTTCATAAACCTCGGTACCCGGTGCAATAAACAACATCCCTCTTTCTTCCGCCGCAAACATGCCATACGTATGAGTGGTCCCCGTTTCCCAGGCTATCAGAACCCCGTTCCTTCTCCCGCCGCTTTCTCCTTTGGCAGGTTTGTATGAATCGAAGGTATGGTTCATGATGCCATAACCCTTGGTGTCTGTCAGAAATTCGGTCCGAAAACCGACCAACCCCCGTGCGGGAATGGAATACTCCAGATGTACCTGACCACTGTTATTGAGCATATCCAACAGGTCGCCCTTGCGTGCGCCCAGCTTTTCCATGACCGCGCCAACATACTCTTCCGGGACATCAACGACTAGATACTCAAAGGGCTCATGCAGAACTCCGTCAATTTCACGATAAATTACCTGAGGTTTCGAAACCTGAAACTCCAGACCCTCGCGGCGCATCGTTTCGATGAGAATGGCCAGATGGAGCTCGCCCCTTCCGGAAACAATAAATATCTCAGGGCTGTCGGTCTCCTCAACACGCATCGAAACGTCTGTCTCCGTTTCCTTCACGAGCCGAAGCCCCAGCTTTCTTGACGTGACCGGGTCCCCTTCGAGACCGGCGAACGGCGAATCATTCACAAGAAAGCTCATTTGCAGGGTCGGTTCATCAATTTTTAAATAGGGAAGCGGATCGGGTGCATCAATAGCGCAGATAGTATCCCCGACACTAATCTTGCCAAGCCCTGCAACGGCTACAATTTCACCGGACTGTGCTTCTTCAATCTCGACACGGTTTAAACCGGCAAAACCATAAAGCTTGCTGATACGGAAAGACTCCGAGCTGCCGTTATTACGTACGACGAGTACGGTAGACCCATTTTTGATTGTGCCTCTTTGGATAGTGCCGATAGCAATCCGTCCCAGATAATCACTATAATCCAGCAGCGTTACCTGCATTTGCAACGGTCCGTCCGGTTCCCCGCTCGGGGCTGGAATATGCTCAATAATCGCTTTGAAAAGCAGATCCAGGTTTTCTCCCGTTTCATCAGGTGTCTTGGAAGCCTGCCCGGCTATGGCCGAGGCATAGATAATCGGAAAATCCAAGAGTTCCTCGGGTGCGCCCAGATCGATAAACAAATCGAGGACCTCGTCGACCACTTCGCCGGGTCGCGCATTTTCCCTGTCCATTTTGTTCACTACTACAACCGGAACGACATTAAGCGCCAAGGCTTTGCGCAGGACAAACCTGGTTTGCGGCATACAGCCTTCCATAGCGTCTACGACAAGTAAAACGCCGTCCACCATTCTCATTATCCGTTCGACCTCACCGCCAAAATCGGCGTGACCAGGTGTATCAATGATATTTATCGTATACTCGCCATATTTGATAGATGTGTTCTTGGCCAGGATTGTAATGCCCCTCTCGCGCTCAAGATCATTGGAATCCATAACCCTCTCGATAATTTGCTCGTTTTCACGAAATGCACCTGCTTGCATGAGCATCTTATCAACGAGTGTCGTTTTGCCATGATCTACATGAGCTATGATGGCAATATTACGTATAAAATCGTGTCGCACTTTTAAATTCCTCCCTAAATTGCAAACCCACCAAGTTATTTTATTATTCCCGCGCCTAGAAGGCAAGATATATTTTATATTTCACTATTTTTCACTATTTTTATTAGTTAATAGTAATATGCATTTTGAATTAAAAGGGGAACGTTCCGGAAGTTTTTGCTTCTGGTACGCCCCCTTTTATTAATACCCTTCTGTATGCTTTTATATATGCGTTGTTCAAACTCTTCTTAAAGCTGGCCTTGATACTCTATTTATGCGTTAGCCTTTATTTTTCTTCGACAGGGTATCTAGCGGGTTGTTAGGAGTTTAATACCTTCTTCGCACTTTCATCCTGTACATCTGCAATAAAAGGTATTTTTGTCTCCATTTCAGTTTCCCTGTTACCGGAGAACAGATCGGTTCTGGCTATTTGGCTGACCGTGAATTTCCTAGCGCCGGCCATCAACTGCTGCAAACCTGCTGCGAGTTTATCGGACAGAGTCCACATAGCAATTGCGCCATAAGGGATATTCTTCATTTCGCTTGCGCCGACTTTCTTCTGCACGTCATAATATCCCGCAAAAATCTCTTCGGGCTTGCTGCCAATCTGGGCAACGGAACCGGCTAGTTTATCCCAGTTGCCATTAAGTTCTTCTCTCTTTTCGGGCTTGATAACGCCTTCAATATTTGAACCCAAGAAGCCCGGTATCATTGTAGCTCTGCCCATGCAAATTATTTTTGTAAACGGAGCGCCCAAAGCTAAGGCTTTGAAGATATGGTCTTCGCGTGCCAGACCTCCGGCTAGTGCAAAGTCAACAACCTTTTGCCCCTTCGCCGCAAGAATCGTTGCATATTCAATTGCTTTGGAGTGCAGGAGTATTGACTGACGGAACACCCCAGTTTTCCATCATGTTCCACGGACTCATACCTGTTCCGCCACCGGCGCCGTCAATGGTTAAGAGATCCATTTTAGCATCGGAGGCATATTTGATGGACATAGCTAAAGCTTCCATCCCGTAGGATCCGGTTTTCAGCGATATTCTCTTATAGCCGATTTTGCGTAAATAGGCAACGGCACTCATGAAATTTTCCTGGACCTGATTTGTCGAAGACATATCTGTATAGCCTAATCTGCTGTGTCTGGCAAAAGATTTGATTGCGCCGCTCTTGAAAGCAGCTTGAACTTCCGGTGAAGTCGGATCGGGATCAACAACATAGCCCCTGTTCTTCAGGAAAGCAGCATACTCGATACTTGTTACCTGAATTTCTCCACCTATACATTTAGCGCCTTGTCCCCATTTGAGCTCGATGATGACTTTATCGCCGTATTTCTCAATAACATACTCCGCAACGCCGTTTCTCGTATCCTCAACGTTCATTTGAACAATGATCGCGCCATACCCGTCATAATAACGCAGGTATGTATCTATTCTCCTGTCGAGTTCGGGGGCTTTTTTGATTCTGCCGTTTTCAATAACAGCCTCTTTATCAATACCGACAACGTTTTCACCAACTACAATCGGGATACCTACCAGAGCGGCGCCAATAGCGAATGAACTCCAGTATTTTGCGGCGATAAACGTTGAACCTAAAGCGCCTGTCATGATAGGAATTTTGGACTTAGTTTTCACCGCGCTGCCAAATTCCGTCTCAAGACTGACGTTCGGGAAAATACAATCATCGGCTGAGTTGGAAACTCCCTGTGGCAGTCCGTTTGCTCCGTAGTTATAACCGTTAATTCTCAACGAATTATAGGAAACGCCAACGTGTGTGGTATTCTGAGCACCGGCTGTGATTCTGCCAAAATCTCTGGGATATAAGAGTTTTCTGCCAACCATGCTCGAAAGAAATGTTTCGCATTTACCCTGGCAATCGGCTCTGCATAATGTACATAACCCCGATTCCGCCGCATCTCCCCTGTTTGCCGTACCAAGAACATCGTTTGTTTTTGACCACTGACTCATTCTAATTTTACCCTCCTCAAATACTATTAATTTTTAAATAAATACTACGATCATAAATGTATAACAATATTTATAACTTTCTTACGTGTTATCTTACAATACGATTCTGTCAAAGTACAGGGGCGAAACGCATGTATACAATATTATACTAAAGTATACTGTATGATGGCTTTTGTATTCTTTATGGGCTTGCTGCACTTGACTCATGAGAGTTTTTCTTCCGGGCTGAAAATAATAATACCTCTGTTTAGATATAACAGAGGTATTATAAAAAACCGGTCTAGTTGTTTGTCAATTTAATCAATGATTGCCTCAGCAACTCTTCGTTAAAGCCGCTTTTCATTACAGCATGTCCAAGCGAATCCGGAAGAACAAAGAACAATTGCTTGCCGGTGATCTTTTTGTCGTGGTTCAGATGTACAAGCACTTCATTCAGTAAGCCAGCGGGAAACGAGACCGGCAATTCCCATTCTATCAGAAGGTTCTTGACCCTCTCGGCAACTTCTGCATCAATCAAGTCGAGATTCTGTGCGAGGGATAAGGCTCCCGTCATGCCAATAGCCACCGCCTCGCCATGACGGTATTTTTTAAACGCAGTCGCCCCTTCAAGTGCATGTCCAAAGGTATGTCCAAAATTCAGGAGGTTTCTTAAACCTTCGTCGCGCTCATCCCTGCCGACAATTTCTGCTTTGATACTGCA